>CAKOYU010000010.1 GCA_934130975.1 uncultured Clostridia bacterium | reverse complement strand
TTGAGGCTCTGCTTGTAACATAGCCCTATGGGCGTTATGAGTAAAATACCTCCGGCTATGCCGGAGGATTTTTATTACAATAAATACTAAATTAAATAAAAAACTTGAATAATTAGTTAGAAATATATTATACTATATATTAGCAAAAATGGAAAGGAATGATAAAAATGCAATATAAAGAGAAAGAGATAAAAAAAGGAATCAAATTGCATGAGATACAAACAGACAAATTTAAAACAAATTTAATAGCTGTATTTTTAACTATGCCAATTACTAGAGAAAATGTAACAAAAAATGCATTGATATCTGCAGTATTAAGAAGAGGAAGTAAAAACATGCCAACATTAGCGCAGATAAGCAAAGATATGGAAGAAATGTATGGAGCAAGCTTTAATTGTGGAATAGATAAAACAGGAGATAATCATGTATTAAAATTTTATATAGAAACAATAAATGATAATTATATTCCACAAAAAGATGAAAATATGTTGAAAACAGCAATAGAAAAATTGTTAGAAATAATATTCAATCCGTTAATAGAAAACAATTCTTTTAAACAAGAATATATAGATCAAGAAAAAGAAAATATAAAAAGAATTATAAATGGCAAAGCTGACAATAAAGCAAGATATGCATTTGATAGATGTCTTGAAGAAATGTATAAAGATAAATCATATGGACTTTATAAATATGGTTATATAGAAGACTTAGAAAAAATTACAGCTGAAAATCTATATAAATATTATAAAAAAATGATTTCTGAATGCAAAATAGACATATTTGTTTCAGGAAATGTAAACGAAGTAACTAAAATAGTAGAAGAAAATGAAAATATTCAAAAATTACCAGATAGAGAAACACAATATATATTAAATAAAATAGAAGAAAAAGAAAATGTTGAAGAAAAAGAAATAATAGAAGAGATGGATGTAACGCAAGGAAAAATAGTTATAGGAGCTGATTTACATTTAGAAGATGAAAGCCAGATGTATGATGCAGTAGTATATAATGCGATACTAGGAGGATCTGCAAATTCAAAAATGTTCCAAGAAGTAAGAGAAAAAGCAAGTTTAGCATATACTGCAGGATCAAATTATATAAGATATAAAAGTAATATATTTATCAAATGTGGAATAGAAATCAAAAATTATCAAAAAGCAATGGAAATAATCAAAAAGCAGTTAGAAGATATGAAAAATGGAATTTTTACAGATGAAGATATTGCAAATGCAAAAAAAGGGATAATATCTGTAATAAAAAGTATTGATGACGAACAAGATACTCAAATAACATATCTTTTTGGACATGAATTAACTAATATAACAACAACAGAAGAAGAATATATGGAAAAAATAAATAAGGTATCAAAAGAAAATATAATAAAAGTTGCAAAATCTATTGCTATAAATACTGTATATTTTTTAAAAAATCAATAGAATTATACGCCTAAAACAGAAAGGAAGAGATAAATGAAAATTATAGAAAATTCTAAAGTAAAAGAAAAGTTATATATTGACAAATTAGAAAATGGATTAACTGTAATGATTATTCCTAAAAAAGGAATTCAAAAAAAGTATGTTATATGGGGAACTAATTATGGATCTAATGACAGTAAATTTGTAATTCCGGGAGAGACAGAGGAGACAGAAGTTCCTAAAGGGGTAGCACACTTTTTAGAACATAAAATGTTTGAACAAGAAAGCGGAGTAAATAGCTTAGATACACTTACAGCATTAGGAGTTGATGCAAATGCATATACAACAAATGATCATACAGCATATTTGTTTGAATGTACAGAAAATTTTTATCCTGCATTAGATGAATTAATGGATTATGTACAACATCCATATTTTACAGATGAAAATGTAGAAAAAGAAAAAGGAATAATTGGACAGGAAATAATGATGTATGATGATTATCCTGAGTGGAGAGTATATTTAAATGCATTAGAAGCGATGTATCATGAACATCCTGTAAAATTAGATATAACAGGAACAATCGAAACAATAAGTCATATAGACAAAGATATTTTATATAAATGTTATAATACATTTTACAATCCATCAAATATGGCAATGGTATTTTGTGGAGATTTTGAAACAGAAAACTTAATGGAAGAGGTTAAAAATAGATTAGTAGATAAGAAAGCAAATGGTGAGATTAAAAGAATTTATCCAGAGGAACCAGCAGAGATAGTAAAAGAAAAAATTGAACAAAACATGGATGTAAGTCAGCCATTATTTACAATAGGAATAAAAGATAAAATTGTAGATACAAAAGAAAGAGTTAGAAAGCATATAGCAATAGAAATATTATTAAATATGATAATTGGCAAGAGTTCAGACTTATACAAAAAATTATATGACGATGGAATATTGTTCGGTGTTCCAAGTTTAGATTATGAATTCTCAAGAGGTTATGCACATATATTGATTACAGGACAATCTCCAAATCCAGAAAAAGTGTATGAAATGTTTAAAAATACTGTTAAAGAAATGAAACAACAACCATTAGATTCAGAAGCATTTAATAGAATTAAAAAAAGAATATATGGAGACTATGTAAAAGAATATAATGATACAGCAGATATAGCTAGAATGTTTTTAGCAGACTATTTTAAAGAAATAAATAGTTTTGATTACTTGGAGGAAATAACTACTATAAATGAAGAATTTGCTGAGCAAATATTAAAAGAAATATTTGATGACAAAAAGATGATAATTTCTGTAATAAAAAAGGCATAATTGTAATTAGATTACAATTGTGTAACATAGAATAAAAAAGAATAATGACGTAAAATGTAGTAATGTGTCGAAATACGTTAAAATTCAATGAAAAACGACGTACGAAAAGTAAAAAAAATGAAATATTTTATTGACTGTAATATAGATAATATGTTATTTTATAAACATACAGATAAATAATTGTAAAAAAAGGAGAGATGCTGTATGTTAAATGAAGAAATATGTAAATTAAGAGATAAATTAAATGAAAGTATTGTTACAGGAAAAGACTATAGTGTAATATATCAATTAAGTATTGAATTAGATGAATTAATCGCTGAATATTATAGAAAAAATAGAAAAGTAACAAACTAAAAACAAAAAAGAATGAAAGAAAAAAGACTTCACTTTTGTACTGAAGTCTTTTTTAATATTAAGTTTATTTTACATGCCATTTGTTTTGAAAATATTCTAAATCTAACTTGCGAGATAACCTTGGGTCGGTATTATAATCCAACATTAAGACAACATATATCTTTTTGTCTATAATATAATGATCGACCTTAGCATAAATGTCTTTTCCAGATTCATTGCATGTTACAACAGTTCCAAGATCATAAGGTAACTTAATATTCATTTCTGTTCCTCCTTACATTTGTTATTGGAGAATCGATTTTGGTCTGAAATAATTTTTTGAATTTGTATATTCAATATTAAAATGATAAGTCTTCACAATATGTTATTGTTTTGGAGATATCTGACAAAGATGCAGTTACAAATAACCATTTTTCTTCTATTTTTATATAAAGAGTTACCATTTCTTTGTCAATAGAATTAAATTCATATGAAACGATTTCCTTGCCATATTTTTTTAACGTTTCTTTTCTAACCTCATTCAGTATATTTTTCTTTTTAATAGGAAATAAGATATTTAATTTTTTCATAGTTGTCCTCCTTGTCCTCCTTGTATTCATATCAAATCATTTCCAACCAAAAATCATATTAAAATTAATAGATTTGCACTACCATTAATATTATACCATAGAAACGTTAATTTGACAAGTTTACTGATTTTGATAAAATTATTGATGAGTGTAAAAATAATAAAAGAGAAAGTATTGATATTTCAATGCTTTCTCTTTGAACTTTTATGGAGGCGACACCCGGATTCGAACCGGGGATCAGAGTTTTGCAGACTCGTGCCTTACCACTTGGCTATATCGCCGTCAGATAACTTACATAAAAATGGAGCAGGTAACGGGAATCGGACCCGTAACTTAACCTTGGCAAGGTTATGTTTTACCACTAAACTATACCTGCAACTGTAAGCTTAATTATAATACCAAAATATTTATTGTTTGTCAAGAGATTGATGTTAAATTCATAAAAAGATGTATTTGAAATTAATACTTTTTATATCTTGGTATTGAAAGTCTTAATAAAATAAGCTTTCTAGATAAAAAGGATATTCTGATAATAAATCCTTATAAAAATTGATAGGGACTTTTTTAGAAATTTCATTAGAATTATAGATAGTTAGTGTTAAAACAGTTTTGTTATCTATACTAACAGTCAAATAACCTATACTAGATTTAGCTGGCAGTGGAGCTTCGAGATTTGGATTACAGTATATATATATGCTAATATCATTAGGATGATTACTATTTATAGGTAAAAAATTATAAGGTAAGTCTTCTAAAACAATATCTACATTTTTATAAAAACCTTTTTTTACATTTATACTAGAAGAATTGCATATTTTCCAATTTGAAAATTCATTGACTATTTTTTCTTGAATATTTATTAATTGAAAATTTTTAAATGTATATTCAATTAAGGCTATACTATCTTTGGTTCTATCTTTTTTAGTATCAGCACCAAGAACTATGCAGATTAAATCCATATTATTGCGTTTTACGGAAGTTACTAAACATCTATTAGCACCATTAGTAAAACCCGTCTTTACACCATAAACACCATTTAAATTGCCAAGAAGTTCATTTGTATTAGATAAAGTTTTGGGTTGGTTATTAATTAAAATGGTATGAGTTTTACTACCAACTAAATTGCAAAAAATGTCATTTTTTAAAGCATAGTCAGTAATTAATGCTAATTCATAAGCTGTTGTATAATGGTCATCATTATCAAGTCCATGAGGTGTAACAAAATGAGTGAAATTAAGGCCAAGACTGATAGCTTTTTGATTCATTAAATTAGCAAATTCTTCAACACTACCACCAATAGTTTCAGCAAGAGCAACGGCAGAATCGTTACCAGAACATAGTAATAAGCCATAAAGTAAATCTCTTATAGAAATTTTATCATTTGAGTGAAGGCCAAGGCGTGAACCACCTGTTCCCGCAGCTTTTTGAGAAATTGTTACGATATCATCTAGATTTGAATTTTCTATAATAATAATTGCTGTCATGATTTTTGTAGTTGAAGCCATTTTTCGTTTTTCATTTTCAGCTTTTCCGTATAGAACAGAACCTGATAAACGATCATAAATTATTGCAGACCTAGAGTTTATAGTAGGTACTGAAGTATTAACAGATGAAACTGTTATAGATGAAAAATCAGTAGATAATTCATATTCTTCATCATCTGCTAATACTGGATGAATTGATAAAGTCAAAATAATAATTAAAGATATTAAAAATTTATAAAATTTCACACTAAAACCTCCAAAAGAAAATCAATAAAATATATGTAAAAATATTGATTTTATTCATAAAAAGAAGTATAATAGATAATGTATGAAACTCGGAAAGAGAAAGGATGAATTAAATGAAAAATAAAAAGGTTTGTTTAGTAGTAATAGTGATGGCAATAATAGCATTTTTATTAAGCTATATAATAAGTTATGCTAATACAGGAGAAACAATATATGTTAATTTAACTAAACTTGATACAAAGGGGATAGGATATGCAATAGGAAATCCAACTACAGATGCTGGACATCCAGCAACAAATGCATACATATGGAATATCACTACATATGATTCAGCTAGTGCTACAAGTGCTAGTAGAGAACAAAGAAATTTATATTGTATAAAAGCTAATTATGGTGAATCATGGAATAATAACAAAGACACAAAAGTTGCATATAATTTATCATATGATTTACAGGCAGATAGACAAAATTTACTAAATAAAATCGTAGGAAACAGTAATGATGCAGATAGTGTAGTAAAAAAACTATTAACAGAAGAAGGTCATTATAGAGAATTATTATGGATATTAGACAATTCATATATAGAAGGGCAAACTGATAAAAAAGAATTTTTAAATAAGATTGGAATTAAATATGATTCAACAGAAAATATGTATTATTATGAAGCTGTTGAAGGTTATGATTATAGTAATTTAGTATCAGGAGCAGCAGAATATAATGAAGCAAATTTAATAAAAGATTCAGATATAAAAGCAATACAAAGAGCGGTAATATGGTATTATACAAACTATATGGAAGACAAAACAAATGATGCAGTATTCAATAAAAAAGATTCAGTAGATTGGTTAAATATATCAACAGATGGAACAACATATCAAGCATTATCAGATTATAATAAGTTTGCAACAACTGACATTGGAGCACTTAGAAATGAACAAGCCATGGTATTATATAATTATTTAATTGATGCAGCTGCAAAAAATGCAAATCAATATACAGCTGAAAATAATTATACAATAAATAAAGGAACAACAATAAACACAATAGGTCTAACACAAAACTCAAATGGTAAATATAGATTAACAACAACAAGAGTTGGTTCAAACTATGTAGTAGGTCCAATAAAAATAGAAGGATCAACATCAGGAACAGTAGCAATAGAAGTAACAAACCAAAGTAATAATAAAATTACAGGATATAAATTTACAGATAGTAAAGGAACTGAATTAAACCAACAAAACATACAAAACCTTATAGGAAAAGGAGAATTTTACATATCAGTTCCAAGAGATGGAATAGAAAAAGTAAATGTAAAAATCAATGTAACACAAGAAACAACAAAGAAAACATTATGGCTAAATGGAACAGAAGATTCAGATTCAATAAAACTAAAAGCAGAACAACCAATTGTAGAAGTAACAAGAAAACAAGAAACTGTACCGACAGAATTTGAAGCACAACCAGAAGAATTTGATTTAGCATTACGTAAATATATAACACAAGTAAATAGCACAAATGTATCAAATACAAGAGTTCCCAATATAGATTTATCAACATTAAAAACAGGAACAACTGCTACATATAAACATAGAAAAGATCCAGTAACAGTTAAAGATAAAGATGAAGTAACATATAATATTTCAATCTATAATGAAGGAAATAAAGCAGGATATGCTACAAAAGTAGTAGACCAATTACCAACAGGATTAATAAATTCACCAAATAATTCATCAACAGTCATATCAAAAGATAAATCAGGTAATACAAAAAATACTTACAAATTAGCATATAATACTGTAACAAATCAAATAACATTAACAATAGTTAATACAACAGAAAATCCAGCAAAAACATTAAATGCTTATACAGAAGGGAATTTGGATTATGAAACAATGGAGATAAAATGTAAAGTAGCACAAGAGCCAGATACAAAAAATCAAATAGTATTGACAAATGTTGCATGGATAGATGAAGAATATAATTCAGATGACAAAACTACAATTACAAATCAAAAAGGTGCTGATAGAGATTCAGAACCAAGTACAAAACCAAATGTAAATAAAGACAACATGTCAAACTATAAAGGAAACTCAAATAATAAAGATGACTTAACAGATAGTAAATATCATTATGAAGGCCAACAAGATGATGACGATTTTGAAAAATTAGTAATAATGCCAGAAGAAAAAATATTTGACTTAGCATTATTTAAACATATTGCAGCAATAAGTAAAGATCAAACAATTGAAAATGGAGAATATGTAACAGATAATAAAAATATTGATGGAACATATTTAAGAGCACCAGTAGCAACAAACATAAATAAAGAAACAGGAAAAATAACATATAAACAAGATGATAAAGAAGCATTAATAGTAGAACCTGGAGATTATGTACTATATACAATTAGAGTATATAATGAAGGTGAAGTTAATGGATATGCAAGCAAAATAAAAGACACATTACCAATAGGACTAGAATTTGTTGTTGGTAATGAAGAATATAATGGAAAATGGAATCTTGATGGAATAGATTCAGATGGAAGACAAGTTGTTTCAACAACATGGTTTGCTAAAGGTCAAGGGGCTGAATTAAATGCAGTAGAAGGAGATGCAAATTATAAAGCAAATCTTTTAAATGCATTAAAGAAAGATGGAGCTATAAGCACAACAAATCCAGAAAATCCAGATTATTTAGATGCACAAGTACTATGTAGAGTAACAGAAAATGCGACATCTGATAGAGTATTAGTAAATTATGCTCAAATAGCTGATGATAGTGATGAAAATGGAAATCCAATAGATGATATAGATTCAACACCAGACAACTTCGTAAATCCAGATAGAGACTTTGAAGATGATGAAGATTTTGAAAGAATTAAAGTTAGAGCACCAGGAAAATATGATTTAGTTTTAATAAAAGAAGACAAAGATGGTGAACAATTAAATTCAACAGCGAAATTTGAAGTAACAACAAATGGTCAAACAGAAGAAAAAGAAATAACTGGTAGATTAACAATTGCTAAAGATATGCCAGTTGATGCAGACCATTTAACAGATGATGTATATGTTATAAAAGAAACAAAAGCACCAGATGAATATTGTGAATTTGATGGAACAATAACAATAACAGTTTCTAAAAAAATAAAAGATGATGGTTCAGGATATGAAAAGAGTATGAAATATACTGTAGTAGATTCAAAAGGAAATGATATAACTGGAAATAAAGATGCAAATGTATATTTAAATGATGACGGAAATATATATGTTGAAGTTAAAAACTATAAAAATCCTGACATACATAAAGGAGTAAAAGACGTTACAAACCAAGATTCTGGATATAATGCAGATGAAGTACATACTTGGGTAATAGAATCAGATATTCCAAAAAATATTGATGAATACAAATTCTATGATATAGTTGATGATATTGATTATAGATTAAAATTTGAAGGAATAGAAAATGTTTCAGTTAAAGCTGGAAATTCTAAATTAACAGAAGGAACAGACTATAAAATAACTTATACAGAAAATGAATCAGGAGTTAAAGATAAAACAAATTCAGGAACAATGACATTAACATTTATAGATACAGATAATTCTATGAATGCTTCTGATAAAATAAGAAATAATGCTGGAGAAAAAATTCAAGTAACATTTAAAACAACATTTGCTAAAGATGAGAATGGAAAATTATTAGCAGCAATGGGTGAACAAATAGAAAACCAAGCAAAACTTGAATATAAAAATTCAGCAAGTGATAATAAAGTTGTAAAAGAATCAGAAAAACCAGAAGTTCATACAGGTGGAGTAACATTATATAAATACTATGTTGCAAATGATCAAAAAGTTTCATTAGCAGGAGCTAAATTTGGAATATATGCAACAGAAGAAGATGCAAAAAATAATAAAAATGTAATTGCAACAGCAGAATCAGACGAAAAAGGTATTGTTAGATTCACAGGTCTACAATATGGTGGAGATGCGAAGTCTAATGAAAGTAATAAGACTCCAAATGGAACATATGAATATGATGCTGACCAAGCAAGTACAAAATATTGGGTAGCAGAAATTGAAGCACCAGCAGGATATAAAAAACATAGTGGTCCAATTGAAGTTGTAATAAACAAAGATAGTTACAATGAAGAAAAGATTCCATATCAAGTAGAAAATGCTAAATTAAACTTTGACTTAGCTTTAAGAAAATTTATAACAGAAGTACAAGGAAAAGAAGTAACATCAAGAGTGCCACAACCAAATATTGAAAATGGAAAAATTACATATGAACATAGTAAAGATCCATTAACAGTACATGTAGATGACACAATAATATACACATTAAGAATATTTAATGAAGGTAATATTGATGGATATGCAAGTGAAATAGAAGACGATATTCCAGATTATTTAGAATATTTACCAGATGAAGAAACAAATGTTAATTATATGTGGAAAATGTATGATAAAGATGGAAAAGAAACAACAAATCCAGAAGAAGCAGTAAAAATTAAAACTACATATTTAGCAAAAAATAATGGAACAGATAAACTAATAAAAGCATTTAATGGAACAGACTTAAATTACAAAGATGTAAAAATAGCATTTAAAGTAAAAGATCCAAACTCAAATACTACAATAATTACAAACCATGCTCAAATATCAGATGATAGTGACGAGAATGGAGATCCAATAAAAGATATTGATTCAGTACCAGGAGAATGGAATGAAGGCGAAGACGATCAAGATGTAGAAAATGTTAAAGTTGAATATTTTGATTTAGCATTGTTAAAATTCGTATCAAAAGTAATAGTTATTGAAGATGGAAAAGAAAAAGTATCTAATACAGGATATAATGGCCATGAAAATCCAGAACCAGTAGTTAAAGTAGAATTACATAAAAAGAAATTAAATCAAGTTGTAGTAAAATTTGGTTATGGAATAACAATTACTAACGAAGGTGATATTCCAGGATATGCAACAGAAATTAAAGACTATATACCAGAAGGATTAAAATTTGAAGCTTCAGATAATCCATTATGGACTGAAAAAGGAGATAATGTAATAGCAACAAGTCAATTAGAAAATACACTATTACAGCCGGGAGAAAGTGCAACAGTAGAAGTTATACTTACTTGGATTAATGGGCCAGATAACTTGGCATTAAAAACTAATACAGCAGAAATTTCTCAAGATAAAAATGAATATGGTGTACCAGATAGGGATTCAACACCAGATAATAGAAAAGAAGGAGAAGATGATATAGATATAGCAAAAGTTATATTGGCAATAACAACAGGTATAGTAAAAACATACTTTACATTAGCAACAGGATTATTAGCAATAGTTTTAGTAGGAGTTGTTCTTATTAAAAAATTCATAATATAATATAAAACTGTCAGATGGGATGCACCTTCTGACAGTTTTTCTGTAATAAATATTTACAACTAAAAATGCTTATGATATAATCGAGCAAGAATAGTTATGAGGTGATTTTGTGAATCAGATATTAATTACAGGAGAAGAAAAAATAAAGATAAAAAAAGAAAAAAAAGTATTACCAGTAAAGGCAATTGTATCATTTTTTTCAATATGTATAATTATATTAGGAATATGCATGATAAGTTGTAGTGTATATGCAAAAGATAAAATAAATGAAGTTGTTGAGGCAAATACAAAACCACAAGTGGAAATAAATAGAAATGATGATAACAATACTATTGAAATTAATGTAAAACATATAAGAGGAATAACTAAAATAGCATATAAATGGAATGATGAAGAACAAAAGGTTATAGAAGAAAATAATCAAAAAAACATATCAGAAACCATAGACTTACCAGGTGGCGAAAATAAATTAACAGTTACAATAACAGAAGAAAATGGAGAATCAGTAACATATGAAAAGCAATATAAAGCAGGAAATATTCCAGTAATAAAATTGGAAGCCGTATCAAATGGAGTACAATTAACTTCAACAAGTGAAGTAGAAATAAGTTATATATTATATAATTGGGATGACGGAGAAGAACAAAAAATAGAAGTTGCTAATAAATCATATGAAGGAATAATAAATGCACCAAAAGGAGAACATTTATTAAAAATAACAGTTGTAGACGAAAATAATATGGAAGCTAAAAAAGAGCAAAAAGTAGTTGGAGATACTGAGCCAACATTAACAATAAAGCCAGACTATGTAGAGGGAAAGGTAGCATTTGTAATAGATGCAGAAGATGATGAATTAATTAGAACAGTAGAATTAACACATAATGGTGGAACAAAAGAGACAATAAATGTAAATGATACAAAATATCATAATGATTTAGTAATGACAGAAGGTGAAACAAATACTTTAATAGTAACTGTTACAAATAAAAATGGATTACAAAAAACATCAAGAGTAAAATTTGATAATAAATAGGAGAAAGATTTATGGTACAAGAAATATATATAATAGATGATGATGAATCTTCATTACCTATATTTGAAGAATTATTTAAAAAAGAGAAATCTTTTAAATTTATAGGTGTAAGAACAGAACAAATAGATATTGCATTAAAAAATATACCATTTTTAATAATAATAAATGAAGATGCAATAGACAGAGATGTAATAGAAGTATGTAAAAAAATCAGGACAGATGAAGATAATCAAATAACTCCAATAATTGTAGTATCATCAAATACAAATAGACAACATAAATTGAATGTATTAAGTCAATCTGTAGAATACTATATAAAGAAACCGGTAGATGCAGATTACTTATATTACACAGTTAAAAACTTAAATAGATTATTAAATATTAATAGAAAAATAAGCCCATTAACTGGGCTTCCAGGAAATGTGCAAATACATGCAGAATTAAAAAAGAGAATATCAAAAGATATTGGATTTTCTGTATTGTATTTAGACTTAGACAATTTTAAAGCATATAATGATGTATATGGATTTTTAAAGGGAGACCAAATAATAGAATTTACTGCACAAACAATTGTAAAATGTGTACATGAAATGTTTCCAGAGGATGCATTTGTAGGACACATTGGTGGAGATGACTTTGTTGCAATAGTGCCAACAGAAGAAGTTGACAAAATATGTCAATCTATTATTGCTTATTTTGATACAAATGTAACAAAGTTTTTTACAGAAGAAGATTTAGAAAAAGGATATATAGAAGTTGCAAATAGAAAGGGAATAATAGAACAATTTGCACTAACATCAATTTCAATAGGTGTGGTAATTGTAGAAAAAGGAAGATTTAGTAATATACTAGAAATTGGTGATGTCGGAGCACAAGTAAAACATGTTGCAAAATCAATTATGGGAAGTAGTTATGCAATAGATAGAAGACAAACTCATTAGGGGGAAAAAATAATAAATGATTACACAAATAATAGTGTTAATAATATTAATTGCATTAAATGCATTTTTTGCTGCAAGTGAAATTGCATATATAGCATTAAATGATGCTAAAATAGAAAAACAAGCTAAAGAAGGCAACAAAAGAGCACAACAAATACAAAAGATGTTAGAGACACCAAGTAAGTTTTTATCAACAATACAAATAGGAATAACATTAGCTGGCTTTTTATCAAGTGCATTCGCATCAGATGCATTTGCCTCTAGATTAGCACCAATATTAAATGATTTAATGCCAATAGGCATAGTGGCTTGGCAAAATATATCAATAATAATAATAACTATAATTTTATCATTTTTTACAATCATATTTGGAGAATTAGTTCCAAAAAGATTGGCAATGAAACATTATGAGAAAATAGCATTTGCAACCATTGGAGTAATTAAAACAATATCAGTTATAACAGCACCATTTGTAAAATTATTATCAGTAACAACTAATGCAATATCAAAAATATTTGGAGTAGGCGAAAATGAAGAAGAGATAGTAACAGAAGAAGAAATTAAAATGATGGTTGACCAAGGTAAAGAAGATGGAACAATTCAAGAAGACGAAAAAGAATATATAAATAATGTATTTGAATTTAATGATATTACAGCATCAGAGATAATGACGCATAGAACAGACATATTTGCAGTGGATATAAATACAAGTCCTGCAGAATTATTAGAAGAAATAATAAAAGATGATTGCAAACATAGTAGAATTCCAGTTTATGATGAAACAATAGACGAAATAAAAGGAATTTTGTATGTAAAAGATATAATTAAAAATATTACTAAAAAAACATTTAAAATTAAAAATATAATGAAAGAAGCTTATTTTGTATCTCAAAATAAATTAATAAATGAAATATTTAAAGAATTGCAAAAAAGCAAAAAACAAATGGCAATTGTAATAGATGAATATGGTGGAACATCAGGACTTATAACAATGGAAGATATATTAGAAGAAATTGTTGGCGACATTTATGATGAATATGATGATATTGAAGAGGAATATGAAAAAATAGATGATAAGACATATATTGTGTCTGGAAAAATGCCAATTTATGATGTAAACAAATTGTTAAGTTCAAATATCCCAGAAGGGGATTACGATACTTTATCAGGATATTTACAAGAGGAATTAGGAAGGATTCCTACTGAGGAGGAACTTCCTGTAATAGAAACAAAGGAACTTACTTTTAAAATTGAAGAGTATGAAGATAAGAGAATTTTAAAGGTTAAGGTTTGTAAAAATGAACCCGAGGAAACTGAAAAATAATAATAAAACAGGCAGAGAAATTAATCTCTGCCTGTAAAAGGATTTGGTTCACAAGTTACTTACTTGCTGGCTTCAACGATCTTGTCGATTTCAGCTTCAATTTCTTCCTGTGTTACGAACTCTGGAAGGACGATCTGCTTGTCGAGCTCTGGAACATTAATATATTTCCATGTGTTCTCAGCCAATTCTTCATCATAGTCTCGCAGGAGATTCTGATGAACATGTTTCTCGAACCAGTCTGCATCAATGGTGATGCCGTATTCAGTCTGAATTCTTTTTGCTACTGCAATAAAGAATAAATCATCCATTGGAAACAGGTCTTTGCGGAGTGTTGCTCCGTCAACAACTCTTCCTGTTCGATTGTACACAAATCTGTCATTGAAGCGATCTGATACGTCGATGAGTGTTCTAATCCAGGTATCCCATGCCATGTCCTGATACAAGTGTGTCTCGTATCCTGAACCTACCCATGCTGGATTAAGTTCAGCAAAGACTTCTGGATGAGACATCTCATCTACAGCAGCCTTCGGGATGTCTGGCTGGAGGTTTGTTTCCAAATGGTTTTTGATTCCCTTCAGCTGATTCGGTGTAGTTTTAATAACTACACTAGAACATTTGCCTGTGACAGGATGTTCTGTAAAGTGGAACACCTGCCGTGGTCCGTACATACGGATGGCATCCGGAAGTAACAGCTGAGACACGATTGTGTCAATCTTGCTGAGGTCCTCTCCATTTTCAAGCATTGCAAGTACTTTAGTTGCTGTGTGATTCATTGTTAACATAATTTGTTCTCCTTTTTTGTATGAAAGTATGATTTACCTATTCCACTTATTATTATACAACACTTTGGTAAAAATGTCAACGTTTTGTAAAAAGATTATGTAAAACTTAATTAACTTATTTTGATCTTACTGAAAAAGAGAAAATTTTAAATCAAAGAACTAGAAAAATATATAAATAAAATGATAAAATATAAAAAGTAACAAGTAAAATTTTACATATTTGGGTTGATTTAAAAACAACTTACCCAAGATAATCATAAAAATAAAAAATTCTCATACAATTATAAAAAGATTGTATAGGGAGTTTTTTTATGATAGTTTTAAACAAAAAGAAAATAAGATTGACAATATTAATTGTGTTTGTATTAGTATTTGGTGTTGCAATATTAAAAGACAACAAAGAAAGTGTACCAACAGTATCATTGCCGGTATCAGGCAAAACAATAGTAATAGATGCAGGACACCGGTAAACCAGATGAACGGAGCACAAAGTAGTAGAGGTACAACAGAAGCGGAAACAAATTTGAAGATAGCACTTAAATTACAAAACTTATTAGAGCAAAGTGGTTCCTCCGTAGTACTTACGAGATCTGATGAAAATGCAATATATGACTTGGATGCAAAAACATTAAAAGAAAAAAAGATATCAGATATTCATAACAGAGTAAAAATAGGAAATGAAAGTTCAGCAGATATATTTGTGTCAATTCATCTAAATAAAATACCACAGCAACAATATGATGGATGGCAAACGTTTTACAATGCAGAAAGTCAAGAAGGGCAAAAGCTTGCTGTTGCAATACAAAATAATTTGAATAATGCTATTCAAAAAGAAAACAATAGAGTAGCTAAGAGCATAGAGAATATATATATAATCAAGCATGTGGAAATTCCAATTACAATTGTAGAATGTGGATTTTTGTCAAATCCAGAAGAGGAACAAAAATTATTGGAAGATGAATATCAAAATAGACTGGCTTGGGGCATATATAATGGCATAGTAGATTATTTTTATCAATAACTTTTTATAATAAAGACTTAAAATATAATTATAGGATTTGAATGAAATTCCGAATGTGCAAGGAAAAATTTTAGAAATTCTTATGTAGTTTTATGGTAAGAGTTCACGATAGTGGAAAGGACCCATAAAACAAATTAGAATTTATTAAATTTCGTATTAAGCCGAGGAATGTAATGAAAAGCCTATAATTATATTTTAAATCTTTAACTATAATAATTTTAAATAAAATATCATTCTATAACATAATATTACAAAATCACTGTAACCTTACGGGTATGGTGATTTTTTATGTAAAAAATGTGTGAAATTTGTGGAAAGAGATTGACTTTTTAGCCGTTTCATTGTATGATATTAGTTGTAAAAACTAGGATTAAAAATTCGTAAGAGATATCCTAAGGAGGAAGAATATGGGAGAAGTTATAGTTATCACATCAGGAAAAGGTGGAGTTGGAAAAACAACAACAACAGCAAATTTAGGATCAAGTTTAGCATTAGAAGGAAAAAAAGTTGCATTAATAGATACAGATATTGGATTAAGAAATTTAGATGTAGTAATGGGACTAGAAAATAGAATTGTATATGATATAGTTGATGTTGTTGAAGAAAAATGTAAATTAAGACAAGCTTTAATAAAAGATAAAAGGTTTAAAGAATTATATTTATTACCAGCTGCGCAAACAAGAGACAAAAGTGCAGTAAATGAAGAACAAATGAAAGAATTAACAACAAAATTAAAAGAAGAATTTGACTATATACTTGTAGACTGTCCTGCAGGAATTGAACAAGGATTTAAAAATGCAATAGCAGGAGCAGACAGAGCCATAGTTGTAACAACAGCAGAAATATCTGCAATAAGAGATGCTGACAGAATAATAGGACTATTAGAGGCATCAGAAATAAAAAATCCAGAATTAGTAATAAACAGAATAAGACCTAATATGGTAAGAAAAGGCGAAATGATGGATGTAAATGACATAGTTGATTTATTATCTATAGACTTAATAGGTGTTGTTCCAGATGACGAATATATAATAACACAAACAAATAAAGGTGAGCCTGTAATCCAAAACAGAAAAGCACCATCAGGAAAGGCTTATTTAGAAATTGCTAAAAGAGTACTAGGAGAAAATATAGAGGTAACAATTCCAGGAAGAGAAAAGGGATTTTTTGCAAAGTTAAAAAGACTATTCAAAAAATAAACAAAAGTTGGAGGGTAATAAATAATGTTTGAAAGCATAATGAATTTTTTTAAGAAAATGACTAAAAAAGAAGAACAAACATTAAAATCTAAAGATGCAGCAAAAGAGAGATTACATTTAGTTTTAATGCAAGACAGAGCTAATGTATCAGCAGACTTTTTAGATTTGATGAAGCAAGAAATAATTGAAGTAATAAAGAAATATATAGATATAGATGAAAGTGCAATGGATGTAAGATTAACCAATAAAGAAAATGATGATGGAAGTAATGGAGCTCCAGCACTATATGCAAATATTCCTATATTAAACATAAAAGATGAAGTAAGACAAACTGCTCAAGTAAAAGATAGTGAAGAAAAGAAAGAAGAGAAAAAAACAGACAATACAGTAAAAGAAAAAAAAGAGCAAACTAATAAAAAACAAGAAGAGAAGGAAAAAAATACAACAAAAGAAGAAAAAGAAACGAATAAAAAAGTAGAGACAACAAAAGAAGAAAAGAAACAACCCAAAGATACAAAAGCCAAAAAAGAAAAATAAAATCTTATAAAAAAGAGTGATCAAATGAATGTTAGAAATTTTAGAAAAATAGAATGGTGGATACCACTATGTGCAATTATATTATGTGGAATTGGACTGGTAGCATTATTTTCAGCATCATATGACTCTGGTTTAGATGAATTTAAAAAACAAGCTATGTGGATGGGGATAAGTATTGGAATAATGGTTGTAGTCATGTTAATAGACTATAAAGTTCTAATAAAATTATCTCCTATATTATATGGTATAGCAATATTTTCAGTAATTGCAGTATTATTTACAAAGCCTATAAGTGGAGCAAGAAGCTGGTTTGTAATAGGAAATGATTTATTATCTTTTCAGCCAGCAGAAATTGCAAAAGTATTTGTGATATTGTTTTTAGCATATGTAATTTCTACAATTCAAAAAAATGGTAGAGATGAAATAAATAGGATTCCTAAACTAGCAATAATATTACTAACAATAGCAGTACCAGTATTATTGATTATAATAGAGCCAGACTATGGAACAGCGACAGCATATATAGTGGCATTTTTATTGATGATATTTGTTGCTGGTATAGATAAAAAATATATAATATCAGCAATAGCAGTAGTAATAATAGCAGTACCATTAATTTATAATTTTATATTACCACAACATGCTAAATCAAGAATAGATACATTTTTACATCCAGAATCAGATCCCAAAGGGGCAGGATATAATATTTTACAATCAAAACTTGCAATAGGTGCCGGAGAAGTTACAGGAATGGGAGTATTAAATGGGAATCAAACGCAATTAGGATATTTATATCCTAAAACAACAGACTTTATCTTTTCTGTAATAGGAGAAGAAATGGGGTTTGTCGTAGCATGTTCAGTTATTTTATTGAATGTAGTCATTATTACAAAATCAATACAAGTAGCCAAAGGAATTAAAGATGATGCTGGATCATATGTAGCAGCAGGAATAGCAGGAATATTTTTATTCCATACTCTAGAAAATATAGGTATGACAATGGGCTTATTACCAATTACAGGTGTACCACTGTTATTTGTAAGCTATGGACGGAAGCTCAATGATAACAAGTTTCTTATGTTTAGGAATATTACTAAATATAAGTAGTCAAAGAAAAAATGGAATGTTTAATAAATAGGAGTAATAATATGTACTTAAAAAAACTAAGAATAGGAAATATAGAACTAGAAAATAATTTGATATTAGCTCCAATGGCAGGTGTAACAGACCTGCCTTTTAGACGTATTGTAGAAAAATTTAAGCCAGGTTTAGTATGTACAGAAATGGTGAGTTCAAAAGCATTATTTTATGGTGATGAAAAGACAAAAAGTTTATTAAATACTGATGGAGAAAAAGGTCCAATAAGTATGCAAATATTTGGAAGTGATCCAGAGACAATGGGATATGCTGCTAAATATGTAAGTGAATTAGCAGACATTGTAGATATTAATATGGGGTGTCCTGCTCCTAAAGTTGTAAAAAATGGAGATGGAAGTAAATTATTATTAGACTTAGAAAAAGCAGAAGAAATAATAAAATCTGTAGTTGCAAATTCTAAGGCCCCAGTTACATTAAAATTCAGAAAAGGATGGGATAATAATCATATAGTAGCTTGTGACATTGCTAAAATAGCAGAAAAGAATGGGATTTCAGCCATTACAATACATGGAAGAACTCGTGATGAGTTTTATACTGGTCATGCTGATTGGGATATAATAAAAAAGGTAAAAGAGACTGTTAACATTCCTGTTATAGGAAATGGAGATGTTATTGATGAAGAATCAGCTAAAGCTATGTTTGAATATACTGGTGTTGACGGAATTGCAATAGGTAGAGGATCAATGGGAAATCCTTGGATT
The DNA here is from genome assembly GCA_934130975.1 of uncultured Clostridia bacterium. GTDB lineage: Bacteria > Bacillota > Clostridia > TANB77 > CAG-508 > CAG-269. The sequence goes on along the minus strand of CAKOYU010000010.1, from coordinate 48,238 downwards.
TTTGAACAAATTCAACACTATTTAGAAACTGGAGAAAAATTACCTAAGCCATCTAACAAAGAAAAATATGAAATTTTAAAAGAGCATATCGAACTTGATATAAAGTATAAAGGTGAAGGTGTAGCTCTTAATGAAATGAGAAAACATATTAGTTGGTATACTAAAAATATGCCTGATTCAAGTGCATTTAGAAATGAAATAAATCATATAACGACTAAAGAAGAATTATTACAAAGAATAGAAAATTACTTTACAAATATAAAAAATGAAATATAGACTTTGCATTACATGACTCGGCTTATTACGAAACTTAAGAACTTCTAATTTGTTTTATGGCACCCTTCCACTATCGTGAACTCTTTCCATAAAACTACATAGAAGTTCTATTGTTTCTTCATGCACATTCGTCATTCCATTTAAAGTTTATATTTTATTTTTTATGTTAGATATAGTTATATTTTTTTTCTAGAGTAATACATATACTTTAGGAGGTTTATGTATGAAAAAGAAATATTGGATTATATTATTAATAATAGTGATTGGAATTAGTGGAATATTTTTTTATAAAAATAGGGTTAAAAATTCAAAAATAGGAAATAATAAAACTAGTCAAGAAATCGTAGACTATATTTTAAATATTAGTTCATATGAGGTAAATGTAACAGTCAATGTGACTAGTAATAAAAACAGCAATAAGTATATATTAAAGCAAACATATCAAGAGCCAAATAAAAGTACACAAGAAGTAATAGAACCAAGTAATATAGCAGGAGTAAAAATAGAAAATGATGGAACGAGCACAAAAATTGAAAACAGTCAATTAGATTTAAGTACAATCTTAGATAATTATAATTATTTAGGAGATAATTGCTTAGATTTATACAGTTTTATAGAAGATTACAAAAAAGATGAAAATGCACAATTTGAAGAAAAAGATACAGAAACGGTAATGAAAGCAAATAATAAAACATTACATATAGATCAAAAAACACATAATCCAACACAAATGGAAATAAAGGACAATAAACAAAAAACGACAATTTACATATTATATAATGAGGTAAAGGTAAATAGTACAAAGTAATACTAGAAACTTTTACGAATTATATAGATGTAGAATACTATTGACTTTACTTCAAACTAAGTTTAAAAATACGAAAATATAGACTTAAAATTGTAGTTTTTGGGAGTGAAGAAAATGGTAATAAAAAGAGGAGATATGTTTTATGCAGATTTAAGTCCAGTAGTGGGATCAGAACAAGGAGGAATTAGACCGGTATTAATCATACAAAATGATTTAGGAAATAGATATAGTCCAACTGTTATTGCAGCAGCCATAACATCCCAAACAAATAAAACAAAATTACCAACACATATAGAATTAGGAGAAAATACAAGTGGGCTTAAGAGTAACTCAGTAGTACTTGCTGAACAAATAAGAACAATAGATAAAAGTAGATTGAAAGAAAAAATAGGACATATAGAAGATAGTGAGATAATAAATCAATTAAATAATGCTCTTGGTGTGAGTTTTGGTTTGGATAATGGAATATAGAAAATATAACCGTGTAAATTTTTTTGAAAAATAATATTTACATGGTTATATTTTTTGAGATATAATAAAAAAGAACAAAAAAGTACCAGTCTTGTGAGCAAAACAGAACCGGTCCCAAATGCGCAGTGAACAAAACAGAACCGGTCCCAAATGCGCAGTGAACAAAACAGAACCGGTCCAAAATGCGCAAAATGTACAAAGGAGAAGCGAGAAAAATGATAAATTTATTTTTAATAAAAAACAAATTAAAAAATAAACAAAATACTCAAAATACAAATAATGAAATTTTAGAAAAATATAAAAAGATAGCACAAAAGAACAAAGATGATATATTAAATGAATTTGCAACTAATACTGAAAAAGGTTTAAATGATAAAATAGTAGAGCAGAGATTAGATGAGGATGGAGATAATATAGTAGTAAAAGAAGAAAAACATTCTTGGTTTTACTTTTTTGTTAATTCATTTAAGGATAAATTTATTTTGATTTTAGTGATTCTTGCGATTATCAATCAACTAATATCAAATGATAAAATTGGAACTATTATCATTTTTGCTATTGGATTTGTAAGTGCAATGATTAGATTTGCTCAAGATTATTCAACATACAAATTCAATCAAACTTTAAAAAGTCAATTGTTCTCAAATGCAACAGTTGTAAGGAATGGCAAGGAGAAAAATATCAAAACAGAAAAAGTAGTAAAAGGTGATATTATTCATTTAAATGCAGGTTCGATCATTCCAGCTGATGTAATGATAATAGAAAATAAAGATTTGTTTTTAAATCAATCTGTTTTTACTGGTGAGAGTGTGCCTGTAGAAAAAACAAATACATATTCAGATACAAATGAAATATTTTCATTGTCAAATGTGTGCTTAATGGGAACAAGTGTAATAAGCGGAAATGCAACGGCTGTTGTAATAAATACAGGTTTTTCTACATATCTGGGAAGTATGGGGAAACAGATAGATAGCAAAAAAGAAATAACTAATTTTGAAAGAGGTATGAATAATATAACAAAATTACTAATAAGATACATGGTTGTAGTATCAATCGCAGTATTTGTTATTTATGCATTCATACGTAAAGACATATTAGAAGCGGTTTTGTTCGCACTATCAGTAGCGGTAGGAATTACGCCAACAATGTTACCTATGATTGTTAATGTGAATTTAACTAAAGGGACAAAGACATTAGCAAAAAAGAAGACTTTAGTAAAAAATATACAATCAATCCAAAATTTGGGGGCAATAGATATTTTATGTACAGACAAAACAGGCACATTAACATTAGATAAAATAATTTTACAAAAATATATTAATGTTGAAGGAAATGAGGATTTATCAATATTAGAATATGCGTTTTTAAATAGCTATTATAGTACAGGAATGAAGAATTTGGTTGATAGAGCAATAATTACATATGGAAATCAGCATAATATCAAAGATAGAATACTAGACTATAAAAAAGTAGATGAGATACCATTTGACTATACAAGAAAAAAGATGAGTGTTGTTGTAGAACATGATGGACATTATAGAACTATTACTAAAGGAGCGTTAGAGGAAGTTTTAAAAGGATGTACAACTGCTAAAATAAATAATGAGCATAAACCATTAACAGAGGAATTAATAGAAAATATAAACTCAAATGCACAAAGGCTTGCAAAACAGGGAATGCAGGTAATAGCATTAGCATCAAAGCGTGAGTATTCAGACGAAAACGAAATGACATTTATAGGATTTGTAGCATTTTTAGATCCACCAAAAAAAGAAGTAAAAGGTACAATCAAAAAATTAAAAGAATATGGTGTTACAACAAAAATCCTAACGGGCGATAATCAATATGCAACAGAAAATATATGCAGATTAGTTGGAATTCCAAATGAAAAGGTTTTGATAGGGGCAGATGTAGACAAAATGTCAGATGATGAACTATCAAAAGAAGTAGAAAAGGTTAATGTATTTGCAAGAATGAATCCATTGCAAAAAGAGAGAATAATAAAAATACTAAAGAAAAATGGACATGTAGTAGGATATATGGGAGATGGAGTAAATGATGCACCATCACTACATAATGCTGATGTTGGAATATGTGTAAATACTGCAACAGATATAGCAAAAGAAGCGAGTGACATCATATTATTAGAAAAAAGCTTAAAGGTTATATTAAATGGAGTATTAGAAGGAAGAAAAGTTTATGGTAATATTATTAAATATATGAAGATGGCATTAAGTTCAGATTTTGGAGATGTATTTAGTATATTTATAGCAAGTATATTTTTACCATTTTTGCCATTGTTACCAATACAAATGCTTATACAAGATTTCTTATATGATTTTTCACAAATAGCAATTCCATATGATAATGTGGACAAAGAGTTCTTGTTAAAACCTAAAAAATGGGATACAAAAGGATTAGGAACATTTATGAATGTAATGGGACCTGTAAGTTCAATAATAGATGTATTAGCATTTTTAGCATTTTGGTTTATATTGGGATACAATGGAGAAGCATATGAAACTTATTTCCAAACAGCATGGTTTGTTGAATGCTTAATCAGTGAAACATTAATTATCCACTTTGTACGTACATCAAAAATACCATTTGTACAATCAAAGCCAAGTCCAATGTTGTTTGGACTTACAATAGTAACTATAGTTGGGACAATATTAGCACCAACATTATTACATAATGTATCAGCATTTCATTTTGAAATATTACCATTAAAATATTATGGAATAATTGCTGGATTAACTGCTTTATATGTAGTTTTGGTTCAGGCAGTTAAAAAGATTTATATTAAAAAAGTAGGAGAGTGGTTATAAAAATGCACAAAAAAGTACCATTCTTGTGCACAAAACAGAACCGGTCCCAAATGTGCAAATGTGCTAAATACACAGTTATTTATTATTTAAATAAGGTAAGACTTCACTAAAAATTTTACCACCAACAGGAGCAGCAACACCACCACCTTGGTGACCACCTTCTCCTGTTGGATTATATAATGTTATTAGCAAGACAATACTAGGATTATCTGTTTCGGCAACACCACAGAATGATGTGACATATTTTCCGGTGTTGACACCATCTTCTGATGTACCAGTTTTTCCTCCAACTTCATATCCTTCAACTTTGGCATTTTTTCCTGTTCCTTCAGAGACTACGCTATTCATCATACTAAGGACTTTTTCTGCATTTTCTTTAGAGATAATTTGTTCTCTGGTTTCAACTGGCATTTCTGCAATTTCTCCAGTTACACTATTTTGAATGCTTTTTACAATACGTGGTTTTATATAAACTCCTTTATTGGCGATAGATGATACTGCTGTTATCATTTGAAGTGGCGTTATTTCAAATCTTTGACCAAAACTTATTGTGGCAAGTTCTACGGGTCCTGCTTTTTCTTCTTTTACAAAGATGCTGTTAGCTTCTCCAGGAAGGCGAATTCCTGTCTTTGAGAATAATCCGAATTTTTTCAGATATTCATAATATTTAGTAACGCCAATTTTTTGACCTAATCCAATAAATACAGGATTACAAGAATTCATAAGTGCTAAACGTAAACTTTCTGGTCCGTGTGGACGATAGTATCTCCAACATTTTATTCTTGTTCCAGATACTTCTATTGAACCTGTACAACAAAATTGACCTTGTTGATCTATATTTGTGACTAAGCCTTCTTCCAATGCTGCAGAAGCGGTTACAGTTTTAAAAACAGAACCAGGTTCATATGTATCAGAGATTGCTTTGTTTCTCCACATTCCCTGTAAAGCAGTTGTTTTTTCTGTTGCGTCAAGAGATGCCCAATTAGCTTTTAATTCGTCAGTATATGGCTCATAAGGGGTATTTAAGTTATAGCTAGGGTAATTTGCCATTGCTAAAATATCACCATTTCTAGGGTCCATTGCAATAATACTTCCACCATCTGTACAAACATTGTCAATACAAGCTTCTTCTAAATACTTTTCTACTATAGATTGAATTGTCATATCAATTGTTAAAAATAAATTGTTACCATTAGTTGCAGAAACATAATCTTCATCTCCAAGACTAACTCCAGCAGCATTTGTTTGACGATTAATTCTTCCATTTTTTCCTTTTAATTCATCGTCATATTTTGCTTCAACACCATCTAGTCCCTGATTATCACTGCCACAGAAACCAATCACTTGTGCTGCTAAATCTCCATAAGGATAATATCTTTTAGAATCTTCATCAATATTTATTCCAGTTGTAATTCCGTTTGTTTCCATCCAATTTCTTAACTCATCAGCTTTAGATTTATCAACTTTTTTGACAATACTTTCAATCGAACTTCTTTTATGAACTTTTTTTGAGACTTTTTCGTAATCTAATTCAAAAATATCACTTAAGGCTCGTGCAACTTTGTCTTTGTTCTCAGCAGATATATTAGTTGGGTTGATACTTACAGATTCTACGCTGGAGCTTTCAGCTAAAATATATTTTCCAGTTGAATCATAAAGAGTACCTCTTTTGGCAGTTATACTTCTACTTTGTGCTTGTTGATCTAAAGCTTTTTCACTTAATTCTGCTCCCCAGACAAACTGAATATACGCTAGTCGCACTGTGAACAATATAAAAATTATAAAAACTATAAATAATGCGTTTTTCATTTTCTTTTTATTACTTAAAGAAATAGATATAAAATTTTGCATAAAATCACCTATAATAAATCTATGGAAGTATAAGAAAAATATGAACAAAAAATATGAAATATGAAATCTAATTAATTAACAGTTCGTTTAATAAAGAACTCTAGACAAATTAATATAATTGTGATAAAATTTCAACTAATTTAATATAACTATATTAGATTACTTATTAATACCTATAGAGGTGATAAAAATGATAAAATTTACAAAAATGCATGGGCTAGGGAACGACTATGTCTATATTGATGCCATAAATCAAAAAATAGAAAACAAGTCAGAACTAGCTAAATTTGTCAGCAACAGAAACTTTGGAGTCGGTTCTGATGGACTAATTTTAATAGAAAGGAGTGAAGTTGCAGACTTTAAAATGACAATGTTTAATTCAGATGGGTCACAAGCAGAAATGTGTGGAAATGGAATAAGATGTGTAGCAAAATTTGTATATGACAAAGGAATGACAAATAAAACTACAATAAAAATTGAAACATTAGCAGGAATAAAAACATTAGAATTAAATGTGAAAAATGGAAAAGTACAAACAGTAAAAGTTGATATGGGAGAACCAATTTTAGAAGCAGATAAAATACCTGTAATATCAACAGAAAATCCAGTAAAAAACTTGGTATTAAAAGCTAAAGATAGAGAATTTAAATTTACATGTGTATCAATGGGAAATCCACATGCAATAACAATTGTAAAAGATACAAGCAAATTTGATGTAAAAAAATATGGAAAAGAATTAGAAGTAAACAAAGCTTTTCCAAGAAGAACGAATTTAGAATTTGTTCAAACAATAGATAGAAATACAATAAAAATGAGAGTATGGGAAAGAGGTGCAGGAGAGACTCTTGCATGCGGTACAGGAGCGTGTGCAACAGCAGTAGCTTGCAATCTAAACGGATTAACAGATAGAAAAGTCACAATTGAATTATTAGGCGGAAACTTAGAAATAGAATGGAATAAAGAAAATAATCATGTATATATGACTGGACCTGCAACAACAGTGTTTGAAGGGGAACTTATAGAACAAGGAGGCATATTATGAGTTATATAAACGAAAATTTTTTAGAATTACAAGACAGTTATTTGTTTTCAACAATAGCTAAAAAAGTTGCTGAATATTCTTCACAAAATCCAGACAAAAAAATAATAAAGCTAGGAATAGGAGATGTTACAAGACCAATTGTACCAGCTTGTATAGAGGCTATGCATAAAGCAGTGGATGAAGTTGCAACTCAAGATGGATTTAAAGGATATGGACCAGAACAAGGATATGAATTTTTAAGAAAAGCAATATCGAAAGAATATAAAGAAAAAGGAATAGATATAAAATTAGATGAAATATTTGTATCAGATGGAGCAAAATGTGACTGTGGAAATATAGTAGATATATTTGCAACAGATAATAAAATAGCAATTACAGATCCAGTTTATCCAGTGTATTTAGACACAAATGTAATGTCAGGTAGAAGTGGAAAATATAATACAGAAACAGGAAAATATGAAAAAATAGTATATCTTCCTGTAAACAAAGAAAATGACTTTAAACCAGAATTGCCAAAAGAAAAAGTAGATATAATTTACCTATGTTTTCCAAACAATCCAACAGGAACAGTATTAAACAAAACAGAACTAAAAAAGTGGATAGATTATGCAATAGAGAATAAATCAGTAATATTATATGATTCAGCATATCAAGCATTTATAACAGAAAAAGGCATTCCAAGAAGCATATATGAGGTAGAGGGAGCTGAAAAAGTTGCAATAGAATTCAAAAGCTATTCAAAAACAGCAGGTTTTACAGGATTAAGATGTGGATATGTAGTAATTCCAAAAGAGGTTAAAGGATATACAAAAAACGGTAAAGAAATTGAACTTAACAAATTATGGAACAGAAGAACATGTACAAAATTTAATGGTACATCATATATAATTCAAAAAGCCGCAGAAGCAATATATACAGAAGAAGGGCAAAAACAGATAAAAGAAAATATAAATTATTATTTAGAAAATGCAAGGATAATTACAAAAGGCCTACAAAATGCTGGATATGAAGTATATGGAGGAATAAATGCACCATATATTTGGTTAAAAGTTCCAGAAGGATTAACATCATGGGAATTTTTTGATGAACTATTGCATAAATATAATATTGTCGGAACACCAGGAAGTGGATTCGGTCCTAGTGGAGAAGGATATTTTAGATTAACAGCTTTTGCAACTAGAGAAAATACAATTGAAGCAATGAAGAGATTACAATAGTATAAAAATAGGAGGTTGATTATGATAAAATTAGGGGTTATATATGGTGGAGTATCAACAGAACATGATGTGTCAGAAATGTCGGCTAAATCTGTTATAGATAATTTAAATAAAGAAAAATATGAGATACATGAAATTTATATAAATAAATACGGAAAATGGTATGAAGTGAAAGATGATGAAGTAGAAGAAATATATAATATTATATGGACTTTAAAAGAATTAGATGTTGTTTTTCCAGTATTGCATGGACTTGGAGGAGAAGATGGAACAATCCAAGGAATGTTAGAAATGATGCAAGTTCCTTATGTGGGATGTGGTGTATTAGCATCTAGTGTTGGAATGGATAAAGCATATACTAAAATAATTTTTGATAAAGCGGGAATTCCACAAGCACCATATATTTATATAAGAAAAAAAGATAATGAATATGTAATAATTGATGAAAACTTTGACGAAGAAGAATTTGAATTAGAAAAAATAACTGAGAAACTTCAATTTCCAATGTTTGTAAAACCAGCAAATTCTGGTTCTTCTGTAGGTGTAAAAAAGGCTACTAATAAAGAAGAATTGAAGATGGCAGTAGAAAATGCAGGACAGTATGACAAGAAAATTTTAGTTGAACAAGGAATTGATGCCAAAGAAGTTGAATGTGCTATATTAGATGGAAAAGAGCTTCAAGCTTCTACTGTTGGAGAAATTATGTCAGCAGAGGATTATTATAGTTTTGATGCAAAATATAATATACCAGAATCAAAGACTGTAATACCAGCAAAAATTACAGAAGAGCAAATTGAAACTGTTAGAAAATTGACTTTAAAAGCATTTAAGGCAATTGATGGAAAGGGATTGGCTAGAGTTGATTTCTTTGTTGAAAATAAGACAAATAAAATATATATTAACGAAATAAATACAATGCCTGGATTTACAAAAATAAGTATGTATCCAAAATTATTTGATGCAGTTGGAATTAAATATTCAGAATTATTAGATAAATTAATAGAGAACGCATTAGAAAATAAAAAATAAAAATATAAAGAGATGCCAATGATTTTGATTAAGGCATCTCTTTAAAATTATTTAGGCATAATTTCATATTTTACTTTAAAATAATTAAATTTATCAAGCTCATTAGAAGATAAACAGTCAAGATAAACATCAAGTTGATCTAGATTATTACATGCTGTAATAACAGCTGGATTAAGTGAGCTATTAAAAATAACTTCTGTTGCTAAACTTAAACTATCAAAGACAGAAGCTTTTTCTTTTTTTCTCATTAGATTATATGCTTCTTTAAATCTAGATTTTGAAGAATTTTTATATTTATCTATAGGAAAAGTATATTCTCCATCTATAACATCTTGAATAGTTGAGTATTTTTTATTTTTCTCAAGAATTTTTTCTATATCATTTATTTTATAAGGTAATACAACTTTGCTTTGAGTTTCAGAAATTAAAAGTGTGTCACTATCTTTAGGACCTTCATCAACAATTTCTTCATTTTCTTTTTTATTAGCTGATTCTGGAGAAAGTGATACTTCTAATTCAGAAATATTGACACCTAAATTTGTTAATACAATTTTTAAGTCTTGTAAAATATTTTTTAAATCTTCTATATTGTTTTCGTTTTTTATATTATTTATTTCTGGTTCTAATTGTTCTGCTTTTTCAACTTTTTTTGGATTTTCTTTTTTTGCTGTAGTTTTTGCCATTACTATTCCTCCTTTTTTATAAGCTTTATATATGATAATATTTTATTGTGAAAATTTCAAGTCTTTTTTGTGATATTTATAAAATTATATAATTACTATATTTCGAAATTAATAATATATTGTTTTTGAAATACCGCGTAAGCGATCAAATGAGCGTAGCGAATGCGATATGGAGCAATCTACATAAAAGTATTTTTAATATGCAGATTGCGACACCAAGGTATAAAAAAACAATATATTATTAATTTTGAAATAGTATTCTGTAAAATTAAAATAAATAATATGAAACAGAAATTAATTTAGGTATAGAATAATTAAAAAAAATGTGATAAAATACGACAAGGTAAAAGAGAGAGGAAGGATAGCAAAAATGGCAGAAGCACAAGAACCAAAAAAAAGCAGGAAAATAGGAGATGTATTTAGTGACTATAAGACAAACAGCAACATAGCAGATGCAGTAATAACAAAAATGAACTTAATAAAAAAAATAAATACATTAGAATTAGGAATGAGTTCAGATGAATATATAGAAATAAAAGAAATTTGGTATTTAGAAAAATTTTTAAGAGAAAGATTTCAATTTGGTCAAGTGCATATGCTAATAACATACCCAGAAGGAATCTATATAAAAAGAGTAGATGATGAATGGGAAAACTTAATATGTTATATGGCACACAAATATCCATTAATGAGACCATTATTGTTATTAAAAAGTAAAGTTGAATTAACAGAAAAAAATGTAAATGTATATATGAAAATAAAAGGGGCAGATTTTTTAAAAGCAAGAAAATTAGATAAAGAATTAGAAAGTGTAATATATAATTTATTTGGAAAAAAATATATTGTAAATATAGAAGAGAAACTTACAGAGCAAGAGATAAAAGCATTTCAAGAAAAAACAAAAGAAATTGAGGAACAAGCAGTACATGAAGCAATGAGAGGAATGGCAATAAGAACACATCAAGAAGAACAATATAATAATGGGGCAGAAATACCAGGCGGAACTCAAATGCCTCCAATGCCAGAGAATATGTCAGGTGGAGAAATGCCACCAATTCCAGAAGGACCATATAATGATGCTGATTATGCTATGCCACCAGTAGATGAAAATGGATATGTGCCAGAGATGGAACTTCCACAAGCTGAAAACATTATATTTGGAAAAGCTTCAAGAGCAAAAGAAAAGAAACTAAAAATAAAAGAGATTGATGCAAATTCAGGAAGAATAACATTAGAAGGTAGAATTGTAAATAGCGAATGTAGAGAAACAAAGACAGGAAAAGGAATGTTAATATTCGAAATTTATGATGGTACAGGAGTTATTACATGTAAATCATTTGCGGAAGATAGTGCAAAAGGAAATGAGATACTAGAAAAAATGAAATCAGCAAAAGCTATAAAAACAACAGGTAAAGCAGGACTTGATGCATATGCTGGAGATATTACAGTAATGGCAAATATTATAGCAGAAATAAGTGATGAAGGATTACCACCAATTCCAGAAGAGGATGAAAGTTCACCATTAATTTTAGGTTCAGCACCAGTAATAAAAGAACCATTAGTAAAAATTGCAGATTTAAATCCTGAATCAGGAAGTGTTTGCATAGATGGCGAAATTCAAGCAATGGAAGACAAAGAAACAAAATCAGGAAAAGTAATTGTAAGTATAGATATATATGATGGAACAAGCACAATGACATGTAAAGCATTTTTACCAGGAAATAATGCAAAGAAAATTCTTAAACGTTTAAAGTCAGCTCCAGCAATTAAATTAGCAGGAAAAGCTCAAATGGATGCATTTTCAAATGAGTTAACAGTAATGGCAAATACAATTATAGTATCAGAACCTAAACCAAAAACAGTCAGAATGGATAATGCAGAAGTTAAGAGGGTAGAGTTACACATGCACACCAAAATGAGTGCAATGGATGCAATGACATCTGCAACAGATTTGATAAAAAGAGCTATGAAGTGGGGAATGAAGTCAATAGCAATTACAGACCATGGAGTTGTACAAGCATTCCCAGAAGCATATCACTTACTTGGAAGAGATAATCAAGATATGAAAGTTATTTATGGTGTAGAGGCATATTTAGCACCAGATAAAGAAAATTCAGTAACAAATGCCAAAGGTCAGCCATTAGATACAACATATTGTGTATTAGACTTAGAAACAACAGGTTTTTCTGCAGTTACAGAAAAGATAACAGAAGTAGGAATAATGAAAGTTAAAAATGGAGAAGTAATAGACGAATTTAGTTGTTTTGTAAATCCAGAAAAGCCAATACCACAAAGAGTTGTAGAGGTTACAAATATTACGGATGATATGGTAAAAGATGCAGAAACAATAGATAAGGTATTTCCTAAAATATTAGAATTTTTAGGGGATTCAATAATTGTTGCACATAATGCCAAATTTGATGTTGGATTTTTAAAACAAAATGCAAAAGTTCTTGGGTATGAATTTGATTATACAGTTCTTGATACATTAACACTTGCTAAAGATATATTTCCTAATATGAAAAAATACAAATTAGGCAAAATTGCAGATGAATTAGGAATAAAAGTAGAAGTAGCGCATAGAGCATTAGATGATGTTGATACAACAGTAAAAGTATTTAATGTAATGCTAGATAAATTGCGAGATAGAGGTGTTACAAAAGTTGAAGAAATTGATACAATTGGAAGAGATGAAAATGCTAAAAAAGAAGAATACAAAAAATTAAATACATATCATGCAATAATTTTAGCAAAAAATTATATTGGATTAAGAAATCTTTACAAATTAGTATCATTATCACATTTACACTATTTTTATAAAAGACCACGTATCTTAAAAAGTTTGTACAAAAAATATTCGGAAGGTCTAATATTAGGTAGTGCGTGTGAAGCGGGAGAATTATATCAAGCAATTGAACTTGGAAAATCTGACGAAGAAATAGAAAATATTGCAAGAGATTATGATTACTTAGAAATTCAACCAATAGGAAATAATGATTTCTTGGTAAGAAATGGAGTAGTTCCAGATAGAGAATATCTAAAAGATATAAATAGAAAAATTGTAGCATTAGGAGAAAAACTAAACAAGTTAGTTGTAGCAACATGTGATGTTCACTTTATGGACCCACAAGATGAAGTATATAGACGTATATTAGAAGCAGGTCAAGGATATAAAGATGCTGATGAACAAGCACCATTATATTTAAGAACAACTGAAGAAATGCTTAAAGAATTCGAATATTTAGGAGAAGAAAAAGCATATGAAGTAGTTGTAACAAATACAAATAAAGTTTCAGATATGTGTGACAGAATAGATCCAATATCACCAGAAAAATGTCCACCACATATTCCAGGATGTGAAGAAGATATCAAAAATATTGCATATAAAAAAGCGCATGAATTATATGGAGATCCATTACCAGAAATAGTTCAAACTAGATTAGATAAAGAATTAAATTCAATAATAAGTAATGGATATTCGGTAATGTATATTATAGCTCAAAAATTAGTATGGAAGTCAAATGAAGATGGATATATTGTAGGATCTAGAGGGTCTGTAGGTTCATCACTTGTAGCATTTATGACAGGTATAACGGAAGTAAATTCATTAAAACCACACTATAGATGTCCGAACTGTAAATATTCAGAATTTGAAGATTACGGAGTAGGAAATGGATTTGATTTGCCAGATAAAGACTGTCCTAAGTGTGGGGCCCAAATGGCAAAAGACGGAATGGACATACCATTTGAAACATTCTTAGGATTTAATGGAGATAAAGAGCCAGATATAGATCTAAACTTCTCAGGAGAATATCAGGCAAAAGCTCACAAATATACAGAAGTAATATTTGGAAAAGGAACATGTTTTAAAGCAGGAACTGTAGGTACAGTTGCAGAAAAGACTGCATTTGGGTATGTTAAAAAATATTTTGAAGAAAGAAATATACCAGTAAATAAAGCAGAGATTGCAAGACTATCAATGGGATGTACAGGAATAAAAAGAACAACAGGACAGCATCCGGGAGGAATTATAGTAGTACCAAAAGGAAGAGAAATATATGAATTTACGCCAGTACAACATCCAGCAGATGACCCAAATTCAGATATTATAACAACACACTTTGACTATCACTCAATAGATGGAAACTTATTAAAACTAGATATACTAGGACACGACGATCCGACGGTAATTCGTATGTTGCAAGACATTACAGGTATAGCACCAACAGAAATACCGTTAGATGATAAAGAAACAATGTCAATATTCAATTCAACAGAAGCACTAGGAGTAACACCTGAGCAAATTCATTCAGAAGTAGGCACATTTGGAATACCTGAATATGGAACAAAATTTGCAAGAGGCATGCTTATGGATACACATCCAACAACATTTGACGAGTTAATACGTTTATCAGGATTATCACATGGTACAGATGTATGGCTAGGAAATGCGCAAACATTAATAGAACAAGGAGTAGTAACACTGCAACAAGCAATTTGTTGTAGGGATGACATAATGATATATCTAATTCAAAAAGGATTGCCGCCAGATAAATCATTCAAAATAATGGAATCAGTACGTAAAGGAAAAGTAGCAAAAGGAAAAGAGCCAAAGTGGAAAGACGAATATATTCCATTAATGAAAGAACATGATGTACCAGACTGGTATATAAAATCATGTGAAAAAATTAAGTACATGTTCCCAAAGGCCCATGCAGCAGCATATGTAACAAATGCCTTCAGAATAGCATGGTTCAAAGTACATATTCCACTAGCATATTATGCAGCATATTTTACAATAAGAGCGAAATCATTTGATGCAGACGTAATGATAAACGGAAAAGAAAAAGCAAAAAACAAAATGAAAGAAATAGATATGATGGGAAATAATGCAACACCAAAAGATAAAGATATGTATGATGATTTAGAAATAGTACTAGAAATGTATGAAAGAGGATTAAGATTTTTACCAATAGACTTATATAAATCACATGCAACAAAATTTCAAGTAGAAGGGGACAGTCTACGACCACCATTAAACAGTATAGCAGGACTAGGAAATGTTGCAGCAGAAAGTATTATGAGAGCACGTGCAGATGAAAAATTTATGTCGATAGATGATATGAAAATTCGTGCAAAAATCGGAGATTCAGTTACAGAATTGTTAAAGCAATTTGGATGCCTAGAAGGAATGAGTCAAAGTAATCAACTAAGTTTATTTGGTTAATTGCACATTTGGCACATTTGGGACCGGTTCTGTTTTGCTCACTGCGCATTTGGGACCGGTTCTGTTTTGCTCACAAGAATGGTACTTTTTTGTATACAAGGAGGAATTTATGTTAGAGAATAATTTTCAAATAGGAGATATTTTATCTATAAGAAATATCATAATATATTTAATAATAATTAATTTGATTGGTTTTTATATGATGTGGTCTGATAAAAGAAAGGCTAAATGGGGCAAATGGAGAATTCCTGAACAGACTCTTTTTATAGTTACTGCATTAGGTGGTGGAATCGGTACAATTGCTGGAATGTATACTTTTCACCATAAAACTAAGAAACCAAAATTTACAATAGGGTTGCCTACAATTTTAATATTAGAAATTATTTTAGTCGTATATTTAAAATTTTTCTAGTTACATAATAAAAAAATAATAAGCAAACAATTGTAAGGTTAAAAATTATCAACATTTAAGTGTGAATAACCTGTGAAAAAAATATGACTGTTATGAGTTATTCACAGAGTTATCCACATTGTCCACAGGGTGTGGATAAAATATTTGTAGAAATTTGGTAAACTATGTTGAATACATAATGTAAAAAAATAAAAAACTGAATACCCATTCAAAAAATAAAAAAAACTTGCATAAATAATAAGAAAATTATATAATAACTATGTAAAAAAGGGACATAACCAAAAGAAATAGGTGAAAAATATGAATAAAACCAAAAGAAAAATATTTGAAACATCAATGAAGTTATTTGCAGAAAAGGGATATGATGCAACAAGTATAGAGGAAATAACTGCTACAGTAGGAGTTGCAAAAGGAACCCTATATTATCACTTTTCTAGTAAGGAAGAGATATTTAATTTTTTAATTGAAGAAGGAATTAAATTACTACAAAATAGTGTTGATATAAAAACTGCAAAACATAGTAATTATATAGATAAAATTAAAGCAATAGTATTAATTCAAATAAAAATTGTTGCTAAATACGAAGATATAATAACAATAATTCTTAGTCAATTCTGGGGAAATGAAACGAGAAATAAAAAATGCCAAGATCATGTATATGATTACATTGGACAAATAGAACAAATTGTAAAAGAGGGAATTGAAAAAGGAGAAATTAAACAAGGTGATGCTAGAGCAATAGCCTCAGAAATTTATGCATTAATATGTTCAACTTTAGTTTATAAAAAACGTGAGAATGAAAATATGGATGTAATGAAATTATATCATGAATATGAAAATACAGTAATTAATGGATTAAGAATAAAGTAATAATGAAAGGGGTAGCCAAATGGAAACCAAATCAAAAAATATGAAATATACAGATTTAAAAGATATGTTAAAACAAACAGGTGAAGCTTATGGAGATAGGCCTGCTTATATTTTTAAAACAGAAGAAAAAGGAAAATTTAGAACAATAACACATAAAGAATTTAGGAATGAAATAAATGCACTTGGAACAGTTTTAATTAATATGGGACTAAAAGATAAGAGAATTGCTATTATTTCAGAAAATAGATATGAATGGGAACTTTCATATTTAGCTATTGCATCAGGTGTAGGAGTTGTAGTACCATTAGATAAATCTTTACCAGATAATGAACTTGAAAGCTTAATACTACGTTCACAAGTAGAAGCTATTATATATTCTTCAAAATATGACACAATAATGGGAACTTTAAGAGATAAAAAGAATACAAATTTAAAATATTTTATATCAATGGATTTAGAAGAAAATACACAAGGAATCTATTCAGAAAAAACATTAATAGAAAAAGGAAAAAAACTATTAAACGAAGGCGATTCAACATATTTGAATGCAGAAATTGATGCAGATAAAATGGGAATAATGTTATTCACATCTGGAACAACAGCAATGTCAAAAGCAGTAATGTTATCACATAAAAACTTAGTAACAAATGTAATGGATATAACTCAAAGATTTGATTTAACAGAAGAAGATAGATTTTTATCATTCTTACCATTACATCATGTATTTGAATGTACAGTAGGATTTTTATATCCAATATCTATTGGTGGTTCAATAGCATTCTGTGAAGGTGTAAAACATATGGCAGATAACATTAAAGAATTTGGTATAACAGCAATGATATCAGTTCCTGCAGTATTTGATATAATCTACAGAAAAGTAATGAAAGCAATAGAGAAAAAAGGAAAGTTACAAAACTTAGAAAAAGGAAAGAAAATTTCTAATCTATTACTAAAAGTAAAAATTGATTTAAGAAAACAATTATTCAAAGAAGTACATGAAAGCTTAGGCCCAAAACTTAAATTAGTTGTAACAGGAGGAGCTGCATTAGACCCAGAAACAGAAAAAGGATTCAATGATTTAGGTTTTGATGTTGAACAAGGATATGGATTAACAGAAACAGCACCAGTAATAGCTGCAGAAACACCAAAATGTAGAAGATTAGGATCAATAGGAAAGAAATTTCCAAGTGTAGAAGTAAAAATTGACAATCCAGATGAAGAAGGCATAGGAGAGTTATTAGCAAAAGGTCCATCAATAATGTTAGGATATTATGAAAATGAAGAAGCAACAAAAGATGCATTAGATGCAGATGGCTGGTTCCATACAGGAGATTTAGCTAGAATAGACAAAGATGGATTCATATACATATCAGGAAGAAAGAAAAGTGTAATTGTATTAAATAATGGTAAAAATGTATTTCCAGAAGAAATAGAAACATTATTAAACAAAGTAGAAGGAATAAAAGAATCATTTGTTTATGAGAAAAAAGAAGATGATGGAGATGTAAAAGTTTGTGTAAAAATTGTTTATGATAAACAATTAATTAAAGAACTTTATAATATCGAAGGTGAAGAAAAAATTAAAGAATTTTTATGGGATAAGGTAAAAGATGTTAACAGATTAATGCCAAAATATAAATATGTTAGAGAAATGATTATTTCAGAAGAGGAATTAATCAAAACAACAACTCTAAAAATTAAGAGACATGAAGAGATGAAGAAAATTTTCGGTCAATAGGGATATCCCTTTTTGACCGTTTTTTTTTTATAAATGGTTGCTATTAACATAAAAACATAAAAATTTCTAAAATTTCTCCTTGTACATTCGTCATTTTATTTAAAGCTTATATTTAAAGTAATTCTCTATATCAATTTAAAATACTATAAAATAGATAAATATACAAAAGAGTGAACAAAATAGTGACACAAGGGACAGGATGTGATATACTATAGCAAGTTTTAGCAAATTAGCTAATTAATATTTTATAATCTCTTATCGATAGCAATATAATCGATAGAGTTTTAATAGAGAAACTATTAATTTACACAAGTTAAATAACAGGAGGTTAATATGAATTTTAATGAAGAAATTAAACGGAAATTAAGTGAGCTAAATTCAGAAGGGAAAGTATTAAACATTGAAAGGAAAAAGATTGAACTAAAAGCATTTATCAGAAGATTCTGCAAAATTGAAGATAATGAAAAAGTAGAAAAAAAGGTAGAGATGGGAGATACAGTTATATTAGATGATAAAGTTGATATGTTTATCAAGTGGTATACAGATAATATAATCAAAGGAAATTATACTGATATTGGAGAATATTATTTGCCAATTGATATGAGAAATTTTATTGAAAAAGTTGCTGTATGGTATGAACTAAGATATCCTGAATATGAAATAAATAGAATTATGCCAGTTTGGGGACAAGAAAAAAAGGAAGTCAGCCAAGTAATGTTTTCACGAAATCCATACATTAACGAACTGTTTGATGAAGATGCAGATATTCGGTGTTTAGATTGGAGTGACTTTTATAATACAAAATCGTTTATAAGTTCATTACCTGATGTAGAAAGAAGTTATTTTATAAGACCTAAATATAAAGAAATTGTATATTGGGACAAGTGTAGTTCAGTACATTTACATTTAAGTAATAATGGTTATGTAGAGATGGCAGAATATATGACATGTGTTATGCCAATTTCTTCTAGTAAAGAAATTGAAGGAATGCATATCAAGGAAGTTGTTAAAATGCTAAAAGAAAAAGATATTACTCTTCCAGATGGGAATGAATTTGAAACAGCAATAAACAATTATGAAAGATCTTGGTATTGTAAAGAAGAAATGCTTAATTGTATTATGTACAGAATTATTGAACGTGGTGGAAATAGAGTTGGACCTAGAAGAGCGTTTTTATTTGCTAAAGAATTTGGAAGAAATATCGATATTCCTATGATTTATGGGATAGATTATTCTGATCCAGGCTTAAGAAAATTTATTAACGAATATCTAAAATTAGGAGGTTCTAAAGAATTAACTTGCTATGTTGATTATTTTTCAAGACCTTGCAAATATGAAAAGTTTAAGACAGTGTCGATTTCAGAGGTATTAAAAAGAGATAATAATTATACGTCTGAAGAAAAAGAGATGTATAAGAGATTAGTTAATACTTTATATAGTCAAGTTGACCAGGAAAAATTAAGAAAAGAAGAAGTAAGACAAGCAAGAATTGAAAGAAAAATAGCAAAAGCGAAGGTATCTAAAAAAATTAAAGATTAAAATTCATAAGATAGGAAGTCTAAAGTAGACTTCCTATCTGTTTGCATAAAAATGCACATTTAAGAACCGGTTCCAAATGTGCAATATTACAAAAATATTACAAATGTAACAAAAATGTAATATAAAAACACCATAAAAACGCTTGAGCTTTTGCAAAAGTTGGAGTATAATAAAAAAGAATTTAAATATTTGACTACATAGGAAAAGGAGGAATTTGCATGTCTAGGAAATCAGGCATAGTAAATGTGAGAATGGTTATCACTGAAGAAAAAATACTATCCAATATAGATAAAGTACAAAAATTAATAAATCCAAAAAGCAAGAAGCAAATAGTTCAATTAGAAGACGACACATATTTTAAAGATTTAATTGAGTCTATAAAAGCTTATTTAATAGAATATCCAAAGAAAAAGAATTTTCCAGTTGGTGTATATAAAGCAGCATATGGTTTAGTTGAATATGCTACAACACAATTTGAAGAAAATACTAAAAAAGTTGAAGAATTAATCAGACAAAGAGAAGAAAATATAGCATTAGCAGGAACATTAAGAGAACTTGTTGACGCTGTGGAAGCAAGAGATCCAGAGTGGAAAGAAAAAGTTGAAGAAAATAAAGAACTATTTTCAGAAGATGTTATAGATACATTAAAATTAGTTGGAAAAGATAAAAGCAGAAGAAGTCAAAACTATAAAGATGCTATTAAATTACTAAATGCAAGAGTTAATAATTTGGAAACTAATTTACATATTGAAATTGATTTAGAAAGAACAGAAGATAGATCAAAAGCATTAAGCTATATAGGAATTGAGGTTGCTGATGCATTAAAAGATATTCCAAGACCAGCAGATTTAATTATAGAAGAAACTGAAGAGGAAGAAATACAAGAGATAGAAGAAGTTCAAGCTCCAAAAACTCAAAAAGTTCAAAAAGCTCAAGAAATTGAGAAAGTTGAGAAAGTAGCTAAAGCAACTAAGGCTGGTAGAAAGAAGAAAGCTAATGTAGAATTAGTTGAAGAAGTAGCTGTTGAAGCAAATGAAGAAAATACAGAAGCTGAAACAGAAAAAGTTGCAAATATTCAAAAAGCTAAGACAACTAAAGCTAAAGGAAAAGCTTCTAATAAACAAATAATTGAAGAAGAAGTAGTTAAAGAAAAGAAAGTTTCTCAAGTAGTGGTTATAGAAGAAAATGACGAAGAAGAACAAGAAATACAAAATATGCAAGAATATCAAGAATCAGTTGTATTTGAGAAAAAACCTTCTTTATGGCAAAGAATTAAAAATAGCAAATTGGGAAGAGCAATATCTTATGTATGTAGAATTAGAATTAGGATTGAGTTACCAGATGCTTTACCAGAAGGCAGAGGAGAATAATAATTGAAAGATAATTAGCTTAAAATATAGGTTTATAAATTTACTTACAGCCTGTATTTTAAGCTATTATTACGGAATTCTATAAAATTTAAAGAAATTATCGAAAAAACCTTGACAAAATGCGGAAATCATATTAAAATATTTAATGTGCTCACAAATGAGCTACAATGATGGTGGATGTAGCGTAGTTGGTTAACGCGCCAGTTTGTGGCACTGGAGACCGTGGGTTCGAGTCCCATCTTCCACCCCATACTTTTTATATATTTATATTGGGCTGTAGCCAAGCGGTAAGGCACCAGACTTTGACTCTGGCATGCGCTAGTTCGAATCTAGCCAGCCCAACCAAAAATAAGACTTTCAATAAAATGAAGGTCTTATTTTTTATCAAAATAATTTACATAAATGATTGACAAAACGAAAGCCACATGATATAATATGAGCGATAATTTGTAGAAGTCACTTCAAGTTATATTATGACTTGATACAAGTTAATTAAAACAAAAGAAGGAGGGTGAGGTGTGAGAACTATTATTGAATGCCCGTACTGCAGAAAACCTGTAACAATAGTGCGGAAAGTTGCACAGGGGCATGAGATTTTAGAAAATGTACACTGTTCACATTGCAAGAGAAATATGGACATAGAATTTGATGCTATAACAAATTTACCATATTTCTTAGCTTATTTTGGAAAAATGGAAGTCCCACAACCAACAGAATTTAACGATTTTGAAGAGTTGTTAAAGTTTGTTTACGTTGACTATGATGAAGATGAACATATGATAGGGATAAGAAGTAAAAAATCTGAAGACCAAAAAAAGCAAAGAGCATATGAGATACGGTATCACGAAAGTTCTATAGATAGTTTGATTAATATAAACTATGAAGAACAACAAGTGAGAATTGTACGGTGTGCACAATGTGGAAGATACATACATCTGAATAAAGAAAAAGACAGAAAAAACGTTTTCGGAGTATTTTGCAACCAATGTGCGACTAGAACAAAGTTCAGATATTCATATGAATTTCTTAGTGAATTTTATGATGCTGAACAAAAACAATTAAAAGAAACTGGAAATCAAATTGAAAGTGAAAATCAGGAGGAAGAAAAAATGACAATAAAGAGTACAATTATCGGTTTTGTGTTAGAAGATGGTGGCAATTATAAAATTTATAATCCGGATACTAATCAGTTAACTAAGTTATCTGCAGAAGATTTCGAAAGCTTATGCCTGGGAGAATTTCCGTATCGAAAAGTGCGGGCAAATACACTGGCGAATCGAGAAATCGTAGAAACGATGGATGGCAAAATCTATTATGTTTCCGATGCAAGCAAAAATGAAATGCTCGACTTTGAAACTGGAAAAATAGAAAGAACGGCAGTAGCAAGCAATCTAATGGTAAATAGTAATTGCTATATCAAATACGTTCCAGTTTTAAAGAAGTATTCTACATTTGCAGATGTGGTTGCAGGTAAAGTAGATAAAAGGATTGCAAAAATGATAGAGGTTGTATCTGATGATATCCAGTCCGGAAGAGAAACTACAGAGAACAATGTAGTTGCAAAAATGGTAAGATTTTTGATGGATCCGGATTATGCGGACATCTTGGATACAGAAACCTTGAATGACATGGTTATGGCTGATGCACAGGCATTTATGGTTATGAACCAGATGACAAGTATGCAGATGGCTAAGTCTATAATGTCGACTCATGGTGCAATACCACTGGAAATCAAAAAGTCAGAAGTAGTGGAAAACGAAGAAGTTCTGACTGATGAAACAATAAAACGGCCAGAAGAAGATGATGAGGCATACAAACTGAGAATAAGCAAACTGATGACAGAGGCAGCTAAAAACTGTGATTATGAGGCTGCTGCTAAGTATCAGAAACTTTTAAAAAGTCTCGTATAATAGTTACAGACCAAATGGACACTTATAGTGTCCACACCAATTAATATCAAAAGCAAATATAATATAGAAATATCTATATTATATTTGCTTTTTAATATGATGATAAGCTAAAGGCCTATTGCAAAAATTACCAAAATTTGATAATATATAATAACAAGAAAGAGAGGTGGCATTAATGCCAAAAGTAATAGTAATAGGTGGAGGACCAGCAGGAATGATGGCTGCAATAACAGCAGCAGAAAACGGAAATGATGTAACAATAATAGAAAAAATGCCATCATTCGGAAGAAAATTATTAATAACAGGAAAAGGGAGATGCAATATAACAAGTTCATTATATATGAGCGAATTTATAAAAAATACACCAGGAAATGGTAGGTTTTTATATAGTGCATTTCAAAATTATACAAACAAAGACATAATAGAATTTTTAAAAAGACAAGGACTAGAAGTAAAGGAAGAAAGAGGAAATAGAATATTTCCAGTAACAGACAAATCAATAGATGTACTAAATTGTTTCAAGAAAAGAATAGACGAATTAAAAATAAAATGTAAACTTGATACACGAGTTGAAAAAATCTTAATAAGAAGTAATGAAGTATTAGGAGTACGAACCAATAAAGAAATAATCCAAACAGATAAAATAATATTAGCAACAGGAGGAAAGAGTTATCCATTAACTGGATCAACAGGTGATGGATACAAAATTGCAAAAGACTTAGGACATGTAATAACAACAATAAAACCATCATTAGTTCCTTTAGAAGTTTATGAAAAAGAAGAATGCAAAAAACTGCAAGGATTAAGTTTAAGAAATGTAGGAATAAAAATAATTGACTCAGAACGAAAAAAAATGATATATGAAGATTTTGGAGAGATGGTATTTACACACTTTGGAATATCAGGACCAATAATCTTAAGTGGATCAGCACATTTAGCAAGATATAAAGACATAGACTATTTATTAAAAAAGAGATATGTAAATTTAAGCATAGATTTAAAGCCTGCACTTACAGAGGAACAATTAGATGATAGAATATTAAGGGATTTTAAAGAATTTAAAAATAAGCAATTTAAACATAGTTTAGATAAATTATTACCTCAGAAGCTAATACCTTTGATAATAGAATTATCAGGAATAGATGAAAATAAACGTGTTAATGAAATTACAAAAACAGAAAGAAGACGATTAGGTCAATTATTAAAATGTTTTACAATTACTATAAAAGCATTTAGACCAGTGGAGGAAGCAATTATTACATCAGGAGGAATTAATGTACGTGAAATTAATCCTAAAACTATGGAATCTAAACTAATAAAAGGATTGTACTTTGCTGGAGAAATTATAGATGTAGATGCATATACAGGGGGATTCAATTTACAAATTGCTTATTCAACAGGGTATACTGCTGGAATTAGTGTGTCAGAAGAATAAAGGAGAAAGATGGAAGAATTTATAACAATTTTAAATGACGAAACTGCAGAAATAGTAGAAAAAAAGTCGAAATTTATAGCAAATCTTATACATGTAGAAAGTGTAGAAGAGGCAGAAGGCAAGATAAAAGAAATAAAAAAGAAGTATCATGATGCAAGACATAATTGTGTAGCATATAGAGTTTCAGAAGGTGGACAAATAGTAGAAAAATCAAGTGATGATGGTGAACCTTCTGGAACTGCTGGTGGTCCAATGTTAAATATTTTACAAAAAAATAATTTGTGCAATTTAGTTGTAATTGTAACGAGATATTTTGGAGGAATATTGCTCGGAACAGGTGGATTAGTAAGAGCATATTCAGAGGCAACTCAACAGGTAATAGAAAAAAGTACACCAATAATGAAAGTTCAAGGAGTAGAGATAGAAGTTGGATTAGATTATTCAAATTTGGAGATTTTTAAATATTATTGTAAAAATAATGAGATAAATATAAAAGACACAAATTATTATGAAAATATTATTTTAAAAGTTGAAATGGAAAAAAATAGAAAAAATATTTTCTTGGGGGATATTGAAACAAAAAAACTTAATGTGCAGTATTTTCAAGTGATTGAAGAAAAATATATAAATAAAACTGTAGAAAAAGATAAATAAAATGGAAAAAAGTTCCAAAAAACTCTTGCAAAATTTTTTCTTAAGTATTATAATCGAAAATGTAAAAAATTTACAGTAGAAAAAATTTAGGAGGAACGAGCCATGAGAGAAAAAATTACAGTTTTAATAGCAGATGATAATCAAGAGTTTAGTATGACATTGGCTACATATTTAAAAAATCAAGATGATATGATGATTGTAGGAAGAGCAAAAGATGGAAATGAGGCATTAGATATGATATCAGAATTAATGCCTGACGTGGTATTACTTGATGTTATAATGCCACATTTAGATGGAATAGGAGTATTAGAAAAGCTAAATATGATAAAAATGCCTAAAAAACCTATTTTTGTGATGTTGTCAGCAGTAGGTCAAGATAAGATTACAAGAAGAGCTGTCGAATTAGGTGCAGAGTATTATGTTGTAAAACCATTTGATATTGAGTTACTAATTACTAGAATTAGAGAATTAAAAAATTATAAACCAGAACAAAACAATAATTTTATTTCAAGGGAGACAACCGTGCCAAAACAACAATATATTGAAATTTCAGGAGATTCAGCTAAAAAAGAAGATAATTTGGAAGCATTAGTTACAAATGTTATCCATGAAGTTGGTGTGCCTGCCCATATTAAGGGGTATCAATATTTGCGTGAGGCTATTATTATGGTTGTAAATGATATTGATGTCATTAATCAAATTACTAAAAGTTTATATCCAAAAATCGCAGATAAATTTACCACAACACCATCACGTGTAGAACGTGCAATACGTCATGCCATAGAAGTTGCATGGGGAAGAGGACAACAAGATGTAGTTGAAAATATATTTGGCTATACAATTTCAGCAGCTAAAGGAAAGCCAACTAACAGCGAATTTATAGCAATGATTGCTGATAAACTAAGGCTTGAATTAAAGAGTGCGTAAAAATTGTGAATAACTTAGTGATAATATGTGAAAAACAAAATAATTGTAAAATTTTAGTCTGTTCGGTTGAATAATACATAAAAATGTTGTAATATAATAGCAACCTTTTCGAAGTCAGAAAGGTAAGTCTTTTACTAAAGGACGGAAAGGGGGCAAATAAAATGACACAACCTGAACTTATTCTAAAGTTGATTGAGCAATTAATGGCAGAAAAAGAAAAAAACATCAAACTTCAATCACAATTAGAAGAATACAAAAAAGGTAAAGACTAAAAGTGTCATTACATAGTCGAAGTGAGGAAGTTGTTACGAGGCTTCCTTGCTTTTTTTGAGCATAAAAAAAGTATGTGCAGTTACGATACACATACGAGCAAACAATATACACAACCTGAACTAAGGTACATTGTCTAATGTAACTATATAATAACATCTTTTTTTAGAATTGTCAAATGAAAATTTTAAAAAAATATAGTTCATAAAATTGACGAAATGTTACAATTCACAGTTTATAAGAAAATATATTATTAATTTCCTAAAATACATATAATTTAGCTGTGAATTGTAACGACGAAATTTATTTTGTATAAAAAAAGCAAAATGCATCTAGACAAATATAGTAATATATAATATAATCCAAATATAAAATAAAAATCAACAGATGTGCGAAGACTAAAAAGGAGGCACAATTGGTTTTAGAGTATTTGAAAAAGAGATTAGTATTAATAGATATAAGAAAAGAACAACGTATTGTTGTTCTTTTCGCGTTTTTTTACCAGTAAATATAGAAAAAGGAAAAATAAAAAAGGAGGAAATAAAATTGGTAAGAAAAAAGGTACTAAGAAGAGTAATAAATATATATACCCTAAAACATGGAGATTGGATTAATATTAATACATTAAAATTTATATCAGCAAAAGAAAAAATAGAATTAAATGATCTTATAGCAATATTAGGAATAACATCAAGTAATGGATGGCGTTTAAAGCAGAATCCATTTAATCAAGCAAGAATAAATATTTTTAATTCAGAAGAAATGAAAGCAATAAAAGTAAAAATAAATAATGAAGTAATAGGAAAACAAGAAATAACAGAAAAAAATTTAGAAAGAATAAGTAAAAAATATCAAATAAATGAAAGCATAATAAGTAAAATTTTAAGATTTAACAAAGAAAAGGATACAAGAATTAAAAGAGGAAGAAAATATATAATTTTCAAAAAGTTACAAGATGAAAAAGAACTTGCAAATGAATTATTTATAGAAGAAATAAAATATAATGATTATGTAACAAAAGAGCAAATAGAATACTTTAAACAAAAATATAATTTGAACGATGAGGAAATAGTAAAAATGTTAAAAGTAAATATGCTAAATTATAATAATTTAATTAAAGCTAAAACAAAGAAAATGAGAATTGATTTATTAACAGAAGAAGAAAAAATATTAATAGAAAATGAATTAATAGAAATGTATAGATGGCAAGATTATATTACTAAAAACGAAATATATAATATAAAAAATAATATCAAAACTACTGATAGCATTATTAAAGATATATTATCTATACCTAGAGAAACATTTAAGAAATTAATGAGAGATGAGATAACGAGAACAAGAATTATTTTAAAAGAAACAAAACTTAGAATGGATATTCTAAAAATGGATATTAAGTATGAGTATGGAGAGGGATATTATACAAGTGCAGAACTAAGAAAATTATGTAGAATTTATAAAATCGAATGGGAAGAATTTTTGAAAAATATAAGTGCTAATATAAGTAGATATCCATATATAAAACAAGCATTGAAAAATAATGAGAAAGGATTGTATATAGGAGAAGAACATCAATTATCTAAAGAATTTTCAAGGAAAAATGCAAAAAGAATACAAAATATGTGTTGGAGTATTACGAAAAGATATTGCTATTATTCTCATTTACATTCAGAAAGAGAGGATATAGCACAAGAGGCATTTTTATTAATTTTAGAGAAAGGAGGAAATGTTGAAAAAAATTTTAATTACAATGAAGATTTACTATTTAATTTATTAGCAAGTAAAGTAAAATATTTTGTTATAGGAAAAAGAAATATTAGATATAAAGAAATTTTAACAGAAAATATTGAGCAATATGGAATTACAAATAACATTGATGATATAAATGAAGATTTTATGCCAGCATTAGATAGTAGAATAGAATTAATTCATCAATATATTATGAAGATATTTCAAGAAAATAAAGATTATATCTATCATAATAGAAAAAGCGCATATAAAATTATTGCACATAAATTGCAAATTTCAATAGATAGACTAAAAGAATTGATATTTGAAATAAAAAATGTATTTTTAGAATATGGTTTTGCTAAAGAATGTATTAATGGATCTGTGATTGATATGAGTAGTATATGTTAAAGGAGCAAATTATGGAAGAAGAAATAAGAATGAAACAGATAATTCAAGAAGTAAATAAGGTAAAGTTAATTGATACTATAAGTACAGTATTTTATTACTTTAGAGCTAATGGAGATTATGAGAATATGATGTTACCAGCTGAATTAGAATATATGATGACTACAATTTATAATACTAGATCATATAAAGATAGAAAACCAACTATTGAAGAAATATTAGAAATATTAGATTTGGCAAGAATAATGATTTTTGAAATGAGTAATAAGATAATTTCAAATAAAGCTGAAAGTAGAAAAGATGCAATATATAACTATGCAAGTGAAAGTTTTTTATATGAAAGGGAAGATACTGAATATGAAGTACTAGTTTTAGATTATTTAAATTTATTTGAACCAGTGAAACGGATTTTTTATAGAAAATTATAATTTTAAAATAAAAGATTTTTTACATTTTACTAAATGTATTCAAGTTGAATATTCAGTAAGAATGCATGAATTAAAAAAAGTTTTAGTCAATCAATATAAAGAAATTACACCAGATATATTAGTAAAATATTTAACAAAACTAGATTTTTGTTTGTTGAATTTTAATGAAGAAACATTTGTAGAAATAGAAGATAAGAATGCTTTAAAAAATGTATTACAAAAATTTACAACAAAAGAAGATGAAGAAAAAATATTTGAAGATTATCCAATATATAAAATAAATAACACGTATATTTGTACTTCAATAATTACATTATTATATAGAGCAAAATGTATATTTGAAAAGGATATACATAAAGATAAAAAATTAAGTAATGAATATGCAAGAAAGAAGGGCAAATATTTAGAAATTTTTACCGAAAAAGTGATAAGAAAAATATTAAAAGATGCAGGAATTTTTTATAACATAGAATATAGGGAAAATAAACAAGATCGAGAGTGTGATTTATTAGTAATATATGACCAAATAATTTTAATTATTGAGATAAAAGGCCGAGCTTTTAAAGAGGTTTCAAAAAAGGGCGCTAAACAATATTTACAACAAGATTTAAATGATAATATATATAAAGCTTATGAACAGGCAACTAGAATGGAAGAATACTTGAAGAAAAATAAAAATGTAACATTAAGATGTGGAGAAAAAGAAAAAATTTTATTAAAGATTCAAAATACAGATAAATTTAAAATATTTAAAATAGGAGTAACATTAGAAAATTTTAGAACATATGCAATTCAATATAAAGAATTTGTAGATAATGTAGGGAATGATATGGTGTTCTTTGGAATTGGTGATCTAAATTTTATATCTAAGTTTTTTAGATACCAAACAGAGTTTATACATTATATTTCTCAAAGAATAAAAGTAAATAAATATATAGAAGAATTTTATTATTATGATGAGCTGTATTTATTTTCAGAATATAAAATTAATAATTTGCAAAGTATTTTAAATAACCATAAAATCCGATGTTATGATCAAAGTAGGTATAAGTTATTTGATATGAGATTTAATACTGATTCAAAAGAAAGTATATTAAAGGGGAGAGTAAATCCATTATTTGATAATTTGGTAAAAAGAATTGAAAAAGAAAAAACACCAACATATTCATTAAGAATTTTAGAATTATTAAATTTAGATTATAGGTCTCAAGAATACATATATACTCAAATACAATTTGGAAAACAAAGGTATCTTCAAAATAAAGAACCAATAATTACTGAAATATGTATTGAGGAAGATGGAGAATCGAATGAACAATATATAGTTTTAGGAATGACGGATAAAAAGAATCAAGTAGATGCTTTAAAAGGAGTACTTGTTGTTGGAAATGAATATAAAAACAAAAATTATAACAGTGATGTTTTGGGGATTTTGATAGACATAGAAGAGGAACAAGAAAAAATTATAGAATTTACAAAAATACAAAAAATAGGTGACTTGGGGCATAAAATTAAAACTGCTGAATAAACATTATATGACGTACTTGAAAATTATTGATAGTTATGATAATATAACATCCGAAAGGAAGATACAAATGAAAGAAAATAGGATACTAATGCAATATTTTGAATGGTACTTAAAACCGGAAGATAAGCTATGGCAAAAGGTATCACAAGAAGCAAAAGAACTAAAAAAAGCAGGGATAACAGATGTATGGTTACCACCAGCATATAAATGTGCAGGAGGCAAATTTGATGCAGGATATGCAGTGTATGATTTATATGATTTAGGAGAATTTAATCAAAAAGGAAGTATAGAAACAAAATATGGAATAAAGGATGAATATTTGCAAGCAATAAAAGATTTACATGAAAATGACATAAAAGTATATGCAGACATAGTATTAAATCATAAAATAGGTGCAGACGAAGCGGAAACAGTATATGCAAGTGAAGAAGAAAATGATAATAGAAATATAGACACAACATTACCAACAAAAATAAAAGCTTGGACAGTATACAATTTTACAGGTAGAAATAATAAATATTCAGATTTTAAATGGAATTACAAACATTTTAATGGAACTGATTGGGATGAAAGTGGAAGAAAAAATGGAATATTTAGATTTAGTGGAAAGCACTGGGACCAAAGTGTTGACCAAGAAAATGGAAATTATGATTATTTAATGGGAGCTGATATAGATTTTAATAATTCAGAAGTTGTAGAAGAATTAGAAAAGTGGGGAAAATGGTATTTGGATTTTACAGGAGTAGATAGTTTTAGACTAGATGCTGTAAAACATATAAAATCAGGGTTTATGGCTGATTGGATAAGAAAGATGAAAGAAACAAGGCCTAATTTGCAATGTGTAGGAGAATATTGGAATAGAAATATAGATACATTAAAAAAATATATAGATAAAACAAATTCTACTATACCATTATTTGATGTAGCATTACATTATAATTTTTATGAAGCATCCAATTGTAGTGGTTATTTTGATTTTGCAAGAATATTTGAGAATACACTTGTAAAAGAAATGCCAAGTCTAGCAGTAACATTTGTAGATAATCATGACACAGAACCGGGTCAAGCATTATTTTCATGGATACCAGATTGGTTTAAACCATTAGCATATGCGTTAATCTTATTAAGAAAAGAAGGTTTGCCTTGTATATTCTATGGAGATTATTATGGTATTCCAAGTCAAAATGTATGTGCAAAAAAAGATATGTTAGATAATTTAATGCAATTAAGAACTAACTATGCTTATGGAGAGCAAATCGATTATTTTGACGATCATGATATTATTGCTTGGATTAGAACTGGTGATGACGAACATCCTGGTTCGGGTTTAGTGGTTATTATGAGTGATGGACCTGGTGGTGGAAAAACAATGAATGTAGGAAAGAGGTTGGCAGACTCTACATTTTATGATTATACAGGAAATGTAAAAGAAACAGTATATGTAGATAATGAAGGAAATGGAATATTTTATTGCAATGGCGGTAGTGTTTCAGTTTGGGTACTAAAACAAGAAAATATATAAAATATTAGTAGGAGTTTATGATAAAGTTTTTAAAATTTTACCAGGAACTCCTACTATTGTTACATTTGAAGGAACATCTTTTAAGATAACTGCATTAGCACCAATTTTTACATTATTTCCAATAATAATATTACCAAGAACTTTAGCTCCTGAGCCAATAAAAACATTATTGCCAATTGTAGGATGACGTTTGCCTTTTTCTTTTCCAGTTCCACCAAGTGTAACACCATGAAACAATGTTACATCATTTCCGACAATTGCAGTTTCACCAATTACAACACCAGTTCCATGATCTATAAATAATCTTTTCCCAATTGTTGCTCCTGGATGTATTTCTATTCCGGTTTTTCTTTTGGCTTTTTCACTTATATATCTGGCTAAAATTAGATGCTTGTGCTCATAAAAATAATGTGATATTTTGTAATAGATTAATGCTTTAAATGATGGACAAAGTAATACTTCAAATGGTTTGCTTATTGATGGGTCTTTTTCCATTACTGTTTTTATTTGTTCTTTTATATATTTAAACATGCTATCACTCCTTTATATATTGTATTATATTAATGAGTGATAGAATCTGTGATTTTTCGTTGCTATTTATTAATAGTTATAGCTTTAGTATATTTAGAAATTAATAATATATTGTTTTTTTATACCTTGGTGTCGCAATCTCCGTATTAAAAATAATAGTATGTAGATTTCTCCATATCGCATTCGCTACGCTCATTTGGTCGCTTACGCGGTATTTTAAAAACAATATATTATTAATTTTCTAAAATTTGTATAATTTAGTTATAAATTGCAACTATTAATAAATAACAATGAAAAATATTTGCGTGAATTTATGGACTTTTGATATTTTTGTGTGTTATAATAGTTATATATTATGCGGGTATAGTTTAGTGGTAGAATGTTATGCTTCCGACCTAATGGCGTGGGTTCGATTCCCACTACCCGCTCCATTTGAATACAACTTACGGACTATAAAAGGTTCGTGAGTTTTTATTTTATATAAAAATAACGTAAGAACGATGTTCTCTTTCTAGGAAGGAGGACATTTTTTATGCTTGAATTTAAGGTAGTACAAGAGCTAAAGCCCAATAGTGAATTACTAGGAGCAATTAAAAACTACACTTACAAAACTAAAAATGGCAAAGTAAAACATCTACTACATACTAATTTACAAATTATTGAACCTACTGAATATGTGATTACATCTCCTATCACACTTACAATACTTGAATATAAAATAAATGAAATTAGTAGCAAGCCATTTTACATTAAAGAATATCATCAAAAATATAACCTAAAAGAATTGATTAAATTATTAAAAAAGTAAAATACAAAGGTTGCTAAATCGCTTTTATGTGAGGAAACATTTGAGAGGAATATTTCGATTTAGTGTCCGTTTTAAAACTTAACTGAGGAAACAATTAGAAGATACTATATTTTAGTGTCTACAATTTTACTTTTTAATGAGGAAACTAATGAAAAATTAAAAAAATTAAAATTTACACTTCACTTTTTGCGTTTTAGTGAGGAAACAAGTGAGGAGATGATTATTTTATGAATGTAAGATGTGCCTGTTATGTTAGAGTATCAACTGATGATCAAAGAGATAATGGCTATTCTATTGATGCTCAACTTAGAATGATCCAAGAATATTGTGAGAAAAATGAGTATGTTATTGTAGATGTATATAATGACGCAGGACATTCTGGTAAAGATTTAATGCGACCAGAAATGCAAAGATTACTTGCAGATATTAAAGCAAAAAAGATTGATAAATTAGTTGCTATTAAAGTTGATAGACTTACTAGAAATAACTTTGATGGATTTTGGTTACTTAATTATTGTGAAGAACATGAAGTTAAAATCGAGTTAATATTAGAACCTTATGATGTCTCTACTGCAAATGGTGAGATGTTTTTTGGAATGAATTTAGTTTTTGGGCAAAGAGAACGCAAAGAAATTGGAGCAAGAACTAAACGTGCTATGGAAGAAATGGCTTTAGAGCATATTCATCCTAGTAAAGCACCCTATGGCTATACTAGAAATAAAGAAACTGGTCAATTAGAAGTAGAACCTATTGAAGCACAAGTCGTAAAAGAAATATTTGATTTATACAAAAATGGATATTCTACAAGAGGTATTGCAACTAAATTAAAAGATGATAATGCTTACTTAAAACAAGGTAAATGGCGTAGTGACAGAGTCTATAAAATACTTACTAATTCTATCTATATTGGTATATTTGAATATGGAAAGTATAAGCGAAAACCACAAGATATTTTAAGAGTCGAAAATTATTGTGAACCTATAATCGATAAAGAAACTTGGAATGCTACTAGAAATGTTTTAGTAAAAAATAAGCATTCCAATTATGGAGAATATATTCACTTATTTTCAGGATTAGTAAAATGTCCCATATGTAATGAGATAATGAGTTCATCAGAATCTTTTAAATATCCTAACGGAAAACTAAAAGTATATTATCATTTAAGATGTAAAAATCATAATTGCAAAGGCTTTGGACTGCACTACAATACAGAAAAAATAGAAACAAAATTAAAAAGAATATTAGAAGAACTTACTATATTTATGCTTTCTATGGATAATGAAATTATTATTTGTAATTCTACTAAAAGTAACGATGTAAAAGAAATTGAAAAGGCTATTGAAAAACTAAAACTACAAGAAAAAAGATTAATTGATTTATATTTAAGCTCTACTCTTGATGTTGAATCTATTAATCATAAAAATGAGGTTATAAAAAAAGAAATTGAGAAATTAGATAAGAAAAAAGCAACACTTAATCCAGATAATAATTCTAAAGAATATACTACTGAACTTATTAAAAAGTTAGATTGTACAGAAGAAAACGATAACCTAATTTTTACAAATATAAAAGCTATTGGATTTACTTTTCTATATGATTTATTATCAAGAGAAGCTAAAAGAGATATGATTCATAGACTTATATCTGGAATAGAAATTACTAGAGATAATAACTACAATATTGATATTAAAAATATAAAATTCACTGATGAATTTATAACAAAAAGCAGTAAAGCATACTTAAAATATCTTAATGAAATTATGATAAATAATAATATTGGAATTAAATATGAAGATAAAATTGATAAAGAAAAACTTAAAAATATGGAGCTTGATTATGATATTTTATCACTTACTAAAATGAAAAATAATAAATATTCTAATGAGTTTTTAGATAATTTTATAACAAATGCAAAAGAGCATTTATATGTAGATGGAATTATAAGTTGTCCTTATGTTGAAACTGATACTGTTAAAGATATTTTTATATTAGTACCTAAAAATGCAGTAAAAATTGAAACTGCTTAATATAAAAAATAAAGAAATGGAGAGATGAAAAATGCAAATAAATTATATAAAAATTAATGATTATGAAATACCAAATTTAATATTAGAAGATGAGGATAAAGGAACGATTAATAAATATGGATTGTTAAAATTACACTATCTGAAAGGAAATAATAAACCACTTTATACTACACTTTTAATGAAAAATGAACTAACAAATTATCTTATTTCAGTTAGTAATGATGCTGAAAACAGATTAAATATTTTAATGAAAAATTATAAAAAATCAGTTGAAAAACTATCTGAAAAAAGTAAAGAAATTAATCAAATTGAATGGACAAAATTAATGAATAATTATAAAAATACGGCTGAAGAAATTATATTAAAAGAGTTAATTTATACTAAAAATATGTGAGTACGTACTCACATATCTTGTCTAGCCAGCACTGAAAACCCACTCCCGCACGTTTTCAATTATGGGAAATCCCATACCCTTAAATTTTAGAAAGAAATTTTTGAACTATGAGAAAAAGGAATATAAAAATAAATGTGTTTCTGAGTGAAGAAGAAAAGAAAAGAAAATGCTCGAAGCAAAATCTAATGAAGCTAGACTTTCACAGTCTGACTTTATTAGAAATTTAATCAAAGATTTTTCTTGTAATAAGTTACCTAAAATTGATGTAGATAATCTAATTAATATTATTTCTAGCAATATAAATGATTTATCTAAATTAAAGAATCAAATTCATTATTTAGGATACTTTAGAGAAGAAGAATTTTTGCAAAATATAATTGATAGTTTAAATAAGTTAATAGTAAAAGAGCCATAACAGGTTCTTTAGTTATATAAATTTTTTTGTCTTCCAATACTATAAACATAAATAATATAAATATAATCATAAAAATGATGGCAATAAATCAGAGTATTGCCTCTTTCAATTATTATTCGATATTTTATTTTGAACTAATTGTCCACAACCAATTTCCTCATTTGAAATATTGCCAAATGAATAACATTCAATTTCATTATTTCTTAATTTTTCACATATTTCGTTAAGTCTCGTGAAATCTGGAGATTCATATCCATAAATTTTCGCTTGTTTCGTATAATTAAGAAATGAAACTCTAACTTCTATCTCTTTTTTTACTTGTTCAATCAATCTTATAAATTGTTCAACCTGTTCATTTGAATCATTAATACCTTTCATTCCTAAATAATTTATTTTTACCCTACATTTATTATACTTTGCTTCTTTTTTATATTTTAATGCAAGTAATAAATTATTATAAAATGAATAGGTATCAGGAAGATTCTTTACAATCTTTCTTAATTTTACTTCATCTGATGAATAAAAAGGAAGTTGTAAAGTTTTAATTCTTAAATCCATTTTTAACCAATAGTCAAAGCATTTATCATTATATCCAAAAGTTCCAATTATAAATGTTGTATGTAAATACTTTTCTTGAATTTCTCTCATAAATATTCCAATTTCCTGATATACAATTGATGGCTCTCCAATACCAGTAAAACTTACACAAAATTTATTATAGTCATTAGGGTTAACTTTGCAGTCTGTAAGCA
Source organism: uncultured Clostridia bacterium (assembly GCA_934130975.1). Lineage (GTDB taxonomy): Bacteria > Bacillota > Clostridia > TANB77 > CAG-508 > CAG-269. Next base: position 11,140 of record CAKOYU010000010.1, on the reverse strand, counting down.
TAATATTTATCTGTTTCCAATAGTCTTCCACTTTTAAAGAATATGGTGTTTTTTCTAATGCACCAGAAGCACAAAATTGGCACCCGACTGGGCAATTATACATATTGCTTAATTCTAAAATAAATTCAACTACATTTCCATCTTTTATATGCCATATTACCATTGACTCTATTATCCTATTGGTTTCGTCTTGTAATAAATACCTAATAATTTTTTGATAGTTCCAATTTCTAGAATTAAATGTATGTTCCTTTTCTATTTTATCTATTATTTTTAATTTCATAGCATTAAACCTCCTAAATTCAAGTTAATTAAATTAACTAGATTATACTATATTTAAATAATTTTTTCTATATTACCATTGAAATTTAATAAAGATTCATATATAATATTTTTAGAAAGAGAATAAAGTTCGTAACTTGTATGTGATACGCTCCATAAGATAAAATCGTCGCACCAATGTGACGTTAATGATTAAATCAATCTGAAGGGCTAGTTTAAATAGGGACATTTAAACTGGCCTTTGGGTTAAACGGTATATTCATTAAGAATTATGCTGTTTTTTTAATATATTTTTGAAATGCTTGTTCCATTTCAAATTCATTAGTTGGTATAGAAACAATACCAATTCCATTATAGTAAATGTCTATTTGATGAATTTTTTTGCCATTTACTTTTTGACATTGATGTACTAAAATTTTTTTAACAAATTCATTTAAAATTTCAGGTGTAAGTTCTTTTATTTCAGTATATTTTTTGACCTTATTAATAAATCTAGTAACATCAATAGCTTTAGTTTCATCTAGCTTTATTTCATTTGATAAGGTTTCAAATTGTTCTTTTAATTCTTTTTGCTCTTTTTCATAATTAGAAGATAACATTTTGAAATTTTCATCTGATATTTTGCCAAGTACATTATCTTCGTAAATTCGCTGAAATAGTAAACCTAATTCATTTAGTCTTTTTTGTGTTTTTGATAATATTTTTTTCTTGTCAGCTAATTCCTTTTTTTGACTTTCTGATGATTGTTCAAGTTGTTGTTTTACGAATAAATCCTCAAAACATTGCACATAAGAAAATACTTTTTGCAAACTTTCTAATACAAGTATTCTTAATGCATTGTCTGTTATATTATGGCTAGTACAAGACTTAGTAGAGTTATTCTTATATTTCGAGCACCTATAAAAATCTTTATTTTTTGAATTATTATTACAACTGCAATAATAAAGTTTTGAGCCACAGTCTTTGCAAAATAGTAATCCAGAAAATAAACTTTGTTTTCCTGTTCTTATAGGTCTGCGTTTGTTTTTACGCAGGTTTTGAACAATATTCCAAGTTTCTACATCGATAATTGGTTCATGTGTATTTTCAAAAACTTTCCATTCATCTTTAGGTAATTTAATTGCTATTTTATCCTTAAAAGATCTTATTTTATAACGAAAGTTTACTGTATGACCAATATATTCTATTCGTTCTAATATAGAAGAAACTATCTGTGAATTCCACGAAAATGGTATTTCTTGAACTTTGTTATTAGTTTTTAATCCTATACTATTGTAATATTCTGTTGGCGTCATTATTTTTTCTTCTTGTAGTCTTTTTGCTATTTTACTTGTACCTAAACCAGCAATACAAAGGTTATAAATCTTTTTTACAACTTGTGCAGGTATTTCATCAATTACCCATTTATTTTTGTCTAGTTCGCTTTTTTTATAGCCATAAGGTGGGTTAGTAGTTAAGGGGATTCCGGAATTACCTTTATTTTTAAATACAGTTCTAACCTTTTGACTTGTATTTTTAGCATGCATTTCATTAAACCAATCTTGTATAGGAAGAAAATCACTTAAACCATTATTTGTATCAATATTATCCATTATAGCAATATATCTAATGCCGAAGTCTTACAAAATCTTCTTCTAATAACTGACCTACAATAAGTCTGTTTCTTCCAAGTCTTGAATGGTCTTTTACTATGATTGTTTCAATTTGACCGTTTTCTGCAAGTTCCATCATTTCCATAAATGCTGGTCTTGAAAAACTTACACCCGAATATCCATCATCTATAAACACTTTTGTATTTTTGAAATTATTGCTTTCAGCATATTTAATTAAAATTGATTTTTGATTTTTTATACTATTGCTTTCTCCAGCCAATTCATCATCTCTTGATAAACGGCAATATAAAGCAGTTATTTTTTCGTTATTTGACTGTCCCATAAAATCTCCTTTCTTTTGACAGCCGAATACGATATAAATTATAGTACACCTAATATATCATATTCGACCTTAAATAACAATAATCCTCATGATTCTTTTCCAAGTAATCTATCAACTTTGTTTATTATTGTTTCATTTGAATTATCGTTAAAAAAGCATTTTACTTGATATATAGTGCCTTTTATTTCTTTTTCAAAATTCAAATTATTCTCAATGTTATACTTTTCTTTAAAGTGTTGCAATCGTTCTTCTTTAGTCATTTGACTCAGAAAGTCTAAATACTCATTTTTTGCTTTTTCAAGATATTCCAGTTCATCTTTAGTAAGTTCAATTCTATATATAACTTCATTATCTTGCATCTCTAGACCTCCTTTTCTTGTATTCAGGAGAGTTTAGCTTTTCTTGTCTTGCAAGTTCACGAGCTTTTCTTTCTGCTTTTATTTTTTCTTGTTCAATTCTTTGTTTCTCAATTTCATCTTGTTTTTCTTTATCAAATAAACCTTTAAAGAAATTTGTAACCTTTTGAGGGGCAAGTTTTATAGCATGGAAGTAGTCTTTTGTTTTCTCTGCAAGTTCATCATAAAGTGATTTCCATTTTTCAACACTAGCTCTTAAATTACCAATTCTAGTATTAAGCTCATCAATTTCTTTATCTGCAACAATACCTTTTTTAGCATAATTAATTAAATCTTCATAATCTTGTGGCTCTAATTCAATCTTTTTAGAAAATTTCTTATGCTTTCCTATATCTGAAACACCTTTAATTTGTTTGTCAAATTTCATAATAGAATCAAAAGTAGATTCTTTTTCTTCAATTTTATTAGATATTGATTCAAGTCTTTCTTTATCTTTTTTAATTTTAAAATCTAAAGTTTCAAGATGTTCATTTGTACTTCCTTTAATACCTCGAATAAATCCTCTATAACCATTATCAAACATATATTGAAAGAATCTATCTTGTAATAGGCTATATGATTTTACTAAAATAGGCTTTCCTTTTTCATCATAAAGGGGAGTGCCATTTCCATCTACTGCTCGTTCAGATTTCCATTTTTTACTATGGCTTACTTGATTTATTACTTCTTTAGTTGTACCGATTAAAGACTTGTCTTTACATTTTTTAGTCCATTTTACTTCTTTTCTAACAACTGGAATTGCTATAACATGAAGGTGGTAGTGGTAAATTTCTTTTCTAAATTCTTCACTAAGAGCTGTATTTAATTCATCAGCATGAAGTACAGCAGTTAAGATATTCTCTGTTCCCATTTCTTTTTCAGCAAAGTTATAAGCCTTTTCATAAAAGCCTTTAGCAAATTCATAACCGCCATTTTCTTCAAAATATAGTGAATTGACATCAAAAACTAATTCATTATAAATTTTAGCATTTGCCTTTAAACCTCTAGTAGATATTTGACCTGATTTTACTAACTCATCAAATTTTTGATTAAGAGTACAATCGTATCTCTTAAAGTAGATATTCATTGGAGTTCTTTCTTGAACTATATTCGTATTAGAATAAGTTGTATTTTTTCTTTCGTCATGTCTTTCAAATTTACTTATGTTTTCTTTAGTATGTGTAACAACTCTTGCTACAGAAAAATGTTTTTTATCCATTTGAAATCCTTTCCTCAGATATACAGGCGACCGCAGGGAGCAATGTTAGATAACTTTCTTTGAAAGTATCTAACCCACTATGACACTTTCAAAACTATCGTTTTGCAAAGGTGTCGTGGGCTCTGCGAGGCTTTACAAAATTACTTGCTAAAAAGCAACTAATTTTGCCACTGAAAAATTTTAAGCATATCTGCTAAAAATTTTATCAGCGTTTTTTTATTGTTTTAAAACACAACAAAAAAACTGGCTGGAATGACAAACAAAACTAGCAACATAAATTTTTTTGAAATTCTGTCCTAATTTTATTTGCACATCTCCTGTCAGTATAATTTCAATTGGATTAATATTCTTATTTTACTTTTCTATTTAAATCCCACACTTTTGACATAGCGGAGCGAGTTAAACCCAGAACTGCGAACTGAACTTAATCAATTCTGCCAAGTAACTCCTTACATGCATCATTATTTAATTTTTCAGTTACCATAATAAATAGTATACTAAATATATCATCAAAGTAGCTATTTGTCAATAAAAATCTCTTTTTTTTCCATAATTACATTGAAATTTACATAAAAATATGATAAAATATGGAATGTTAAAAACGATATTTGAGGTAAGAAATGGGAATAGAATTATATAAACATGGTGCAGTAGCATACGATAAAGTGAAAAAAATGTTTGAGACTGAAAAAAGAGTTGCAGTTATCCATCCAACAGGATGTGGTAAATCTTTTATTAGTTTAAAATGGTTAGAAGAAAATAGAAATAAAAAAGCTATATTTTTAGCTCCAACAGTATCTATATTAAGGCAAATAACTAAACATATAGAATCTTGCGGAATGTCTATGAAAGATTTTCCAAATTTAAAGAGATATACATATTCAAAATTATCTAAAATGACGGATGAAGAAATTGCAAATCTAAATGTAGATATGGTAGTTCTAGATGAATTTCATCGTTGTGGTGCAAATGAATGGAGCAAAGGAATAAGTAAATTAATTAATCAAAATAGTAGTGCTCAAGTTTTAGGACTTTCAGCGACTCCTATAAGATATTTAGATGAACATAGAGATATGGCTGAGGAATTATTCCAGGGTAATGTTGCTTCCGAAATAACGCTTGCAGAAGCATTATCAGATGGTATTTTACCAATGCCAACATATATAAATGCTGTTTATTCTTTTCAAGAAGATATTGATAATTTACAACAAAGAATTAATAAAGAAAAAAGAGTCTATGAAAAACTACAAGAACAACAATATTTAGATGAAGCAAAAAAAATATTAGAAAAAGCAGAAGGGCTTTCTCAAATTTTTGCTAAACATATAACAAATAAATCTGGTAAATATATAGTTTTTTGCAGAGATAAAAAACATATGGAAAAAATGATGGAAGAAGCTAAAACTTGGTTTCAAGGTGTAAATGATGAAATTGATATGTCTTCTGTTGCTTCTTTTATTCCAAAATCAGAAAACATGAAAGTATTTGATGAATTTTATCATTCAAATAATGAGCATTTAAAATTATTATTCTCTATTGATATGTTGAATGAAGGAATACATGTTCCAAATATAGATGGTGTAATTATGCTTAGACCAACAAATTCGCCAATTATTTATAAACAGCAATTAGGTAGAGCTTTATCAGTAGGACATAATAGTAATCCATTGGTATTTGACATAGTTAATAATGTGCAATCTTGTGAAATGATTTCTCATTTTTACAAAGAATTAAGAGAAACAGCATTAGTGAAATTTACTCAAACTGGGAAAAAAGAAGATCAAAGTAAAATAGAAGCTTTTAAAATATCTGATACAGTAAGACAAATTCAAGATATATTTAATAAAATAGACAACTTTTTAAATTTGTCTTGGGATGACTATTATAACATGGCAGTAGAATATTATAAGGAACATGGAAATTTATTAGTTCCAAATAATTATAGTAAAGATGGAATGAATTTAGGAATGTGGATTTCAGACCAAAGGAAAACTATGAAAGGACAAGGACATAGGAGACAACTTACATCAGAGCAAATAGAAAAATTAGATGCAATTGATATGGTTTGGGATAAATTTAAAGAACAATGGGATGAAACATATAACATAGCTAAAGAATATTATGCAGAACACGGCAATTTAGATGGTTTAAGAGATAAGAAAATAAAAGGTAAAAATATATATCAATGGTTAGGAGACCAGATTAAATCCTATAACAAAGGGATTTTATTAGAAGAAAGAATGCAATTGTTAGAACAAATTGGTATAGTATGGAATCAAAAAGAAACTAGATGGTATGAAATGTATGATAGAGCAACAAAACATTATGAAGAAAACGGTAATTTAACAGCTGTTACAGATGAAGAATTAAATAATTGGCTAAAAAGACAAAGACAAGCATATAGAGGGAAAGGAACATATAGTAAATTATCAGAAGAACAAACAAAAAAATTAGAATTAATCGGTATGGTGTGGGATGTAAAGGAAAATAGTTATAAAGAAATGTATGATTATGCTAAAAAATACTATGAAGATTATGGTACTTTATTATTACCATATAAATATACAGATAATGGAAAAGATTTGCATAGTTGGGTAAAAGAAAAAAGAAAAGCATATAAAAAAGGTAAACTATCCCAAGAACAGATAGAAGAATTAGAAGCAATTGGAATGATTTGGGATGTAAATGAATATAAGTGGAATCAAATGTATATCCAAGCAAAATTATACTATACTGAACATGGAAATTTAGTAATTACACCTAAAGTAAATAAACAATTATATCAATGGCTAAAAATTCAAAAAAAATTATATGCTGAAGATGGAAAATTAACAGAACAACAAAAAGAACTTCTATCACTGATAGAAATGGATAAAGAAACTAAAAAAGAAACTTGTATAAAGCCTAAAGAAAAAAGACAAAATACATCAACAAGAAGCGATACATGGAAAAACATGTATGAACAAGCTCGAGAATATTACAATTTACATGGTGATTTATTAGTTCCGAGAACAGATGAGTATAAAAAATTAAGTAGTTGGATTAAAACTCAAAGAAGGAAATACAAAGCAAATGATGAAAAAAACAGTTTAAGTATGGAGGAAATTGACCAACTAGAAAAAATTGGAATGGTTTGGGATGTAAAACAATATCAATGGGATACAATGTATGCTCAAGCGAAAGAATATTCTGAAAAATATGGAACTTTATCAATCCCTATGGAACGTGAAGAAGAATACAAACTGTTGAGAACATGGCTATCTGACAAAAAAATGGCTTATAAAGGTCAAGGAAAAACTAAACTATCTGAAACTCAAATTAAGCAATTAGAAGAAATAGGAATAATCTGGGACATAAATCAAACTAGTTGGGATATAATGTATCAACAGGCACAAGAATATTATAATATGCATGGTGATTTATTAGTTCCTAGAACAGATGAATATAATCAACTTACAAATTGGATAAAAGGTCAAAGAAAGAAGTATAAATCAAAAGACGGTTTATCTCAAGAAGAAATAGAAAATTTAGAAGCAATAGGAATGGTCTGGGATGCAAAGCAATATCAATGGGATACAATGTATGCTCAAGCAAAACAATATTATGAAGAACATGGCAATTTATCTTTTCCTTATAAAGATGAAAGATATAAAAAATTAGGAAATTGGATACAAAATAAAAAAAGTGGTTATTATGGTAAAGGCAGTTGCAAATTAACAGATGAACAAATTAGACAATTGCAAGACATTGGAGCACTTCCTTATGATACTGATGAATGTGAAGAAAGTTTAGAAAAGTTAGAAAATAAATTACAAACATTGGTAAATCGAAAAAAAGAAACCAGTCAATTAGTTGAAGATTACGGAAAATTACAAGAAAAGAAATCTCATGATAAAGGAGTGGAAAAATAGTATTATGCAATATAATAATGATGAACTATTTAAGTTACAAAAATTATTTAGAGCTGGTATGATTACAGAAAATCAAATTCCAGAACTACAATTAAGAGAATTAAAAAATCTCTATCATAAACAAATTAGTGGTTTAGAGAACTCTATTGAAACTGATAAACAGCGAATATTAAAGATAAAAAGTCAGTTATAAATCTGATTAAAAACATTTATGAAAAATTTGACAAATGATAAAAAATTAAGTATAATAAGTATAGGAAATGACAATCGCAGAAATGCGGTTACCACATAAAAATATGGATAAACGACACATCGCTCTGCCAAGCAAATGTGCCGTTTTATTATTTGCCCCAAATTATAACCAAAGCTATTATTAAGGCAATATTTATGATAGTTACACCTATTAATCCGTAGAATAATAGATAGATTATTGTTAATAATGCTGATTCTACCATAGACACCACCTCCGTTCTCACAGCTAAACTGTGTATGTAGGTGGCAACACGAACACATCTACTTTTCTCATTTCCTATGATTATTACTATACAATATTTTTTTACAAAATTCAACCGAACAAAGCAAATTTCTAATTTTTTTTATTTATCATATTTTAATCATAAATATATCTTTGAAAAATAATTTCTTCAACTGAATTTCTAATATTATTCATTTTACAAACCCACTCCATTTGATTGCTTGATTTCAATTCTTCAGTTATATTTTCTTTTTCTGCAAACTGCTTCATTAAAAATTCAAATTGTTTTTTGCATTCCATATCAATATTATATAAATGTTCATCTAACTTATTATTCATAAATAAAATAATATATTCAGCTTTTTTATGCTTTTTTAGATAATTTAATCTTATTCTACCATATTTACCTAGCTTATAATTATTAAATTTACTTTCCTCAAGTATTAAATTAGGTAAGTAATAATCTCCATGTTTTATATATTCAATTCCTGTTCTTTCATCTATAAATTTTTCTTTCATTTTCAAATCCTCCATTTTTAAATTCCTATAATTTACTCGTATATGACTGTTTTTAACATAAAAATTGAGAGAAATTAAATAAGTGTCCTTATTTAATCGCACCCAAAAGATTGATTTTTTTGTGCGTTATTGCAAAGAAAGGTGTGATGTGATATGATTAAAATAATTAAAAAGAAAATCAATATGAGTGATGAACTCAAAGCCAAAATTAATTGGTCTTGCAAATTTAATAACAGCCCCTATCAGATTATTGAAGGTTACCTAAGAATTGTGGAACATACAAATTTAGCGTATGTTGAGCCACACAAAGTAATTATTGGAGATATACTATATTTATTCTTCAATGAACAAAAACATTTTTATATTGGGAATTTAAAGAAGAAAATCCCTATTGCTAATTTATCAGAATACATAGCAAGGCATTAATTAATTGAGAGTTTATATACTCCCATAATATTGGTTTATTTTGTTGTGTAAATAATCAATATAAAGTATAAGGTGTCTTGTTATGTGACACCTTTTTTGGTGCCTTTCATTAAAAGAAAAGGAGGAAAAATTATGAATAATGAAAGGATGATTGCAGCAGTTTATATTCGTGTTTCAACAGAGGATCAGGCACGTGAAGGATTTTCTTTAGGAGAACAAAAAGAAAAGTTATTACAACTCTGTGCATTTAAAGGCTATGAAGTATTTAAGGTTTATGAAGATGCAGGAATATCTGCAAAAGATATGGAACATAGACCTGCATTTCAAGAGATGCTACAAGATATGAGAGACGGAAAAATAAATTATATTGTAGCCTATAAACTAGATAGAGTCACTCGTTCAGTTCGTGATTTAGAAGAACTAATATCTCAGCTAGAAAAATATAATTGTTATTTAGTTTGTGATAGAGATAATGTTAATACTTCTACTGCTAACGGAAGATTTTTTGTAAGAATGCTAACAGTATTATCACAGTTAGAAATTGAAATTGTATCGGAAAGAACTAAATTTGGACTTAATGGAGCAATTAAGTCAAGTCATTTACCAGGTCCTGCCCCACTAGGATATAAGAAAGATGGTAATAAGAAGACTATTGTTGATGAAACAACTAAACCTATTATTGAAAGAATATTTAAAATGTATTTAGAAGGGAAAAGCTTTCAGCAAATATCAAATATCTTTAATGAAGAAAAAATATTAAATCCAAAGAAATGGAAAGACACGACTATTCAAAAGATAATTGATAACAAAATTTATATGGGAGATTATGAGCAATATAAAAGAATTGCTAAAAAAGAAAATAAAGAACCTGTAATTTATATGAATGTGGTTGAACCCATAATATCTCGTGCTATGTGGGAAGAATGTCAAAGACAAAAAGAAGTTAATCAAAGAACTTATACTAGAGATAGAGTTTATTTATTCTTTCAAAAGATTAAATGCCATACTTGTGGAAGAATAATGAAATGTAAAGGTTCTGGTGGTAAGAAGAAAAAGTATATGTATTACAATTGTGAGAAATGCCATTTAAATTATCGTGAAGATAAAATAGAAGAATGTTTAATGCAATTTATTTATGATCTAGTTGAATATGATATGGCAGTTAAAAAATATTTTTTACCTATTCTAGCAGACCATAAGTCAACAAAAACTGATGAGATAGATAAAGAGATTAAACAACTACTAAAACAAAAAGAACGTATTAAAAAAGTATATATGAGTGGTATTGTTGAGATGGAAGATTTTTCAGAAGATTATAAACTAATTGAAGAAAAATTGGAAATTTTAGAGCAAAAGAAATCAGAACTATTAAATCTAGATAATATAACTTTTACACCACAGCAATTAATGGCAGATAGAGATATTGAACGAGAAAATATGATAAGATTAGACACTTTAAATGATGTTGTTAAAACAAATTGGGAAAGTAAAACTAAAGATGAAAAGCAAGAATTTATATCTAAATTTATTGAGTCAGTTATTTTAACCAAAGATAAAAATAATGAACTTCATATAGAAAAAATTAATTTTAGAAAGAGTTATATTAATAACCTAATGAAGTTTTTAGACAAAGGAATATTAGATGTATTAGTACCTGTTGAAATTAATGGCAAAGAAGAATTTATTATTGGTAGTCCTAATATTTCTAATGAACAAGTAGAAGAGTATTTAGATAGATTAAATGAATTTTATGAAACAAAAATGTATCAACTTTATGAAAAAGTTGATGAAGATACAGACAATATTATTGGCGAATTTACCCCAAAAAAAGATGAAAAAATTATAAGAATATTACCTATAACACCTACTGAAATAAAAACAAAATCAATCATAAATAAAGATGATATTGAAACAAAATATGGAATTGTTACTTACAATCCTAACAAACCAAATAAGAAAGGAAATGATTAAAAATGGA
>CAKOYU010000009.1 GCA_934130975.1 uncultured Clostridia bacterium | reverse complement strand
CATAATATCCATTGTTTAAATATTTTATTTCAAATTCTTGATTTTTAGTTGATATATTTAATCTTCTCTCAAATTTTGCTTTGGCATTATTAAATATTTCTCCGTTTTCAATTTGTAACGCTTTATTTTTATCTAGCTTTGTTCCAATTGTGTATATTCCATCTTTTATTGTTCTTGTTCCTTCATTTTTCTCGGCTTTTATAAATTTAAATTCTTGCGCTGGTGTTTCATTATTTTCAAATACTTGAATATTCGTTCCATTTGTATTTAATCCTCCACTTACGTCCAAATTCAAATAATTACATTTTGATATTATGTTATAATATCCACTTTGGGTTTCTTTTAATATCCATTGTTCTGAATTTCCATCATGTGTTCTATATTGTATTACATTAGTACCATTACTTTGTCCTGCTCCTGATACATCTAGTGATTTATTTGAATGTACTGCTGTAATTATATATGCATCAACATTTTTATTATATTTTATATCAAATTTCTGATATTCCTTTTGTTCATTTTTCCATATATGTGCATTTCCGTAATCATTATATTCTCCATTATTTATACTGATTACTTTGTTCTCATCAATAGCTGATGAAATATAATATGTTCCATCTTCTATTTTATCTGTTTTTAATTCTTTTTCATCTGTAAGATTTAATTTTTCCGCTTCTACATTTATTTTTTCTTCTATAGTATTTTTCTCATTATTTATACTTTCTTCTGTTTTCTTTTCCATTTTCTCGTTTTCTACTTCTTCATTTGTTATATCTTTTTCTATATCTGTTGCATAATTAATAGTTGGAAAAGCAATTGTAAAAATCAATATAAATATCATTGCTGTACATAAAGTCTTTAACAATCCTTTTTTCATATTTAAAATCAATCCCTTCTTCTAAATTTTTCTATTTATATTATATATTTTTATTTATGGAAAAGCAATATTTTATATACAAAAAAATTTGGTAGAAAGTACCAAATTTTTATCGTATTTTATAAAATTTCTTTACATTTATCTAATGCTGATTTTATTACTTTATCCATGTCATAATATTTATAATTTCCAAGTCTTCCTCCAAAAATAACGTTTTTTTCTTGTTTAGCTAATTCTTGATATTTAGCAAATAGAGTATTATTTCTCTCATCATTTACTGGATAATATGCCTCATCTCCCATTTTCCATGTCATTGGATATTCTTTTGTTATAACAGTTCCTTTACATTTATTAAATTCAAAATGTTTATGTTCAATTATTCTAGTATATTCTTGATCATGGCTTGTATAATTTACAACTGCATTGCCTTGATAGTTATCAATGTCATCATAAATTTCATTCTCGAATTTTAATGAACGCCATTCCAAGTTTCCATATTTATAATCAAAATATTCATCTATCATTCCTGTATATAATACTTTTTCTGCCATCTCATTATATTTTTCTTTATTTTTTAAATAATCTACTCCAAGTTCAATATCAGCATTTGCAAGTAATTTTTCAATTATTACATTATATCCTCCAATAGGAATCCCTTGATATCTATCATTAAAGTAATTATTATCATATGTAAATCTTACAGGTAATCTTTTTATTATAAATGCTGGCAATTCTTTGCAGTCTCTTCCCCATTGTTTTTCTGTATATTCTTTTATTAATTTAAAATATATGTCTTTTCCTATTAATGATATTGCTTGTTCTTCTAAATTTTTTGGCTCTGTTATATTATATTCTGCTTTTTGTTCTTCAATTTTTTCGGCTGCTTGTTTTGGTGTTACTACTCCCCATAATTTAGAAAATGTATTCATATTAAATGGCAAATTATATATTTCTCCTTTGTAATTTGCTATTGGCGAGTTTACATAGTTATTGAATTCTACAAATTGATTTACATAGTCCCATATTTCTTTATCACTTGTATGGAATATGTGTGCACCATATTTGTGTACATTTATTCCATTTACATTTTCACAATATATATTTCCACCTATATGATTTCTTCTGTCTATTACTAGACATTTTTTTCCTCTTTTATTTGCCTCATATGCAAATACGGCACCATATAATCCGGCTCCAACTATTAAATAATCATATTTTTTCATTTTCATTTCTCCTTTATTTTACTTTAAATACTTCTCTGTGTGAATTGTAGTATTCTTTCATGGCGTTTGTTTGTGGTCCATATGAAAAATGTCCCGCTAATGTATTTTCTGATACAATTATTGCTTTACTTTGTATCATACAATACTCACATATTTGTACTTCGTCTTGTCCCATGTTGTTTCCTATTCCAACTTTGAATCTTCCCATGTCTTCCCATATTTCTCTTGAAAATAATATTGCTCCTATACTAAATCTTATTGGACATATTGAATATGAAAATTCTTGCTCTGAAAATTCTTTTGATAATTTGTCTATATTTCTTAATTTTTCTTCTGTTTCTCCCCACATGAATTTAGCAATATCTGGATTTTTTATAATTGGTGCTTCTCCGTCACCATTATGATATGTTTTTCCAAATCTTTTATCAAATTTTTCTATTAAACCTGTTTTTTCTAATACATTTACATTTGCATATCCATTTATTGGTAGTAATGGAGCTACAAATCCTATGTTGTATCTTCCGTTTTCTTGGATTGCATTATATGTTTTTTCTAGTTGTTCAAAAAAGTTTTCTGTTATAAATATGTCTTCATCTAATTTATATATTTTTTTTGCTTTTGTATGTAAATTTATTGCTATGTTCTGTACTAATGATACTTTGTTTTGCTTTACACTTAAGTATGACCAATTATTTTTTTCTGCTATATTTGCTAGTTCTTCACTATATAATCCTGATGAAACTATGCATACATCAATATCTTGTGATACATATTTTTCTATTCTTCCAAATACATCTTCCCATAAAAATTGTTTATATCCAGCTAATATTATGCATAATTTTTCACTGTCTTTTTTTCTGTCTATAAATTTATAATTGCCTTTTACTCTCTTTTTCTTGTTTCTTTCTGTTATTTTAGTTCTTAATGCTCTAGCTGTATTTAAACAAGTTTGATTTTTTACGATTTTGTCATACAAGCTCATTTTGTACCTCCTAAATTTTTAATTTTTATTCCACTTAATACTTGATTTACTAGGTCTTTGAAGAATTGGTATTTTAATATCATTAACATCATTACATATATTATTCCACCTATAATAACTTCAATCATTGTGTTTATTATACTTACTGGCATTATTTGTACTAATAGTTTTACAAATATAAACATAACAATTCCACTAATTATACATTTTATTCCCAATTTGAAAATCTCTATTGCATTAAATTGATCTTTTATATAATATAATTGTACTATCGCAATTATAGATTCAGCAATTACAGATGCAATTGCTGCACCAACTCCTTTAAAGTAGTGAATTAAAATAAGATTAAATATAATGTTTGTTATAGCTCCTATTGTAACTGACATTGTGAATTCTTTTTGCTTTCCTATTTGAACTAAATATTGTGTACCTGTAACTCCACTAATTCCTATCGCTATTAAGATTGGTGCTGTTGCTATTAAGATTGGTGTTACTCCATTAAATTCTTCTCCATAATACCATGGTACAAATTTTGATGCTATTGCTATTAGTCCAAATGTCATTGGTACTGTTATTAACCATACAAAATTGAATGATTTTTCTAAACATTCTTTTATTTCTTTTTTATTTTCTGATGCATATGCATTTGCTATTCTTGAGTTCATAACAGTTTGTAGTGCTGTTGTTACTATTAATGTTGCTTTAACAACTTTTTGTGCTTGTTCATAATATCCAACTTCTACCATATCTCCTGTTAGTTTTCCTATCATTGTTTTGTCTAATACTGTATATATTTGTATTGCTATTTGTGGTACAAATAGTGATATTGTTGGCTTTATGTGTTTTTTTATTTCTAGTTCTTTTATATTTACTTTTTCTAAATATTTGGGTAGATATAACCATAATGTTACATTTCCTATTAATTCAGCAGATACATATATTAAAAAATATTTCCATAAGTCATCTGGTGTTTTTATTACTACAAATATTAATACTAAACTTAGCAATTTTACAATTAGATTTCTTATTACTGTTTTGTCAAATTCTTCAATTCCTTGGAATAGCCAACTTATATCAAATAAATTAGCTACTAGCTGAATTATTAATATCCTGTAATATAATGCATATTCTCCTGTTCTTCCATATATAAGGTAAAATAATATTATTGATATACTAAGGCTTATTGTTCTTATTGAAATTATTTCCCAAAATGTTTTGCTTCTTGCTTTTTTATCATCTGCTTTATATGCTATTTCTCTTTGTCCATACATTGAAACTCCCAATGTTCCAAATAATATGAAATATGTAACTATTGAAATTGTATATCCATATATTCCTATAGATTCTGCTCCTAATACTCTTGATAAATATGGAGTTGTTATAAGTGGTAACACTATTGTTAACATTTGATATATTAGATTATATATATAATTTTTTGCTATACTTTTTTTCACTTTTTATCTCCTATCTTTGTCAAAAACAGAATTGAAACTATTTTGTAATTATTTATTAGGATTCCATCCAGGTTTATAGATTTCATGTAATCCAGTCTTTCCTGTTTTCGCATCTTTGACTGCTTCATTTATCATTTTATATCCATATTTTTTATCTTTTCCAAATAAAAATACTGCTACTTTAAATTTAAATGGAACTTCAAAACACTGCTCTTTAAAATATTTTTCATCAAAATTGCATTTTACAAAATCTAATGTGTTTCTTACTAAATAATATAGTTTCCATTTTACTATTTCACTCATTTCGCTATGTGGTGCATCATGTACAACTTTTATATTTGGTATACATACAATTTTTCCTAACTTAGACAATCTGTAGCTATGTTCTGTATCATCATAATATATAAAATAATCTTTTTTAGTTAACTCTGTTTGTTTTAGTTTTTCTTTGTTAATCATAGTTCCAACATATGAAAATCCATTTATCTCAAATTCATCTTGTTCATAATCCTTTGGCTTTGAATATGGTTGTGCTATTCTATTAAATACTGTAGTATATATTCTTCTTCTATGTGAACAGTCAATTGTTGTTCTATCGCTTTTAAAAACAGTTCCACATATTGCTGATAATTCCTCTTTACTATCTTTATGCTTCTCAATATATTTTTGTGCTATTTCAAAAGCGTCTTCTTGTGGATATGCATCATCATCTGCAACCCATACCCATTCTGAGTCTAATTCTAAACTATGTTTTAATCCTTGATAAAAACCTCCGCTTCCACCTGTGTTTTTATCAAGGTTAAGTATGAGTTTTTCAATATTACTATTTTCTTCCTTCCATTGTTCTAAATATTCTTTAGTTCCATCATTACTATTATTGTTTACTACTAATATATATTTAGGCTTTGCATTCTGCTTTTCATATGATTCTAATGCTATCTTTAACTTTTCCAATCTATTATATGTTACAATTACTACTCCTATTTTCATAAGTCTAATCCTTTCCACTTCTATATCAAATTATAATATATATATTAACTTTAAAATTTAATGTCAATTTTAAGTTTATCTACCAAAAATCTATAAACTTTTATATATACCATTGGAATTCCCCATTTATAAAATAATGATACTCCCCAAAAAGCTATATGTTTAAAACCTTTTTTTAATGAATATCCTAATTTTAAAAATGGTGATTTTCTCCAATTACTAAAATTGTCATCTAAATATTTAATTGTTTCTTTTAGCATTTCTTTCATATTAACTGTTTTATCATAAGAAACTCTATACATTACAGAAGTTCCTAAATGCAAAAATGCAAAAGTATCTAAAATATATTTCATTTCTTCATATTTGCCTGTTTTTTCATATAATTCCTTTACCTCTAGAAGATATTTTTTTAAATTCTTCACATCATTTTCATTTACTGTATGGATTTGTGAATCATATCTTAAATAATAATGATATAATACATTTGGTATAAATGCAATTTTATGCATCTTTGTATAACAACTTGCTAAAAACATTGTATCATTAAACCCTCTAAATGGTAAAAATCTTAAATCTTTTATTTTTTCTCGTTTATAAACTTTATTCCATGGTGCAGGATTTATAAATAATAAATAATCATCTTTTGGGGTTATTTCTTTTACAGTATTTCCAAAATTAGTCATATTGGTTGCTACAACTTTATTTGTCTTTAAATCTATTCTCTCAAAAGCGCAAACTGCTAAATCTGCATCATTTTCTTTTGCTGCATTATATAATCTTTCTGCCCAATCTTTTTCAACATAATCATCAGTATCTACAAATGTTACATATTCGCCAGTAGCTCTTTCTAATCCATAATTTCTAGTTGTAAATTCCCCACCATTTTCTTTATGAAATACTTTTATTTTTTCCGGATACCTTTTTTGATAATCTTCTATTATTTGTGGTGCACTATCTGTTGATCCATCATCAACACATAATATCTCTATTTCCTGTAGTGTTTGATTTACTAATGCGTCCAAGCATCTTGGTAAATATTTTTCTAAATTATATACTGCTGCAACTATTGATAACTTTATCTCTTTCATATTACTACCTTTCTTCTAACTTTTCTAATTCTTCTACTCTTTTTTTTAACATAGATATTTCTTGTATTAGTAAAACATTTTTATTTTGTTCCTTTGATATTAATATAGTTAAATTAAATATCAAATATAATATAACAAAAATTGCTCCGCTAAATATCATATTTATAGGCATTTCAAATCCTAGCAAGTTCGAAACATTTTCTACTAGATTAGGTATTAATAATGCAACTATTAATATTACACCTGTTATGCTCCAAAAGACTAAATATCCAATTCTCATATTTTTTCTTTTAACTGCTTTCATTATACAAAATATATAAATTAAAACAATTACTATTAAGGCTATTTTTAATGTTGATTGCATTATTTTTTTCCTCCTCTCTTTCTTTTTAAACTAATACTATCTATAATTATTGCTAATACAACTTTAACCATATAATCTGCCGTTTTCCATAATCTTATAGAAGACACTCCTCCTGTTCTTTCATTCATACTTACTGGAACTTCTTGAACTTTATATCCATTTACCAATAATGAAACTGTTGACTCTGGTTCTGGATATTCGGTTGGGTAATTTTTAGAAAATTCTTCTATAACTTTTCGGTTCACTGCTCTGAATCCTGAAGTTGGATCAGTAATATTTTTACGGCATAATATTTTGATGCATGTAGATATTATATTTGCTCCCAATCTTCTCATAAAAGTTGATTGAAACTTACTTTCACTTTTATCTAAATATCTTGTTCCTATACACATATCTGCTTGTCCATTTATTAATGGTTCACAAATGTTGGATACATAATTTACATCATGTTGGCCATCACCATCAAATTGTATAGCTATGTCATAATCATTTTCATATGCATATTTATACCCTGTTTGAACAGCTCCACCTATTCCTAAGTTATTTACTAATTCTATGTGATTTATATTGTTTTCTCTTAATACTTTTTCCGTATTATCTCTTGCACCATCATTTATTACTATATAATCTACTTTTTGCCCAGATTTTTCTATAGTTCTACAAGTATTTAATATATTTTCTTCTTCATTATATGCTGGTATTATTAGTAAAATCTTCACTTATATACTCTCCTTATTTTCTAAATAAATGTTAATAGTGTATTTAATATAACTGCAAATTGTAACATAATAGTTGCTACATATACATATTTTTCATTAATGTTAATACTTTTTCTTTTAAATAACATTACACATAGTGCAATTGCTGGTATAAAGTATCTTCCTTGTATTCCTTCTATTATTTTGGTTCCAACTTGGCCTGTAACAATTGTTGTTGCAGATACATACATTGCTGTAACAACTAATAATGCTATTCCTCCCATAATACATATTACAAAAACTTTTTTCCATAATGCTATTTCTACTTTAGATTCTTTAATAAATAATGATATGCCTAAACATAATAGCAATCCTAAAGAAATCACGTCTGGTACTTGTACTCTAGCTTGATATAAGCTATTACCTGCGGCGATTCCAAAAAATATGTGGTTAAAATATTCTACTGCAGTTCTAAACATTACAATAATGTAATTTATTGGATGTGCTAAAATCCAAAGTTGCTGTTCTCCAATTCCTGTTCCATAATGTGTAGATGCTGCAACTTTATCCCAAATCCATGTTCCAAAGAATGCACAAATTATTATTATTGCATTACTTATAAAATAACTCTTTTTGTTTTTATATTTATTCATTGGTATTAATAGACATATAAATATTAATGGTAAATATGCCATTTTACATTGCCCAATAATTACACTACTTATAATTAAAATCAAATTATCTTTTATATTAACTTCTTCATCTCTTGCAGTTAGTTCTAATACTTTTGCAATTAATAAAAATGAAAATGCATTTAAAATTGTATCAGCAGATAATGTTACTGCACTCGTAATACTTGAAGGTAATAACATTAATATTAAGAAAAATTCTTTTTTGCTTGGCATTAATTTTATAGCATAAGCGCAAATTGCTACCCATACTATAAATCCAAACATTCTAGATAAATTTGCTATAAGTAATGGACTTAAATTTAATTTTAGTCCTATTGCCATTCCTAAAGCTTGTGGTGCATATACTATTGGTGAATATACACTTGTTCCTGTATTAGCGTCTTTATCTGTTTTTTCATTTTTGTTTAATTCGATTTGCATTTTTTCTGGTAAATCATGTATCTTTATTGACGCATCTGTGTTTTCAGAATCTGTTAATTCTATCATAGAAGTTGGAAGATCTTTTTCTATAAATTTTCCATTTTCATTTGTTTGAGTCACTAATTGTCCTGTTGCTACTTCAAATACTCTGTAAAAGTGAGCAACCTCATCTGAACCATTTTGAATAGGTGCTACGATTAAATATGATATTCCAAATATTATTGCTAATGCAATAAATACAATGTGCAATTTTAATTCTTTTTTTGTAATTATGTATATTATCATTCCAATTAATACAAGCAATAATCCAATTGATACCGCCCAATAAATAATATTATATTGGGGGTATACAAATCCATTATTAATTGATATATTACTATGTATATATACAGTATATAATAATCCAAAAGCACAACAAATTAAAGTTGTTAATACTCTTTTGTCTATACATATTTTCTTTACTTTTTCAATAAAATTTTTCATTAAACTTCTCCATTTCATTAGTTTATTTTATAAATTTTAAGCATATTTTCCTTATTAATTAGTTCAAAACTAATTTTGTCAGAATTATAATTTTCTAAATCATTAGTTGTTAATATATATTTAACATCTAATACTTTCAAATCATCAACATTTAAATATATAGAAAAAGCATCTGGTGCTGTTAGTTCAAAAAATGTTTCTTCGTTTTGTAATTTTATGGCAATATGTGCATACCTATTATATACTTCTTCATATTTTCCATCTTCGTCTACTAATTTCCATCTTTCTAAATTTGGATATACATTTGTACAATTTATTGTTGGTGCTCCTACCATTATTGGTATATTTATATATGGATATCCTACTCCTTCTACTATCCATTTTCCATCTTTATCTTGCTCTACTATAGATGATACTTCTTTTACTATTGGTTGATCATAAATAACACTAGTGCCAACTCTTAAAGGATTAACAATTAAGCTACTTATTATTGATATTAAAAATACAGTAATCAATAATAAGTTCATTTCAATTTTTTTATTTGCTCTAAAGAACAAATAAAATACCACAATTAAAGTTATATAAATAATTATTATCATATATAAATGTAAATAATATGAATAATATTTATATGTTAATGCTGTAATTATTGTTGCTAATATCAATGAAAATATCAATGATTTTTTTACATTGACTTTAACTTCAAATAATGATAATGCCCTTATTAGCATTAATATATTAATCATTCCAAATGCTAAATATGTTCTTGCAGTTTGAGAATTACTTAATAATGTTATTTGTGCAATAGTTTTTGGAAATCCAAATATTAACCAAGTTCCAAAGAATACATCTAATATAGTCAAAATAATTAATAATATATCTTTCTTTTTTTCTTTTATAAATATATAAAGCGTAAATATTAAACCAATTGGGAAGAAGTCAAAGAATACGGCCTCTTCACAAGTATTCGTAAGTAATTGACTACTATTAATATTAAAAAATATATTTATTGGATATTCAAATAATTTTGCTATACTTCCCCCACCAACTTCAAGTCTACTGCCAGGATATACTGTATTAAGAATTATTTGTATTGTATCCTTAGATTTTATTAACAAATATCCAATTGATATTGCCCAAATTCCTCCTATAACTATAATAGAAATAACATCTTTTTTGTTAATTTTACATTCCTTGTAATTTTTAAGTATAATCCAAATTCCTAATCCTAATGTTATATATGCTAATGGTATTTCCCATGAAGGATAAAATGCAAATAAAAATGTTCCTGCTGAAATTGCGATTCCTATTAAGTAAAAAATTCTTCTTTTAAAATTTGTTTCTATCATATATTTATCTAATAATATAATAGCTAATTGCATTGAAACTAGCATTTCTACTAAACCGTTTATAGAAAACCACCAACTAACAATTGGTGCAAATGCAATTAGCATCGTTCCTAATAAAGATAATTTTTTCTTTTTATTGGTAATTATCATCATTAATTCAAACGTTACCATTACTAACATTATAAATCTTGCATTCCAGAAAAACGCTAATCCTCTAGAATTTCCAAATAAAATATATCCTATTTGAAAAATTCTATATATTATACCAATATCTAACACTGGGCCACCATATTCTAAAAATATATCTGTTCTATCAGCTCTTATTGAATTTGTAAAAAATCCAAAAGGTTTGTTTATATTATATTTTTGTGAAAAATTAAATATTGTAAATGTAGCCCATTCATCTGATCTTACTCCTTGTGATTTTCCTAATATAACACCTTCACTAATAGTTCCTTCTGGTGTTCCAAAAAAATAGTTCCATATTCCTATTGATGATCCACTTATTTGAAATATTACAGTTATTGCTAGTATTATAAACGCTGTCAAAAATCTATGTTTATATATTTTTTCTATCCACTCTTTTTTCTTATACGCTATTACTAAAAAAATTGCTAATATTACCAAATAAAATAATATATATTTTATTTCTATATTATGATTGGTTAATATGGTGATCATTTTGTTAATCATTTTTTCCCCCTATTTTTTATCTTCAATTTGTTTGTATCTTAATAAATTTAACTCATAATTTTCTCTATTGTTTTTTACCACTGTATCTAGCACAATTCCACATTGTCCTATAATAACTGCCAAAGTCATCAAACCTGTAGCTAATATTGCAGATGGCACTTTTGTTATGTATTTTGTCATAGCATATTCTCTTATTACTGGAAATCCTACTAGTAATCCTAATATCAAGAAAATACAAGCTATTATTCCAAAAAACTTAAATGGATTATAATCTTTATACATCTTAAATATAGTTTTTACAACTTTCATTCCATCACTTACAGTATCTAATTTTGATTCACTACCTTGTGGTCTATCTCTATATACTATTGGAATTTCTTTTATTATATATTTCTTATCTAATGCATATAAAGACATCTCTGTTTCGATTTCAAATTTAGGAGACATTACTGGCATATTTTTTACAAATTTCTTATTAAACACTCTATAACCTGTCATTATATCCCTTAATTCAGTTTTAAATAATATGTTTATAGACTTTTTTACTATATTATTTCCAAATTCATGAAATGGTCTTTTATTTTCTTTTTGATATGTTCCATTTGATAATCTATCTCCTATACACATATCTGCTTCACCATTTGCTACTGGTTTTATAAGTTCATGTACGAATTCTGCTGGATATGTATCGTCTCCATCAACCATAACATAAATATCAGCATCAATATCATAGAACATTGAACGTACAACATTTCCCTTTCCTTGTCTATATTCATCTTTGACAATTACTCCTAAATTTGTTGCAATTTCCTTGGTTTTATCTTTAGAATTGTTATTATATACATAGATATCAGCTTCTGGTAATTCCTTCTTAAAATCTTTTATTACTTTTTCTATTGTTAACTCTTCATTATAACATGGTATTAATACTGCTACTTTCATATTATTTCTCCTTTTCTATTTATTTGCAACTTTATCTGGAAATATTAAATAATCTTCTATATCCAATCTAAAATTCCTATTAAAAAATGGATCTCCATTTTTTAAGAATTCACTCCACTTGCTTTGAAACCTTTCTACTTCTCCATTAAATCTCTTTACTTTTTCTGGTGAATCTTCTAATCCTCTAGACTTTGATTCATAATGTATTAATTCAACAAAAGGATCCTCAACTATCCAATATCCTTTTTCTCTTATTTTTAAGCAAAGATCCATATCATTAAATGCAACTTCAAACTTTTCATCCATATATCCAACTTCATCATAAATTTCTTTTCTTGAAATTATACATGCGGCAGTTACAGCACTTAAATTTTGCACAAAGCTGTCTCTTGCAAAATATCCTCTTTTATCCTTTGGATAATATTTAAATATATGTCCTCCAACGCCTCCAATTCCTATTATCGCTCCGACATGTTGAATTGTATTATCTGGATAATATAATTTTACTCCAACAGCTCCAACATCTTTTCTTTGTGCATATCCTAGTAATTCTTCAAGCCAATTTGCAGTTAATAATTCTGTATCATTATTTAATTGCATTACATATTCACCTGTTGCATTTTTAACTCCAAAGTTAATTATTTTAGAATAATTAAACTTCTTTTCTGGATAATATATTACCTTAATCTTCGGATTCTTCTCAATCTCTTTATAATATTCAAAAGTCGTTTTCTCTTTACTATTGTTTTCTATTACTATTATTTCATAATTTTCATATGTAGTTAGTTTTACTATAGAATCTATACATGTTTTTAGTTCTTCTATATGGTCCATATTAGGAATTAATATTGATACTTTAGGCGTTCCTTTTACTTTATATATTACTCTATAAATTCCTAAACTTATTCCATGTTCAACTTGACCTTCTAATCCTACTCTTTTTAAATGAGATTCTATTGCTCTTTTTCCAGCTTCAAATGCATATGGTTTTGCATCTCCTGCCGTCACTGCTGCAGTTGATTGTGGATGTACTCTCCAATGGTATAATATTTTAGAAATGTGTACAATTTTGTTGGTTGTCTCTGACATCCTCAATATTAAATCATAATCTTGTGCACCATCAAATTCACTTCTAAATCCACCTAGTTTGTCCATTAATTCTTTTTTATATATACTAAAATGACATATATAATTTACAGATCTTAAAGTGTCTATTGCAAAATCTGGTTTAAAGTGAGGATCATACCTATTCTTTATAGTTGTACATTTGTCTTCATCTGTATAAATAAATTCCACTTCTGGATTTTCATTAATTGTTTTTACTATTTCAAATAATGCAAATTCTGGTAATAAATCATCATGATCTAATAGTGCTATATAATCTCCTGTTGCCAATTCTAGAGCTCTATTACTATTTTCTGATATTCCTTTATTACTATTTAGAAATTTATATTTTATTCTCTCATCTTTATTGCAAATTTTTTCTATTTCACTATTTTTATTTTCACTTCCATCTGCTAAACATAGTTCCCAATTTGAATAAGTTTGATTTATTAAGCATTCTACTAATTCTTTAAAATATTTTACTGGCGTATTATACATTGGAACAATAATGCTAATTTTAGGATTTTTATCAAATTTATATTCTTTTTGTTCTTGCAACTCTTTAAAATTAGGTTCATTAAAATATATCCATTTATGATAAGCATCCATTTTTAAAACACTTCTATTTTTAAACACGACCTTTATTTTATTCCATATTTTTGATATACATTTTTTTATTGTTTTTCTTATCCCATATTTATTTTTATAATACTTTATTTGGTTTTTTAAATGTTCTATATTCATATTTTTCCCTCTCTATTTTTCGTTTTTTATAAATTTCATTATCTTATATGTTATCTTCTGTTTTCTTTTATTTTCCTCTTCAAGTTGCTTTTGCCTTATTTCTTCTAATTCATTTTCTATTATTTGTTTTTCCTCTTTAACTTTTTGATTTTCTTCATTAACTTTGTTCAATTCTATATTTAATAAATTTACCTGATGTTGCAATGTTAACATTTTTGTATGTATTTCTTTTATCCTTATTCCTGATTTATTTAAATTCCACATAACATTATTTCTTATTTTGTCTTGTATTTTGTCATCTAAATTCTTAAATAGTTCTGCTTGTCTACTATTTATTTCCAATTTTTTCAATAATTTTTCAATAGTAAAAAAACCTCTTATCCCATTACAATAAATGATTGATCTATATATTATAAATTCTATTGGTATTCTCTCTTCCATCCATTCTTGATCATAAAAGTAAAACTCATTATTTATATAAAAGCAATTCTGAAAAATCAAGTCCAATAATCCTTTTTCAACAAAGTGCATGTTTTCTATATCTTTTTGGTTATATGGTATTTCATATTTATCAAAAGCATTATTTTCTATATTTTCTACAATTTTTAATTTTGCCATAAGCATTTCCTTAAATTGTATTATCAGTTTCATTCCTTCTTGTATATTTCCTGATTTCATCTTATCAATTATCACATTATCCAATGTTTCTTCATTTTGAAAAGCATTTTCTATTTCATTTTCATTATATGTGTCTAATGTTTTTATTCCTGAAGCTTTCATATAATCAATATTATTTTTTATGGAATTAATATGTTCTTTTGATCTTGAAATCATATTACTTTTTACTACTTTTTTGTCATATATAATTGTTTTAATTCTATATTGCTTTTTCCTCATATTTGAAAATGAAACAAATTTTATTCCATTCTCAACATAATCTTCTTTAAAAATCTCTATAAAATAAGAATTTAGAAAATTCTTTAAAATTTCCATATTTTTTTCTTCTAGTATTTTACAATATATATCATTTTGATTGTATACTTTTATATCATTGGGTGCATAGTATGTTATGTTTCTTGACATATTTTCTTGTGTCATATCGAACTTTTCTGAAAAAATAACATTTGTTAATTTGTAATCTGTTAATACAAAATATTCTTTCTTTTTCAAATTCATTTTTTCTAAATATTCTTCAATATTAGGTAACGTTTGTAATTCTTTCTGTGTTATCAAATCTTCTCCATTCGCTTTAATTGTAGATAATTGTTCAACACCAAATCTATTATTAAAAGCAGTCAATATTATGCCATCATTTTTAAGTAATTCTAATACTTGTGAAATTATCTTTTTATCTCTCATTCCAATAATAACGATATAATCAAATTTTTCTTCAAACTTTATATCTTCTAGTTTTCCAACTATGATTTCTAAATTTTCTCTATCTTCATGTCTTTTAGCTATTGCTTCTGCTCTTCTCTTCGATTCTTCTATTGTTACTACACTATCAGCAATATCACATAATTTTCCTGTTATCTCTCCAAATCCTCCGTTTATTTCTAATATTCTACAGTTTTTTTTGAATGGATACCAACTAATTATATTTTCTCTTAATTCTGATAATGCTAGAATTACTTCTAGCCTTTCATCTTTTTCAATTATTGTATCATAATCCTTTTTTTCATAGTTATTTATGTATTCAATTATTTCTTGGTCTGTTTTAGTTATTTTATCTTTTTCTGATTTATAAAACTCTATATTTAGTCTCATGATTTCCTCCATATTCTTAAAATCATATATCTTATTTTAAATAGAATTCTACCAATTCCAGGTAAATTCATTATAAGAAAATTTATTATATAATAACTAAATGTTTCATTTTTATATAGTTCATGAAATACTTTCCAATTTTTAAAATTAAAATTTTTTTTGTCTTTTATCATTTGAAAATACTGTAATGCTTCTATATTTTCTTTTTTTAGCTTTTCGTTAAATATTCTGTCATTATTTACATATGTTTCAAATAAGCCTAGTTTTACATCAATAAATAAATTTCTTACTTGATCTAGTTTTTTAAATCCATGTGATATTTTTTCAACTCCTACCTGATTGTTTCCATGTTGTCTATATTTTATAGTTTTCTCATCTAAATATTCTACATTTCCATTATTTGCAACTGTACAAGCAATCCAAGTGTCATGTATCGCATATTTAGAATCTATCGGTAATGGTAATATTAAATCCACAAATTTTTTTGTTGACATTAATGTACAACCTGTTACACAATTGTATAAATATTGTAATCTATAATCACCTTTGTATTTTTTTATTTTTCTTGACAATTTCATATAGTCGTTAAAAGATGGATATAATATATTTAATTTTTCATCAACTACTTCTAAATCTGTAAAAACCAAGTCCGAATTAGTTTCTTTTAATTTATTATATGTATGCTCAACTTTTGTAGAAAGCCAAACATCGTCTTGGTCTGATAGCATATATATATCATTTTCTACTTTTGTTAATAAAAATTCAAAGTTTTTTACATATCCTAAGTTATTTTCTTGAAAGTATACTTTTATTCTTTCATCTTTTTTTTCATATTCTTTTAATATCTCTCTTGTATTGTCCTTTGAACAGTCATCTGATATTATTAATCTAAAATCAGAATATGTTTGATTTAAAATGCTATCAATTTGTTCTTTTAAAAATTTTTCACCATTATATGTCGCCATCAAAATATCTATTTTGTCCATTTTATTTTCCTTTACTACATTTTTTTATATTTATCTCTGTGTCTAGTCTAATAAGACCTACAATGCTTTTACTTGATACAATTTCTACTAACAGAGCTTCATATTTTCTATTTAAAATTTCTAATTCACCACTTGCACTTATATGTGTGCAACTAAAAGATAATGTATATTTTCCAGGTGCTATTGGTAATTTTTGCTTAAATTCTACTTCTGCTATATCACCTTTTTTAAATTTTCCAGGATATATTTTTTCGAACATTGTGTTCGTTCCTGCAACTTCAACTCCATTAAAGTCTTTTATAGTCATTGTAAAAATAGGATTATCAACTTCATCAAAAAATTCAATTTTTGATTTTAGTTTTATAACCTTTTCGTTATCTATAACTTGTAAATACTCATCATTTTCATTAAATACACCATAATCTATTACTTTTGCTTTTGAATTTCCATATTCTATTACATTAGGATTCTCATTAAAATGTGATCTCCAAGTTTTACCAATTTCTCCTTTAATAAATGTTGTCTTGTCTACATTATCATTTTTAGGAGCATTTCCAGTTATTATTTTTTTATATAATTCTACACCTTCTTTTACTCCACCATCAAATATTTTTTCTCCACTCTGTAAAATTATTGTTCTTGTGCAATTCTTTAATACATCTGCAACATTGTGTGTAACAAATAGTATTGTCTTTCCTTCTTCTTTAAATTGTTCAAATTTCTTAAAACACTTTAGTTGGAATGCCATATCCCCTACTGACAATACTTCATCAACTATTAATATATCTGGGTTTACATTTATCGCACATGCAAATGCTAATCTTGCAAACATACCAGAAGAATATGTTTTTACGGGCTGATATAAATGTTCACCTATATCTGCAAATTCTATTACATCGTTCTTAGTTGCTTCTATCTCTTCTTTTGATAATCCCATTACTTGACCATGTTGATATATATTTTCTTCTCCTGTAAGTTCTGAATTAAATGCTGTTCCTAATTCTAGTAATGAACTAATTTTTCCTTTTATGCTCAATGTTCCTGATGTTGGAACAACAACACCTGTTATCATTTTTAGTAGTGTTGATTTTCCAGCACCATTTCTTCCAAGTATTCCTAATACCTCTCCTTTTTTGACAGTTAAATTCAAATTATTCATTGCAGTAAAACTTTTATGTCTTTCTACTTTCGGAAATATTGTTTCTATCAGTCTATCTTTCTTTCTATCAAACATTTTATACTTTTTTACCAAATTTTTTATTTCTATAATATTCTCTTCTTGTTTTTCTTTATCCATATCTTTCCTCCGCTTATAATACATCTGCAAAATCTTTTTTAGTTCTTTTAAATACTGAATTTCCCCAAATAAATAGTATTAATGTAATTGCCCAAAATATAGCTGTATATATTCCATGACTAGCTAATATTATATTATCATTCATAAAAACTTGCCTAAATGCTGTAACTAAATATGTAAATGGCATACATTTCATAACTTTTAAAATAGTATGATGCTCTGCTAACATTTCTAAATTCCAGATAATTGGTGTAAACCAAAAACATAATTGCATAACTATTCCAAGTAAATTAGAAAAATCTGGAACAACCGCTGTTATAGCTGAAGTAAATCTAGTTAATGCAATAATAAAACAATATGTCGCAAATACTACATAAACAAGTATAAGTAAATTAGGTGTAAATCCATATATTGCACATATTACAACTGATATTACTAATAAAAATATTCCAACAAAACTTGATGCAATAATAGAAATTATAGGTATAACATCTACAGGAAACACTACTTTTTTTACTAAATAACTATATGCTCTTATCGAATTACTTGAAGACATTATACTATCATTTAATAACTGCCACATTGCCATTCCTGGAAAGTACCAAACTGCATATGGATACTCTCCTGCACTCCCTACTTTTAATATATATTGAAATACAATTGCATATGTTGCCATAAATATAAATGGTTGTAAAAATCCCCATATACTTCCTAAATTTGTATTGGCAAATCTATTCTTAAAATCATTTTTTCCAAGTTGCCATATTAATCTTCTGTTTTTTATTACCTGCTTAATAAATTCCATATATTTTTCTCCTTGTCACTACTTCATACTTTTCTTTACCAAATTCTAAAACTTTTATCCCCATCTTTTTCAATATAGTTAGTTTTTACTCCTAACTTTTCCATCCAACTTCTTGTTTCTATTGTCGTCCACTTTCCAGTATTATAACCTGTCCCAGGATCATTATCCCACAACCACTTTGGTGTAGGCCATAAACATATTTGTGGATCTATTTTTTTGTACACCTCTTCATCTGCACCACTTTGTCCATGATGTGCCATTTGGACTATATCAGATTTTAATTTATCTCCTTGATTTTTTAACAACTTTTCTCCACTCTCTTTTCCTGTATCTCCTAAAAACAATAATGTTTTGTTATTAATTTTCATCTTAATCACCATACTGGAATTATTTATCGGATTAGTTGTTATTTCAGGGTTTTTCACGCCTAGTACTTCGCATTTTACATTATCAATATCTATTTTTTGATTTAACTGAACTTGTTCAACTTTGTCTTTGATTTTTTCATTTTCTATTACATTAAAAAACTCTTCAATCTCTTCAATCCTAGATGTCTCATATTGTCTGTACCAATCCAAATCATTAAAAGTCGCATATACTTTATCAATTTGAATATCTGTATTTTCTACAATATCTAAAAATGCTTGGACATGATCCATATGTGGATGTGTTAAAAACCATACATCTACTTTATTTCCACATTCTTTTATCTTGTTTTGTAAATTTTCAGAATCTTCTTTAAGTCCTCCATCTATAATGATTGTTTTATTTTTAGTTTGCATTACATATCCCATCATTTGTCTTGGACTATTATCATGCATTTGTGTAAGAACTACACCATTATTATATTTGTAATATATACTCCCTAATATTGATACTAAAATCATTATTATTGTTATTATTAAAATTTTTACTTTTTTCTTTTTTTCTTTCATTGTATTTTATTCTCCAAATCTGCCATTATTATATATATTATGCCTTTATTTGTCAATTAATTCTAAATTTTAAATACCCCAAAATAGGAAAATGAAATAACGCCATTTCTCTAATCATCTTTTTGAACTGATTTTTTCCAGCTAAAATCTTAAAAAACTCGTTCAATTTCAAATTAATTTTTTTACTTTTCAAAATGCAATGATAATACTTTTCCGCTTCTTCTATAAACGACTTATCCTTTTTTATGGACACATATTCCTTACACATTTCAATTCCACCAAGATAAGCCCTATCGATGGCATCTTTTCTATACTCCAAGAAAGATTTATAATCATTTCCATGTTCTTGTTTCCATCTTCCAAGATTCTGATTTAAGCTTCTTCCTCCAAAAACATTAGAAGAATGTAATCTATAATCAAAAAGAGTTTCCTCAATATAACACATTCCTTTACCTTCATTTGCAATAAATGCTGCTAACCAGTCATGTGCAATAAAATTCTTTTTAAATGGAATCATTTTATCTCTTACTGATTTTGTAATCATTTGTGAACATCCAATTCCAACACATCTTGAAATGGCAAGTTTGCTTTTACCATCAACTAATGGTACATTTTTATATTTAAAATAATCATCATGTAAAACAATTCCCTCTTCATCAACTTGTCTACAGTTGCAATATACCATGTCTACATCTTTTTCTTTTAATTTAGTTAAACTCTTCTCAACTTTATCTTTGTGCCATATATCGTCATGATCAGAAAACATTATATAATCTGCTTTTGATTGTTTTAATAAAAATTCGAAATTTTTATTATATCCTAAATTTTTAGGTTGAATATATAATTCGATTCTATCATCAAGTTCTTTATATTGTTTTAATATTTCTGCTACCTTTGTATTAGGTGAATTATCATCACTTATGTATATTTTAATGTTTTTATATGTTTGTTTTAATATACTATCTATTTGTTTTTTTAAGTATTTTTCATTAGTATTATATGTTGTAACTAAAATATCAACTAATTCTTCCATATTTTATTCCTTCCTCAAACATTGTACATACTAAGTTGGTCTTTCTAATTTTTCATTAAAATACAACTTTGTTATTAGTTTTAATTCATTTAAAGATTCATCTTTTAAATTGAATGAATATAATTTTTTAGGTGGCGCCATAACTATATATTTTATAGCACTTGCTGTACTCTCGCTCATTTGTAAACAACTTTTATCTTGTCTGCCACATGTTGAACATTTAAATCCATTATCTCTTAAACTAAAGTATATAATCTCTTCTTTTTGCTTGCAGTTTACACATTCTGTTATTCTTGGTGTAAATCCTAAAAAACATAATATCTTTAATTTAAATATACTCAATATCAATTCCGGATTTTTATCAGTTTCTGACAGTGTGTATAACGTATTTAAAAATAATTGTAAAATTTTATAACAGTTTTCATTTTCATCTGTTACATCTCTTACTATTTTCGTCATTTCTACTGCATAGTTTAGCTTGTCCAAATCTGTTCGTAATTTATAAAACACTTCTATTGTTTCACAAGAATTTATATTATATGTATTTGCACCTTTATACATCATGTATTCTCCAAAGCATAAAAATTGTGTACCTGCAAGTAAGGCGCTTCTTTGTCTTCTAGCGCCTTTTGCAACACATGATATTTTACCTAATCCTGGAGTTAACATTGTTAGCATTTTGTCATAATCACCTAAATTATTTTCAGAAATTATTATACCACTCATTTTTATTGTTCCCATTTTGTCCCTCCATAGGTTGTTTTAATTGTTTATTTATTTGTATTTGTTCTTCTAAATTTTGTAATTGTTTTAATTCTAAAAATGTATTTACATCCCCCGTGTTTTTAAAGGTATTCCATGCCATTTTTTTAATCATAAGCTCACTTCCTTTAATTCTATCTTTCGCAATTCGTATACAAATTATGCATTTGTTTCTATTGTAATTTAAATTTCTTTACTATTGATGAGTCATCTTGCCAATCTTCTTTGACTTTTACCCATGTTTTTAAATTTACTTTTGTTCCAAAATTATTTTCCATATCTATTCTTGCTGATTGACCAATGCGTTTTAACATATTTCCACCTTTGCCTATTATAATTCCTTTATGTGAATTTCTTAAGCAATAAATTGTTGCTTCTATGTCATACATTGGTTCACCTTTTTGATTTTTTCTATATTTCATTTTTTCAACTTCAACATATATTCCATGTGGTACCTCATCTTGTAAAAATGTAAGTGCTTTTTCTCTTATTGTTTCTTCTGCAAGTTGCCTTAATGTTTGATCTGTATACTCCTCAGTATCATAATATGCTGGACCTGGTTTTAAGTTCTTTTCTATTTCGTCTAATATAATATCTCTATATTTTGATTGCAAAGATGAAATAGGTATTACAGCTTCGAAATTGTATTCTTTTTGATACATATCTATCAATTTAAGTAATTTTTCTCTTTTTACTAGATCTATTTTATTTATTATTAATATCGCTTTTTTGTTTGATTCTTTTATTTTTTCAAGAATCCTCATATCTCCTCTTCCAATTTCTTCGCTTGTTGCTTCTATCACAAATAATATTAAATCTATTTCACTTATAACTCCAAATGAAGTCTCTACCATTGTTTCATTTAGTTTTGTTTTTGGTTTATGAATTCCTGGTGTGTCTATAAATATTATTTGTGAATTTTCTCTATTTACAATTCCTCTAATTGCTGTTCTTGTAGTTTGAACTTTATTAGCTGTTGCTGCAACTTTTTCTCCTACTAGTAAATTTACTAATGTTGATTTTCCAACATTAGTTCTTCCTAGCATTGCAACAAATCCTGATTTAAATTCTTTTTCCATCTTGCATTCCTTTCTTATTCTTCAACTTCCTCTTCTTGTACTGTATATTCTAGTACATTAATTGTTTTTATAATTAATTTTGAGGCAATATCACTATCATCTTCTAATCTTCCTACTCTTATAACTTTTTTGCTGTCTAATGTTATATCTGTATCAAGTATATTTGCTAATATTCTTGTATCTTTATCCATTCCTACTGGTAAAGTTTTATTTTGATTATCATAATATACACAGTTTGAAAAAGCTATTGCTTTTATTCCTTTTTCAAGATTCATTTTGTATAAGTTTACTTTTCCACTTTCAGTATCCATTAGTGCATTTTCTAATTCTTTTTCTGGGTTCAAGTTAAATACATTTAACTCATTTGTATCTATATTTTCTTCTTCTTCCATCCATTTATAAACTGAAATATTTTGTTTTAATTCATTTTTATTTATTGCTTGTTCTATTATGTCTATATAATTAAGTAATACCGCTTTGTATTCAGCATTTTTCATTCCTTTTGCAATTCTTAAAATTGCATATTTATTTTTTGGATGCTCTCTATGTGATTTATTTGCTAATTTTGTAATTTTTCTAGTGTCTTCTGATAAACCTCCAAATATATCTACAACATCTTCTTCTGTAATATCTTTCTCATTTTGTAAGTCTTTTTTTATTTGTTTTAAATATCGTTCTAATTCTTTCATTAATATTGATTCTGTCTTAAGTCTGTTCATTACTTCTAGTTGATTTGTTGTTGTTAGATAAAATGCGTCTAATTCTTCTTTAGAGAAAATTTTTCTTTGAATTTCATCCATTGTTTCTCCAAATTCTTCCATATCTTCTTCATAATCAAATACTTTAGAATGTGGTCTTACACTTATCGGTTCTTCTTCTCCCTCTTCTAATGCTTGCACTTCGTCTTTATTACTGTATTTCCAAAACTCGAATATACTTCTTTTATGGCTATCTATCTCATTTATAAATGCTGTTGCATTTTCTATCTTTTTTACTAAGTTTCTACTTTTTAGTTTTAACGCATTTATATCCATTTTAGTATTTCTTAAATTTGTTTCTTTTTCTTCTGTCTCTTTTCCCTTTTGTATCAATTCTTCTAATGTATATTGTACCTTTAAATTTTCTTCTATTTTTTCTTTTTCTATTTCAATTTCTTGTTTGTTTTGTTTTTCTTCTTTTATGTTTTCTTTATTTTTTTGCTTTTTACCACTATATTTAAAGAAATACTTTACTTTACCAAAAAAAGTTTTCTTGCATTCTAAATATGTTGATATTTGTTTTTCTTTACTTAAATATTCTATATCTAATTCTTGTGCTTGCATTTTTAATTTTTTCAATTTTTCTTGCAAAGAATTGTTATTTTCAACAGCTTCTTTTTCTATCTCTAGCAGTTCTTTATATTCCTCATTTAACCATTCACTTAATTCATCAAATTTCATTAACTTGTCATTATAGTAAAATTCTAAACTTCCTTGTTTATCTATTCTTGTTTCAAATTCATAATAATTTGGTAATTCTGATTTTATTATAAATAATGCTTTTACTAATTTAAAAAATTTGTTAGCGTCTATTTTATTTGTTAATTTAACTTTATATTCTGATTTTATTTTTCCATATATCTCTGTTTCTCCAACTATTTGTAAACTTAGTTTTCCTGTTTTATTATATACTTCATAAATTGATGGCCAGTCTTTTGTAAATAACCATAGGTAATTTTCTAAACTTTGTATTTCTGTTTTATTCAATAGTTCTCTACTATAATCAATATTACTTATTGGTACAAATATTTTTCCTGCTTTTTTCTTTTCTATTTGTTTTTTTAATACATAGAAAAAAGTTGAATAGTCTTTATCTTCTGTTGGTACAATCATAAAATATTGTTCTGTTACTGAGTCATAATATATTTGCCATAAATAGTTTCCAGAATATCTTACTTTAAATGGAATTTTTTTATTTATTATTTGTTGTTCTTCTTCTACTTTTTCTACATCTTCTATTTTTATTTCATCTAACATTCGTAAAAATGTTGCATATTTCGCTTGTTTTCCTTCATCTGAATCATCATTTTCTAAATAATCTGCTAATGGACTGGCTTTTGAATACTTTTCTTTTATATCATCTAATCTATTAGTTGGCGATAATAATATTTGTATTTCTTTTGGAGATACAAATCTATATTGTCTATACTTTTTTTCATCAAATCCTGAATTTGGTCTAAATTTTAAGTCTTCCACCAATTTTAAAGTTTTTGGTATATTTTCTAAATCTAATCCTATAAATTCTAATTTCTTCTTTATCTCTTGAGTCTTATTTTTCTTTTCCAAAGTACTTTCTCCTCTCAATCCTTTTCTTCCTATATATTTTACTATGCCAAGTTAAAAATATCAAGATTTTATTGTTATTTTTATTTTTTTTCAAATTGCTATTGACAAATGCCCAAATACCTATTATAATAAGTAAAGTTTCTAATAAAATTTATGGCGAAGTAGCTCAGTTGGCTAGAGCATCCGGTTCATACCCGGCAGGTCGTAGGTTCAAGTCCCACCTTCGCTACCAAAAAATCACTCAATATAAATTGAGTGATTTTTTTCTCCTATAAAGAAAATTCAATTAATTTTTACATTTATATCATGCTTTCTTTATGTTAATATCAAATTGTTTTAAAACCTTCTCTTATATCCTCTCGAATTACAAGAATATGAAGTTGTATTAGTATTTATACTATTTGTAGTATTTGCATCTGATAGTAAAGAATTCAATCCATTTCTACCATTATTGCAACAGCAATCAGGTTCTTCATCATAGCAATTTACAGAATTCCCACTAATGCTAGCAATAACATCTCCATTGCTATTAATTATTCTTAGATTATTGTTTACATTGTCATTATTATTGTTATTATTATTTTCTTCATATGGATTATGACAACTTAAACAAGTATTGTTTCTAAAAAAGCAACAACTTTTAAATAAGCAATCTAAAAATGCTGATATAAACGCAACAATTCCTAGTATTATTGCCAAAATAACTAATGTTAAATTAGATAGAATTATTGCAACCAATAGTGCTATTGAAAAAAATATAAATCCAACCAACAATGGGCAACGTACTAATCTGTTAATAAATATTGCTAATACTATTGTTACAAGTATTACAGCTAAAAAAATAAGTATATTCATATATATCATCCTTTCCAGATAAATCTGTATGTTTTCGATATATATTATGAATACACTTATTTTTTGGTTACTTATTCATACATTACCTTTAGCAAATACAAACCATTAGGTGGTAATGTTTTTCCAGCATTTTCTCTTTTTTGCATTTTTATTATTTCTGGAATTTCATCAGGTTTTATTTTTCCTATCCCAACATCTACTAATGTTCCTGCAATTATTCTTACCATATTATATAAAAATCCATTTCCTGTAAGTTCTATAAATATTCTATCTCCTTCTTTATACACTTCTGCTTTATATATTGTTCTAACACTGCTTTTACTACTTGTTCCACTTGCTTTAAATGCTTTAAAGTCATGTTCTCCCTCAAAATATTTTACTGCTTCTTGCATTTTGTCTACATCTAATTTTTGCGGAATATGTGTTTCTAAATTTCTATAAATTGCTGTTCCTTCTGGTGTATTATTTATAACATATCTATATGTTTTTTTCTTACAGTTTAACCTACTATGGAATCTTTCATCAACTTCTTCTGCTTTTTTTATTACTATTGATCTTTTTAATCTTGAATTTATTGCTATTGCAAATTTTTCTATTGGTATTTGTGAATTTGTTTTAAAATTAGCAACTTGTCCAAATGCATGAACTCCAGCATCAGTTCTTCCAGAAGCATTTAATTGTACTTCTTCACCTGTAATTTGTTTTATTGCTTGTTCAATTGTTCCTTGTATATTTAATTTTGTTGGTTGTTTTTGCCATCCATTGAAATCTTTTCCATCATATTCTATTGTTAGTTTTATATTTCTCATCTTTTCCCTTTCTTATATAAAAAGATGGCTTTATTTTGCCACCTTTTCATTTTCTTTTTTTGTTTTTTCTTTCTTTTGAAATTTTTTCTTTATTACTTCTTTTATATTTCTCTTTTCACTTTTTGCTTTAGCTTCATTTAATCTTTTAGTAACTATATTACTAATTAGTATCTTTTTCAATGCATCTTCTCTAACATCTGCTATTAATGTTCCGTCTTTTGCAACTGATACTTTTCCAGTTTCTTCTGATACTATTATTGCTATACTATCTGATTCTTTTGATATTCCAATTCCTGCTCTATGACGTGTTCCTAATTCTTTAGCAATATCTTGATCACTAGCTAATGGCAACATACAAGCTGCTGCAGCTATTTTATTATTACTTATTACAACTGCTCCGTCATGTAAAGGAGTATTAGGCACAAATATATTTACTAATAATTGTGGTGATACTTCTGCATCCATTGGTATTCCTGTTGCTATTATATCTTTTATTTGAATATCTCTTTCTATTACAATTAGTGCTCCTGTTCTTTTTTGAGCTAGTTCATATGCTGCAATTACAACTTTATATATATCTTCTTTAGTTTTGGTAATTATATCTTTATCAAATCCAAAAAATCTTGAAAATTTATTAGTTCCTCCAAGTTGTTCTAATGCACGCCTTATCTCTGGTTGGAATATAATTATTATAAGTATTACTCCCCAATCCATTACTGTTGATAATATATAATTTAATATATGTAAATTTAATATTCCACTTAATGCTGTCGCTATTACTAAAAATGCTATTCCTTTTACTAATTGCCAAGCTCTTGAGTCTTTTACTATTCTTAATAATTCATATGCTAAAAATACAACTATCGCTATATCTAATATTAATGAGATTAATTTTACTGGATATTCTTGGTACATTTTTATATATGTTAATATGTTATGCTCATAAAAATTATTTAATACTACTCCTATATTGTTCATATTTTACTTTTCTCCTCTTACGTTATATTTTGCTATAACTATTTTACACTTGTAACTACAAAATATATGCATGTTGAGCAAGATGCTAATATCATTAAAACTAATAGAAATACTGCCATAATTTTTGAAGCTATTTTGCTTTTATCTATTTTAACTTTTACTTTTGTTTGTTCTTGTTTTTCTTTTTTATCTTTTTTCATTGTTCGTTTTCCTTTCTTTTGAAAATTTTATTTTTTTCACAATATTATTATAACATAAAATTTTATTTTTGCAATATGTAAACTCTTTTTATTATTAATTTTATTGTATATAAAAGTTCTATTTAGAAATTAATAATATATTGTTTTTTGATACCTTGGTGTCGCAATCTTCATATTAAAATTAATAATATGTAGATTGCTCCATTTCGCATTCGCTACGCTCATTTGATTGCTTACGCGGTATCTTAAAAACAATATATTATTAATTTTCTAAAATCCATATAATTCAATTACTTTAAATTAATATAAAAAAAGACTTTAAATAGTTTAATTTTCAATTTTATATATTTCCAAAATTCTTTTCTCTGCTTCAATTAGCTTATTTTCATCATTAGCACAAATATATGCCAAGAAATCATCTTCTATCACTTCATCTCCAACCTTCTTATTTAGAACAATTCCTACATCAGGTTCAATTTCATCTTCTTTTCTCATTCTTCCAGCCCCTAAATAACATGCTAACTTTCCAATATCTTCTGCATTTATTTCTGTAACTTTTCCTGTCTTTTTAGTTACTACTGCTAAAGTATATTTTGATTTTTTAAATTTTGTTGTATCTTCTACAAATGAGATATCTCCACCTTGATTTCCTACCATTTCTACAAATTTATTATATGCATTTCCATTTTCTATATTTTCTAGTATTTTTAATTTATTTTCTTCTATATTTTCACCTTTTCCTGCAAGTTGAAGCATATTAGCTCCAAGTTCTAAAACGACTTCTTTCAAGTCTTTTGGCATATCTCCCTTTAAAAAGTTTATTGCTTCTATTACTTCTAACGAATTTCCTATTGAATATCCTAATGGTTCATCCATCGGTGTAAGTACACATTTTACTTCTCTTCCTGCAAGCTTTCCTATTCTTATCATTTGTTCTGCTAATTTTTGTGCATCTTCTTTATTTTTCATAAATGCACCTTTTCCAACTGTTACATCTATAACTATTTTATTTGCACCACTTGCTATTTTTTTGCTCATTATGCTTGATGCTATTAATGGAATATTTTCTACACATGCAATTGTATCTCTTAATGCATATATTTTTTTATCGGCTGGTGCTAAATTCATTGTTTGCCCAATCATGCTTATCCCAACTTTTTTTACATCTTCTATAAATTCTTCTATCGTAACATTGGTTCTATATCCTGGTATAGATTCCATTTTGTCTACTGTTCCTCCTGTAAATCCTAGTCCTCTTCCTGACATTTTGGCAACAGGTATTCCTAATGATGCAATTATTGGTAATAATATAATTGATACTTTATCTCCAACTCCACCTGTACTGTGTTTATCTACAACATTCTCTCCAAAACATGATAAATCTAGCACTTCTCCTGAATGTGCCATCGCTAAAGTCAAGTCTATTATTTCTCTATCATTCATTCCATTTATATATATTGCCATGATTAATGCTGAAGCTTGGTAATCTTGAATATTTCCTTTTGTGTATTCTTTTATAAAATATTCTATTTCTTCTGTACTTAATTCTTTTGCATCTCTCTTTTTTGCAATTATATCTAATATATTCATTTGTAACCTCCTCTAAAATATAATCCTCAATACATTTTGTATACTATATCTTAATTAAGAATATAAATTATAACTTTAAATGAAATGCTGAATGTGATTGAAGAAACTTTAGAAGTTCTATGCAATTTTATGGAAAGAGTTCACGAGAGTGGAAGGGTGCCATAAAATAAATTAGAAATTCTTAAGTTTCGTAATGAGCCGAGGCATGTAATGCAAAGTTATAATTTATATTCTTAAATATTATTAGAAACAAAAATAGTATTGATATGAATTTTACACAAAATGTGTAGTAAAACTTTTTCTATGAATTGGGCAAAGTCCATATTCTTTTATTGCAGAAATATGCGCAGAAGTGCCATATCCTTTATGTCTTTCAAATCCATATTGAGGATATACTTTATCCCATTCTCTCATTATTCTATCCCTTGTAACTTTTGCAATAATAGATGCAGCTGCAATTGAGTAGCATTTTGCATCTCCTTTTATTATTGATTCATATGGTATTCCTAATGTATCTATATGGTTTAATGCATCTACTATAATTAAATCTGGTTTAACAGTTAATTCTTGTAATGACATTGTTAATCCTTTTTTAGTGGCATTTAATATATTTATTTCATCTATTTCATCTTGCCCTATAATTCCTACTCCATAACTTATAGCTTCTTCTAAAATTTGATCATATAGTTTTTCTCTCTTTTTTTCAGAAACCTTTTTAGAGTCATTTACTCCTTCTATCATAGAATCTGCTGGCATTATTACACTTGCAACTACTACTGGACCTGCAAGTGGTCCTCTTCCTGCTTCATCTATTCCACATATTGTATTAAATCCTTTTTTTCTTAGTTCTTTTTCTTGTTCTTTTAATAATGTTAATCTTGCTTCTTCTTTTTCTTTCACTTTTTTTATCCTTTCAAACTGAATTATTCATCAATTAAATCTGTTAATGTATATTGACCTTCATAACCTTTTGTATTAATAACTTCTACTTTGATATTTTCAAAATCATATTTTACTATATAATTTCCGTATTTTTCTGAATCACTTTCTTTAACTCCCATATCTTTTAAAACGTTTTCATCTAAATAATAGCAATTTTCGTCTATCTCTATTCCTTCTGGAATACTTTTTTCTATTTCTGTTCCTTTTACAGGTATGCCTTTTAAATTTTCTTGTTTTACTTCATTTATTTTTGCTAAGTCTTCTTCTTTATTTTTGTCTAAATTAACTGTGTGAAAGCTCACTTCTTCTAAGCTCTTTTTAGTATCTGCTTGTATTAATAACATATCTGTTCTTAAATCTTGTAATTGATTTTCATCTATCATTTTCATACTATATTTTATTCCTACAATTGCAACAACTATAATTATAGCAATTATAATTATTAATGTCGGAATTGCTACACCTTTTTCATTTTTCATATTTTTCATCCTTTCTGTTAATATTATATATGTAGAAAGTATTATTTTCAAGAAAAATTTCAGTTTTTTACATTATTTTCACAATTTTTTCACAAATGTGGTGTATCCTATATGCAGTAAACAAATACAAAGAGGAGGTCCTTATAATGGATGAAAATGGAAACAGATTTGAAGTAATTTCAAGCAAAACTTCAAAAGCTAATTTTAAACAATCAAATGGATTCGGAAAAACAGTATTAGTACCATTTGTAAGTGGTATTATGGGATGTGCATTAGTAATAGGAACTTGTTTTGGGTTTCCTTCAATAAAAGAGAAATTAACAGGAAGTACTACAACATCAAATACAACAGTTCAAACTTCAAGTGGTACAACATCAAATTTAATTTCACTTTCTAATTATTCTAATACAGCTGTATTTGCAGCAAATAAAATTTTACCTTCAATAGTTGGTATAGAAGTTTCTTACACAGCAACTTCAAATTCAATTTTCGGATTTGGAACACCACAAACTTCAACAGCTACTGCTACAGGTTCTGGAATTATTATTAGTGAAGATGGCTATATTTTAACAAATAATCATGTTGTAGATACAAGTTCTTCTAACTCATATTCATATTATGATATTTCAGATGCTACATCTGTAAAAGTAAAATTAAATAGTGCTACATATGGAAATGATGCAACTTTTGATGCCAAAATTGTTGGTAAAGATTCTCAAACTGACTTGGCTGTTTTAAAAATTGATAAAACTGGATTAACTGCTGCAGAATTTGGTGATTCTGACCAAGCTGTAGTTGGTGAATTTGTAATGGCTGTTGGTAGTCCTCTTGGGTTAGATACAACTGTTACACAAGGAATTGTAAGTGCAGTTAACAGAGAGGTAGAATCTGATGGAACTAAATACACTTGTATTCAAACAGATGCAGCTATTAACTCTGGTAATAGTGGTGGCGCTCTTGTAAATAGTGAAGGAAAAGTTATAGGTATAAACACTTTAAAATTATCTGGTAGTGGCGTTGAAGGAATTGGATTTGCTATTCCTATAAATTCTACTCTTGATGTTACAGATCAATTAATAAATCACAACAAAGTTTTAAGACCATATATAGGAATTAGTGGTATTAATTTAGATGAATCAACAGCAAAAAAATATAATTTAACTGTTGGTGTTTATGTAAAAACTGTTCAAAATTTCTCACCTGCTGAAAAAGCTGGATTACAATCTGGCGATGTTATAGTTAAAGCTGATGATAAAGATATTACAACTATGGATGAATTAAATGATATTAAAAATTCTCATAAAATTGGTGATACAATGAAATTAAAAATTAATAGAAATGGTGAAGAAAAAGAAGCAACTTTAACACTTGAAGAAACTCCTTAATTTGTTAAAATTTTCACTTTAAGTTCACACAATGAACAAAATTCGTTGTTATACTATATGCATAGTCAGTAAGAAGAAAACTGATTAATAAACATCCCCTTTTATTTTCAAAAAACGGTCTAGTTTTGCTAGACCGCTTTTTTATTTTACATTATTACAACATCCATTTCATTAGTATTATTTTCATTTCCATATGCATATATTATATATAATGCATTATCTTCTCCCATCAAATATTCTGTAGCATTATTTATATTATAAATATCACTAGTATAATCTCTTTTATATGTTGTATATCCTAATTTTTCTAATTCTTCTGCTTTTTCTTGTTGTTGTTTTATTTCTTCTTTTATCTTTTGGTTTGCTTCTTTTTTAGTTATTCCCTTTGCATTAAGCATGTCATCTATTGTATATTCTTTTTGATTTGTTAAATCGTAATTATATGTTTGAATTATATCTCTTTGTGGATTTGTTCCTTCTTTTAAAGTTGATCTTACAACTAATGATAATACATTATTTGATATATATGCACTATAGTCAACTGTATATATAACATTATTATTTTGAGTGTTTATTATACTTTTGGCTTTTTTCTCAAATATATCTTTTATTTGAGTATTAAATTCTTCTATTGTGTCATTGTTAATATTAATATATGGAATGTGTACTTT
The DNA here is from genome assembly GCA_934130975.1 of uncultured Clostridia bacterium. Classification (GTDB taxonomy): domain Bacteria; phylum Bacillota; class Clostridia; order TANB77; family CAG-508; genus CAG-269. Next base: position 36,079 of record CAKOYU010000009.1, on the reverse strand, counting down.
TAAATCATAATCATTAAGTTTGCTATCATTATTTTGATAACCTATATACACAATTTCCTTATCACTTGAAAGTTTTGAAATTTTATAACTGTTATTTTCTAAATAGTTTACTTTATTTTGAAATATTTTTTCAAATTCATCTTTATGTTGATTTTTTTGATCTTCTGTTAATTGTGGTAATTTTGCAACTGCACTTGCATCATTTGTTTTAACTATTTGCACAACTATAGCTGATATAATTGCTATTACACATATACTTATTATCCCTATGTAAAATATCTTTAGTCTCTTATTTTTTTTACTTTCATCTTCTATTACTACATTCATATTTCTTCCTCCGTAATTATATTGTAATATTTTTCGAAAAAAATTGCAATACATTTATCATTTTTTCATATATTTAAGTTTTGTTGCCATTCCACCTCTTATATGTCTTTCTGATTTGTTTTCATCTAGTATTTCTCTAACTGATTTTGCTAGTATTGGATTTATTTCTTCTAGTCTTTCTGTTACATCTTTGTGTACTGTTGTTACTTTTCGTAACGGTAGAAATTTTTTTATTATTATTGGCATCTTTATTTTCTGTGTCTTCTCCATTTTGGTAAATGTCTTCAAATTTTGTTATTACTGGCTCATTTGTTCCTATTTCATTTAGTAATTTTAGTCTTACTTCTACATTTGAATCTGAATCTACTTCAATTACATCTATAATTGTTTTTAACATTGCATTTGTTATTGTTTGATTATTTAATATGTCATCTACTGTTTTTATTGTTTTATTAAGTTCTTTTTCTAGTACATCTTTTTCTTTTATTTCTGATGTAATTAGTTTTAATTCTCTTTCAAGTCTTGCAATATCTTCATTTAGTGGATTTGTATATTTCTTTAATTCTTGTATATTGATTATTTCATTTTGAAACATTTCCATGTATTTTTGTTTTTTAACTGTTACTTTTTCAATTTCTTTTAAAAGACTCTCTTCACTTCTTTCATTGTTTTCTCTTAATTTTGTAATCTTTTCAAATTCTTTTTCAACAGCTTTCATAAAATCTTTTTTATTTTTTATTATACTTTTTAAATAGATTTTTATTGCATTTAAAAGTTCTTCTTCATCAATAACAGTTGTATTTGGACAATGGTTTACTCCCATTGAATTTCTTCCACTACATACCCATCTAATATATTCTGGACCATCAGCTGTATATTTTCTTTTTATTCTTCTAAATGAATATCCACAATGTTTGCAATATATAAGTGTGCTAAATACATATTCTGTTTTTTCTCTTTTATTGTTTAATTTAAATTCGTTTGATCTTTGCTCTAAAAGTTCTTGTGCTCTGTTAAATAGTTCGTCTGATATTATTCTCATTTCTGGTCTTTCAACGACTATCCATTCTTCTTCTGGCAATTCTTTTCTTGTTCCTGTTATAAAGTCTGTTACTTCTGATTTTTTATTTGTTACTCTTCCTGTATATATTGGATTTTTAAGCATTCTTACAATAGATGTTTGTACCCATTTTGATTTTGTTTTTTTAGTACGTATTCCTCTGTCATTTAAGTTCCATGCTATTTTGGTTGTTCCAATTCCTTTATATACGTAACTTTCAAATATTTCTTTTACGATTTTTGCTTCTTCTTCATTTATTTTTAAAGTATATCTTTCATCTGGAATTTTGTCATATCCAAATACTAGGTTAGGCACTCTTCCTTTTTTAGCTGTGATGTCTTTTCCGAATTTAACTCTTTTAGACATATTTGCACTTTCTTGCTGTGCCATTGCGCCTAAAATTGTTAGTATAAATTCAGAGCCACCTTCCATTACTTCACCATTGTTTAAGAAATCAACTTGTACACCATAAGATTTTAACTCTCTTACACTTTGTAATAAGTCTACTGTATTTCTTGCAAAACGGCTTACATCTTTTACTACTACTTTATCAAATTTTTTTGCTTTGGCGTCTATCATCATTTGTTGGAATTGTTTTCTGTGTTTTATTTGTTTTCCTGATATTCCTTCATCTGCATATAGCTTGTACAATTCATATCCGTTCTTTTTTGTAAATTCATTAAAAAATTCTATTTGCTTTTCTAATGAGTCTATTTGTGCTTCTTTTTCAGTTGATACCCTACAATATGCTGCAATTTTCATAACATCACTACTTTCTTTATTCTTTCTGTTTCGTTGTTTTCGTTCTGTTACATTTTAGCATATCATTTTCACTTTTTCAATATAAAAGCACAAAAAAACTACTCCTGTTTTTAGGAATAGTTTTAATTTTGTCGCCAACAGGGTGGCGAGTAACATTTGAAATTATATATTACTTATTTAATAATATTTTCTTCATTTCAATTATGTCATAAAATGGAATGTTAATTCCTCTTTCTGCCAATTCTACTACTCTGATTGATGTAATAATTACATTATCTCTAACTGTTGTTGGTATTTCTACATCCATATTAGAATTAACATATTTATTTTCTATGTACTTCTCTGTTGTTGGAAATATATTTTGTATTAAAAATACAGCTTTTTTTCCTAAAACATTACCAAAAATAAAGTTATATACTGGTCTATTTCCACTTTTTGCTTTCTTACTTTCATATAATTTTTTATATTTTTCGTATTTTGTGGATAATGGAACAAACCAAATTATTTCTTTATTTTTTCTATCTTTAAAACAAAAATAACAAGGTCTTTTATTACCATTTTCTTTATTAACCATTAATCCATAATCTTTAAATACATCAAAAAATTCGTCTTTTATAAAATAAAATTTTCCATCTTCTATTACCATTTTGCTACATCTCCTCTTTATGAAAATATGGGATCTACTTTTATAGACCCCATATTTAACTATAATTAACATTTTTCCACCTGCACATTTATATCTCGCAAGCAGGGTTGCGGTTCACATTCTCTCACCTATAAATTTATATCTCGCAAATAGGGTTGCGGTTCACATTTTAATTATAGCAGATATTAAATATCTACTACTATTATATTCATTATACAAATTTTTTATTAAAATATCAAGACTTTTTATTAAATTTTTTAACAATTTTTTATGCTACATTTCCAATTCAACTCCTATTTCCCCATGAGAATTTTGATAAGAATTTGTAGTTTTATAATTAAATGTAACTCTTTCATCATTCCCAGCTAGATTATAAGCAAGAACACCTGCCATAGCTTGTACTATTTGTTCTTCAGTATTAGGATTTATAAACGTAATCTTCAAACCCTTTTTCAAAATTCTCACCAACTTTCTTTTCAATACTATTATTAAAACCAAAAAAATATGACAAAAAAATATACCTTGAACAACTTCAAAGCATATCTTATACATATATTTTTTTACTTTTTATACTACTTGCATTTACAACGTTACTTACTCTTTTTGGTACATCAAGATTAAATTTAAAGCCTTTCTTTAAAACTAAATCACTAGAATTCTTATCATATTGAAACATTCCCCTATTCCATATAGCAAAAACCAAATCTGACATTTCACTTGAATATGATAATTCCTTTCTAGCTTGATTATGTTGCATTTTTACATATTCATCTAATTGATTATCTGATTCAGATTTTCTTTTTTTCTTAATCCATTCTCTTTTTGAAACTTTACGATTTTCTTTACTAATATTAGCCCTATATTCTTTTTCTTCAATATATCTAGAATCCTTTTGAATTATTTTTGTTACATATGATGGATTAACTTCTAATTTTTTTGGGGGTTCAATATGGAATTCAATTTTAAAAGTAACAGTCCATATTCATATATGAGATATGGTAACTATACAGCAAAATATAAAGGAAAAGAACAATATCTTGTACCAAACATAGATGGTCTTCTAAATATTAGAGACTTATATGATATGTTTAGTAAAATGGATTCAATTCTTGTTGATTTATTAAATATGGGTAGAATATGTTCAGACGAAAATGATGAACGCACAAAATTTGCTTGTGCTTACTTTTTGGTTAAGCAATATGGTCTATTAGGATTTATGGTTGATACACCAATTAATACAGACTTTATGCTAATGAATGAAGTAACATTAAAAGAAGATAATTTTATAAATAACAATTGTATAATGAAAACCAAAGATTATTTTAAATTATTCTTTTCTTTTGCTACTACTGATGAGATGAGTTATACAGTAACTGACGGAAAAGTTGTTATTAAATCAACATTTTATCTACAAGAGATGTTACAACAAGCATCGTTAAATAACCAATTAATATATTCTAATTTCTATTGTGAAAAAGTTGATTGGATAGTTGAATATGCAAAGAAAATGTATAGTATTTTTAAAATGATTTTTGACAAACAAAATAATGATGTTCAAGAATTTAACATTGAAAATACTGTAAATAAATATTATTTTTCTGGTGTGCCATATACAATTAATATGTATAGCCAAACTCCTGAAATATCTTGGCAACCTAATTCATTAAAACAAGCCATCGACTTATCTTTTGGCTTTATGATTTGTAGTGAAAAAAATCCTTTAAAAATTTGTAAACATTGTGGTAAAGTATTTTATGCTAAAAATCCAAAGGCTGAATATTGTAGTCCTCAATGTAGAAATCAAGCTAATGTTTATAAAAGTAGAGAAAAAAATAAATAAGTTAAAAGCCATATAAATTTAGGTTTATATGGCTTTTAGTTTATTTGTTTTAAATTTGATTTTGCAACTTTTGTTCTTTTACCTTATTGTACTTCATAAAAAAATTTGCATATATTCATTTTCATTACTAATACACAAATCTTTATAAAAATATTTACTTAAATTTACATTTAAGAAGGAATAAACTTCCTTTAATAACTAATACAAATACTGTATATATTACTTAAAATATATAATCTGATTTAATATTAGAGCACAAGCAAACCCAAAGCCACCAGCTTTCAAGTTTATCCCTCTATGTAAAACATACTTTTTAATAATTTTGTATATCCTTTTAATTTTCTTTTCATTCTATATTTGCTTGAATTTCTTATTTTAATCACATTAGAATTAATTTTATATCCACAAAAGTTAACACCTTGAGTATTTTTAAAAATTCTTGTTTTAGAATTAAATGTTAATTTTAATTTGTTTTCCAAAAAAATAGTTAACTGTTGCAATCTTTCTTTTGCCTCTTCTTTATTATTGCACAAAATCACAATATCATCCATATATCTATAATAATACTTACATTTCAATCCATTTATTATTATACATAATTCTTATGCAAATTCTTTGATAATAAATATTACTATCAACAATATTATAGTATTCTAATCTTTTCTTTGTTTCCATTTTTCTTCCTCTCTACATACATGAATATAGGACCTGCACAGCAAGTCCCATACTCTTTTTTGGATTCTTTTTCAGTGGGCAGTGCTACTTAAAGCACAAGCAAACCCACTCTATCATCGTCGTCATTAACTATATCAGTGTAATGTTCAAGGTCGGCGAGCGGATCGTAGTTACCATTAACATCGTAATAGCCCCCAGCCACCCAAAAGCCACCAGCTTCCGAATTTGAGCATTGCAAAATTTTAAAAGTATTTGCCAAGTCATAAAGACCACAAACACATCTTGATCCTGTAAACTCAAAATCTTTACCTTTTGTTGAATTTTCAGAATCATAGTAATGTCCCAACTCTTTCGAGTCAAGCACCACCTGATGCAGTGCCTCTTCAACAGATTTGCCAATCTTTACTAACTGATTAATCAGCCATACTAAGAAAGCATAGTACTGATACTCAGTTGCAATGTGCCACTGTCTACCCTCAACTGGAGACATCTTTGATGCTGTTTTAACCCACCAATTATAGGAATGTCCTACAGCTGGTCTCTTACCATTCTGAAAGACAACCATATGATTGTCAGCCACAGTTGGATCATACATTACTCTGTAGAAAGCTTCAAGCGAAGCTTCTTTTACTTCAGCAACAGCTTCAATAAATGTATTAATATTTTTGTTTGTTGACTTGAAGTTCAGAACTTCATTGAAGAAGCCTTCTTCCTGCGGGTTTATTTTAACGAGCCTATTATCTGCCAAAGTTGTGATTGCTGTAGCTTCTGCCTTTTTTGTGTAATTTCCGAATCCGATCATAATATTACCTCCTAAGTAATATGCTCTGGAGGTTACGCTACCCCTCCAGAAAATTGTTTTTAACATTATTTTCTAAAGTTTAAGTAGCGTTATAACTTTATGATACTTTAATTATAGCAAATTTTTATGTTGATTGCAAATTTGGCCCACCTTAGCACTTGTCAGCTTAACATTCTTTACAAAATTACTTTTTTATTTAATTATCAATCCCAACTTCACCACAGGATTTTTTATACTTAAGAAAACTCCTTTTATTTCAATACTTTCAGGAATGACTTGTTCTATTTCTTTACCGTTCTGGAGTGTTACATCTTTGTGGACTGTACTTTTGCTAATGCCAAATTTTTTGGCTGCTCCTCTGACTGTGTCTTTAGAATCTATGATATAATGTGCCAAATTTGTTGCTCTTTCTTCTATTGTTTTATGTACTGCCATTGACGAATTGTAATTGTGTGAATTTATTTTTTTCATTATGAAACCCCCATATGAATACTTTTGTTTAATTGTATTCATATAGGAGCTTTATTAGAACTTTATGATTTTAATCTTAAATAACCTAATTCTTCCCACATATTATATGCTAAATTTAATCTAAATACAACTTTAGGTTTTGCACCTGCTCTGTTTTTATCAACAACACCTGCATAATATCTTACATCTGGATCTTTATATTTCTTTAATTCAAAAAATTCTGTATCAACTTCTTCTAAAGAATATTGGTATTTATCTAAATCTTCGTTATGTATTTGTTTTATCAAACATAATGTATCCAATACTTCTTTTACAGTTCTACTTACAGCTAAATCATTAACACTTAAATTTATGGGCAAAGTATTACTTTCTGTCAACTGCAATGATGATGCAATAAAAATCCCTAAATTTTGTGCTAAATTTGAAAGAATTGTTGCTGTTTTCTTAATTTCTTCTCCATTCCCTATGTTCTCTGTATCTGTTTTTAATGTATCATAAAACATATACTCTATTTTTTCTTTGTAATAATAATTTAATATTACTTTTTCCAATTCATCATTAGTATGATTTGTAATATTAACAAAATATATTGAATTTTTTATTTGCTTATCTATCCATTCTGTAACAGCAATAGTTTTTTTAAATTCTGTTGATATTTCAATAAGTCTTTTTGCAAATTCAATTTGAGTCTCGCCTTCTTTTTTTTGTATAAAACCATCTTCGTCAACTAGTACATCTATTCCTTCATCTGCTCTAAATTTAAATTCTAACAATTCTCCTTCTGTTTTTGATATATTTTGACCGTGTAATTTTTGAATTTCTTTATTATTTAATACAGTAGTTATTAAACATAATTTCATCTTTTCTTCTGACATTTCATTTGATATTACTAAAACTTTTTTATTATGTATAAACGCTAAATATGCAGCTAAGTTTATTGTAAATCTACTTTTACCTGAGTTTGATGGCATAGCATATGACATTGTTTCACCTTTTCTTATTCCCTTAAATACATCATTTAAAATAGGAAATGGTAATTCTAATCCTGTTGTTAAACTATTATCACCTGTTAATAAAAAGTCTGTAATATGACTGCTTAATACTGCTCTTTTAAATTTTTCTGTTGATGTAATCTGAACAATTGCATCTTTTACTTCTTGAATTGTCATTTGCTTATATAATTCATATTTTAGAATTCCTACAATTTGCTCCTGAGTTTCTTTTATTGGGTGTGATAAATAATTCTTTCTTATTTCAAATAATTTTCTCAAATCTACATATGTTTTTTCAAAATTATACTTTTCTCTTTTAGCCTTTTCTCTTAACTCATTTTTCTGTTGATATGCTCCTGGACCTTCTTTAGCAAAGTTAAAACCATTTTTAGCTATTTGTGGTGCATATGCTTGTCCTTCTGTAAATAATATACTTTTATAAAAATTCAATAATGTATCATTTTTAAAATAGCAATCTTCATATAATATGTAATACATTGATATTGCTTTAGGGTTTTCTAATAACATCCCTATATATCTTTCTTCTAGCTCTTCATCACTTAATTCAGTTGGATATATACTATTTTCTTCTTTTTTTTCTCTTTCTTCTTCAATTTTTTCTGGTATTATTTCTTCATGAAATAAATCCTCATCATCATTTACATCTAATTCATCTTTTTCATTATCATTTAAATCGATTTCGTCCATATTCTTTAATTTGATTTTTTCTTCATCTTTAAGTTGATTTAAAATATTTATAGCTTCTATATAATCATTTTGCTTTATTAATCTTTTTATTTTATTTATCTGATTTTTATTCTCTTTAGTTATTTCTATTCTTTTAATTAACTCTATTAAACTTTCTCTTCCATTTTTCTCCATATTTTATTCCTCTCTTCTGTATATTTTATATTTTTAGTATACACATTTTTTGTTTTATTTTCAAGATAGATTAATAAATATTTTCTAGTATATCTGTTGCAGATGTTAACAATATTGCTCCGTCTTTTATTAGTTGATTAGTTCCTTCACTTTGTTTTTTGTTAATGTCTCCGGGCACAGCAAATACTTCTTTTCCTTGTTCTAATGCAAATTCTGCTGTTATTAAAGCTCCACTTTTTTTGCTAGCTTCTATTACTACAACTCCATTTGATAAACCACTTATAATTCTATTTCTTTGAGGAAAATGTAATCTTTCTGGTTTTGTTCCTAATGGATATTCTGAAATTATACATCCTTTGTTTTTTATTATTTCTCTTGCTAATTCTAGATTTTCTTTTGGATATATATTATCAATACCACTTCCAAGTACTGCAATTGTTCTTCCTTGTACTGTTCCAGTATGAGCATATGAATCTATACCAAGTGCCAACCCACTAATTATAACAATATTTTGCTCACTTAGTTCTTTTGCTAAATTATATGCTATTTTTTTACCATATTGGGTAGCATCTCTAGCTCCTACTATAGCAATTCCTTTTTGATATAATAAACTCTTATTTCCAATTAAATATATTTTTCGAGGTGGATCATATATATTTTTTAATTTTTCTGGGTATTCTTTTGAATCAATAGTTATTTCTTCTATTTTCATTTTTCCTTCCTTTCATCTCTAACAACAAAAGACATATATAGATATTTTCTATCCATATATGCCCCTAAACCTATTTATTTGAACTGTTTTCTGTTGCAGCTTTTATTACATTATTCATTAGCATTGCTATTGTCATAGGACCAACTCCCCCCGGAACTGGTGTTATATAACTAGCTTTTTTGCTAATATTTTCAAAATCGACATCTCCTATTATTTTGCCATCTTCATTTCTATTTATTCCAACATCAATTATTACTGCTCCATCTTTTATCATATCGTCTGTTAAAAATTTTGCTTTTCCTACTGCAACCATAATTATATCTGCATCTTTGGTATATTTTTTTATATCTTTTGTTTTTGAATGACAAACTGTTACTGTTGCATTTTTATTTAAACAGCATTGAATTAATGGCTTTCCTACAATATTACTTCTTCCTAAAATAACTACATTCTTTCCTGTTAAATCAATATTATATTTGTCTAGCATTTTCATAATTCCATATGGCGTGCAAGATACAAATGTATCTTGATTTAAACTTAATTTTCCAACATTTACAGGATTAAATCCATCTACATCTTTTTCTGGTGCTATTGTTCTAAATGCTTCATTTATATCTAAATGATTTGGAATTGGACTTTGTAACAATATTCCATGTATTGTTTCATCTTTGTTTAGTCTTTTTATTTGTTCTATTAATTCATCTTGTTTTATATTCTCGTCCAACAAATATTCTTCAAATTCTATCCCTACTTGTTCTGCAGCTTTGCTTTTATTCCTTACATATACTTGTGACGCTTTATTATTTCCTACCATTATTACTGCAAATTTAGGATTTATTCCTTTTTGTTTTAATTCATCACATTTGTTTTTTAAGTCAGCTCTAATTTCACTTGCTAATTTTTTTCCGTCTATTAGTTCCATTATTCTATTCCTCCAGTAATTTTATATTCAATATCTTCCATGTGAGGAAAAATTTCTTTAACTCTTTTTAATGTAAGCATTGTCATTCTAGGTTGTGGATTTTTAGGATTATCTGTTATTAATTTTTGTGTATAACAATTTTTGGCTATTCTAAATAAAACATATCTATTTCGTACGTATGTGTAATAAATTTGATATCCATTTTTTAAGTCTAGCCACATATCTTCAAATGTATAGTTTTCCATTCTTTTCATTCCTTCCATGTAAAATTATTTGCACATATCATCAAATTCAGCTTCAGTAATAATTTGTACACCTAAGTTTTGTGCTTTTGTAAGTTTACTTCCTGCATCTTCTCCTGCTAGTAAATAGCTTGTCTTTTTTGATACAGAACTTGAAGTTTTTCCTCCAAATTTTTCTATTATATTAGATGCTTCTTCTCTTGAATATTTTTCTAATGTACCTGTTAATACAAAAGTTTTTCCAGCAAATCTTTCATCTTCATCTTCTGACTTTTGTCTTTCCATATTAACTCCTGCATCTTTTAATCTTTTTAACAAGTCTTTTGTTTGTTCTTGCTCAAAAAACTCTCTTATACTATTCGCCACAATTGGTCCAATTTCCTCTACCATACTTAAACTTTCTACTGTTGCTTCTGATAAATTATCCATATTTTCATATCTCTTTGCTAAAATCTTTGCTGCTTTTACTCCAACATGTCTAATTCCTAATGCTGTAATTAATCTATACAAATCATTTTCTTTACTTGCATTTATACTATCAATTAAGTTTTGTGCAAATTTTTTGCCATTTTTCTTTAATGATGCTATATCTTCAAATTCCAAATCATATATATCTGCAATATTAGCAATCATTTTCTTATCAAGTAAAACTCCTATAATGTTTTCTCCAAGTCCATCTATATTCATTGCTTCTCTTGATACAAAATGTACTAAATTTCTATATAATTTTGCAGGACATTCTATCCCAGTACATCTAACGGCTGATTCTCCTTCTTCTCTAACTGCTTCTGCACCACATACAGGACATACTTTTGGCATTTCGAAATCTTTTTCTTCTCCAGTCCTTTTAGTTACAACAGCTTCAACTATTTCTGGTATTACATCTCCTGCTTTTTGTATTATTACTCTATCACCTATTTTTAATCCTTTTTCTTTTATAAAGTCCTCATTATGAAGTGTTGTTTTAGAGATTGTTGATCCAGCTACTTTTACTGGTTCTAGTATTGCCATTGGTGTTATTACACCTGTTCTACCAACTTGACAAACAATATCTTTTAAGATTGTTTCTTTTTGTTCTGGTGGATATTTATATGCAATTGCCCATTTAGGAACTTTAGTTGTTGCTCCCATAATTTCTCTTAATTTTAAATTATCTACTTTAACTACTGCTCCGTCAATTCCAAATGTTAAGTTTTCTCTATCTTCTCCAATTTTATTTATTGCTTTCATTACTTCTTTTATATTATTGCAATAAATTCTTACTGGATTTACATTAAATCCTAATTTGCTTAAAAATTCTAATTCTTCAAAGTGAGAATTAAATTCTTTTCCTTCTATTTTTTGAACATTGAATATATATATGTCTAATGGTCTATTCTTAGTAATATTGCTGTCTAATTGTCTTAATGAACCTGCTGCTGCATTTCGAGCATTTGCAAATAATTCTTCTTCATTTTCTTCTCTTTCTTGATTCATTTTTTCAAAGTCAGTTTTTGAAATAAATACTTCGCCTCTAACAGTAATATTTATTTTTTCTGGTAGTTCTTGTGGAATTGTTTTTATTGTTTCTAAATTTTCTGTTACATCTTCTCCTACTAGTCCATTTCCTCTTGTTGCTCCCCTAATTAGTTTTCCATCAACATATTCTAATGCTGCTGATAATCCATCTATTTTAGTCTCAACCACATATTTAGGATTTTCTATTCCATTTTCTTGTGCTTGTTTTTTTACTTTTTCACCAAATGCTTCTATTTCTTCAAAATTAAAAACATCTTGTAAACTTTGCAATGGCACTTCATGTTCTACTTTTTTAAATCCTTCTTTAACTGTTCCTCCAACTTTTTGTGTTAAGGAATTTTTAGTAATTAGTTCTGGATACTGACTTTCTAATGTTCTTAATTCTAACATCATCATATCATATTCAAAATCCGTTATTTCTGGTTTGTCATCATCGTAATACTTTTTTGCGTGATATTCCACTGTTTTTCTTAATTCTTTTATTCTTTTTTCTGCTTGTTTTTTATTCATTTTTCTATTGCAATCCTTTCTAAAAATCTAACAAAAATCTGTACAGAAAAAAAGAAGACATGTGTTTTTATAACATGTCCTCTTCGCTCTTTCTATACATCTGCTTTTGCTAATATAATTGTTCTTGCTTTGCTATCATCTGTACATGTTGTTAATGATATTTCAGTTGCTCCTTGTGTATCTCTTGTTATATAATCTGATTCATTTTCTGCTGCTTCAAATTTATTATAAATTGTATATGCAAGTCTTTTTCCTGTTGAATCTGTAATATATATTTTGTCTCCAACATTTAGTTTTTTATTATTTGAGAAAAATAAACCATTTCTATAATTATGTCCTGCAATTGTAGTATTACCTGGTTGATTTAATCCAACTCCATATAATACAACTACAGATGTTTCTAATGCTTTTGGAGAATATTCATATTGTTCTAAAACTGGACATTTTAAACCAGTTGTAGGTATTTCTATCGTTCCAGCTACATCAAAACCATTATATTGTTTTTTCTTTCCACTAGTTGATGTTCCTTCTGATGCTTCTGCATCATTTACTCCATCAAATTCAATGTCATTTGTACTATCATCTTTATTCTTATTATCTCCATTTACATTACTATCTCCAAATGTGTCTACAAAGTCTTCTGCACTATTTTTGTTAATGTAAGTTTCATAATATTTATATCCTAAAAAACCTATAATTGCAACAATTGCTATAACAATAACAATTAAAAGTATTGTTAAAAAATTACTGTATTTTTTACCCATATGCAAATACCTCCATTTTTAATTGAAAAAATGTAATTATTTTTCAATTTTTCCTTATAAATCTATTATAGCATATAATTATAAAAAATGGTAGCTTTTTAAACTATTTTTTCACCTAATTGTTTTCCTGCCAACAAATGGAAGTGCAAATGACCTACTTCTTGTCCTCCATCTTTTCCGCAATTTACTATTACTCTATATCCATTTTCTTTAAATCCTTGTTTTTCTGCAATTTCATTTATAACTTTATAAATTTTACCGATTATTACTTCATCTCCATCTTCCATTTTTGCTAGTGATTCTATATGTTTTTTTGGTATTACTAATACATGTATTGGTGCAGCTGGATTTATATCTTTAAATGCTAATATTTCTTCATCTTCATATACTTTGCTTGATGGAATTTCTCCTTTTATTATTTTACAAAATAAACAATTTTCATCCATATTAATCTCTCCTATTCTAAAATAGCTTTAATTCTTCTAACTCCTGATGAACTTGATTCTTCTTTTTTTATTTTAAAATGTCCTAGTTCTGAAGTATTTTGTACATGAGGTCCTCCACATAATTCTATTGATTTATCTCCTATTTTATATACAGAAACTATATCTCCATACTTCTCAATAAACATTGCTTCTGCTCCAAGTCTAATTGCTTCATCTTTTTGCATTTCTAAATGCTCTACAGGGATTGCTTCTTTAATCCATTCATTTACTAGGTCTTCTGTTGCTTGTTTCTCTTCAGCTGTCATTTTAGCTGGATGAGAAAAGTCAAATCTCATTCTTTCTGCAGTTATATTGCTTCCTCTTTGATGTACATGTGATCCAAGTACTTGTTTTAAAGCTGCATTTAAAAGATGTGTTGCAGTGTGATATTTTGTTTCCATTTCTCCTGTTGATGCTAATCCACCTTTGAACTTTTGCTCTGCTCCTGCTCTTGATTTTTCTTGATGTTCTTTAAATAGTTTCTCAAATCCTTCTTTGTCAATTTTCATTCCATTCTCTTTAGCTAATTCTTCTGTTTCTTCTGGTGGGAATCCATAAGTATCATATAGTCTAAATACCATTTTTCCTGGTACTATGTCTTTTCCTTGTTGCTTTATTGTTTCAATTTCTTTTGCAAATTCCTTTTCACCTTTTACAAGTGTTTTTACAAATTTATCTTTTTCTTCTAAAACTACCGCTTTTATTGTTTCTTTATTTGTTTCTAATGCTGGATATAATTCTTTTAAGTTTTCCACATTTATATCTATTAATGTTGATAATTCGTCTAAAGATATTTGTAATTTGTTCATATGTCTAACCATTCTACGAATTAATCTTCTTAATATATATCCTCTGTCTACATTGCTTGGTCTTCCACCATCACATATTATCATCATACTTGAACGTAAGTGTTCTGCAACTATTCTTCTGCTTGATATATTATCTACTTTTTGTAATTCTACTAGTTTATCCATTATTGGTGCAAATAATTCTGTTTCAAATGGCGTTTCTTTTCCTTCTAATAGCATTGTCATTCTTTCTAATCCAAGTCCTGTATCTACATTGTGTTGTTTTAATTTAGAATATTTTCCCTCATGATCTTTGTAAAATTCCATAAATACATTGTTCCAAATTTCTACATATTTTCCACATCCACATGATGGATTACATTTTTCTGAACATTTTGGCTTTCCTGTATCATAGAACATTTCTGTATCTGGTCCACATGGTCCCTCTTCTCCTGCTATCCACCAGTTGTCATCTTTTCCAAAATAATATATTCTTTCTTCTGGAATTCCTGCTTTTTTCCAACATTCAGCAGTTAATTCGTCTCTTGCACAATCTTCATCTCCTGCAAAGCATGTTACAGATATTTTTTCTGCTGGTATCCCTAATTCTTTTGTTAAGAATTCATAACTCATTGCTATTGATTCTTCTTTAAAATAATCTCCTAATGACCAATTCCCTAACATTTCGAAATATGTTAAATGACGATTATCTCCAACTTCATCTATGTCATTTGTTCTTACACATTTTTGATAGTCTGTCAATCTCGTTCCTGCTGGATGTTTTTCCCCTAATAAATATGGCACTAATGGTTGCATACCTGCTGTAGTAAATAATACTGATGGATCATTTTCTGGTATTAATGGTGCTGATGGTATTACTGTATGTCCATGTTTTTTGAAAAATTCTAAATATTTATTTCTTATTTCTATTGCTTTCATTATACGTCTTTCCTTTCTCTCTTAAAGTTTCCCATAAATTATACTTTATTTTATGCTTAAAATCAAGTATTTAGAGTAAAAAAAGAGGAGAGCCATTTAGCTCTCCAAATTTAGAGTTTCAACTATACTCATGATACCTCTCATTAGTATAGATAAGATTTCCAAGCTCATTATAACGTCGTACAATTTTTGTACCTGTTATAACATTTTTCCAAACTTCTTTTGCAATCTTTCCATTTGGATAAATCATAATTTCTGATTCATCCTTAATCCATGCTGCTGAAAACTCTTTCATTTTATATGTCCTCCTTGGTTGTTTTTCAATCTTTATTATATAACTTTTTTCCAAAAAGTGCAATTTTTTATATAAAAACATCAAATTTATATATGAAAACTACTTTTTCAACTCTTCTGCAAACATTTTATTAAGCATTTGTGGATTTGCTTTCCCTTTAGTTGCTTTCATTGCTTGTCCAACTAAGAATCCTAAAGCTCTTTCTTTTCCTGCTTTGTAATCTGCAACTGATTGTGGATTTGCTTCAATTATCTTTGTTACAACTTCTTTTATTGCACCTTCATCAGAAATTTGAATCCATCCTTTTTCTTTAATGATATCTTCTGGATCTCTTGGATTTTCAAACAATTCAACTAATACTTTTTTACCTATACTTGAACTGATTGTTCCTTTGTCAATTAACTCTACTAATTTTGCTAATTGCTTAGCATCAAATGGTATTTCTATTGGATCCATTTCTGTTTCATTTAAAATTCTAGATATATCTGATATTATCCAGTTGTTTACCGCTTTATAGTTTCCACAAATCTCAGATGCTTTTTCAAATAAATCTGACAAATATTTTGATGATGTTATTATTCCTGCATCTTTTTCAGATAATTTATATTCTGTTAAATATCTTTGTTTTCTGATTTCTGGCATTTCTGGTAAACTATTTTTAATATTTTCTATATATTCTTCTGATAGTTTTATTGCTACTAAATCTGGTTCGGGAAAATATCTATAATCTTGTGCATCTTCTTTGTCTCTCATTGAAAATGTTTTTCCAGATACTTCATCCCATCTTAATGTTTCTTGTTCAACTTCTCCACCATTATCTATAACATCAACTTGTCTATCTATCTCATATTCAAGTGCTCTTGTAATACTTCTAAATGAATTCATATTTTTCATTTCTGTACGTGTTCCAAATTTTTCTGAACCTACTGGACGAATTGATGTATTAACATCAGCTCTAAATGAACCTTCTTGCATTTTACAGTCAGATACTTCAATATATTCTAGTATTGATTTTAACTTTTTCAAATATGCATCTACTTCTTCTATTGAACGAAAATCTGGTTCTGATACTATTTCTATTAGAGGTACACCTGCTCTATTTAAGTCTACTAATGCTCCTCCTCCAAAGTCATCATGGTTTAATTTTCCTGCATCTTCTTCTATGTGGATACGTGTTATTCCTATTTTTTTCTTTCCTTTACTTGTTTCTATTTCTATATATCCATGTTCACATAGTGGTTTGTCAAATTGTGATATTTGATATGCTTTTGGTAAATCTGGATAGAAATAATTTTTTCTATCATTTTTACTGTTTCTTGATATTTCACAATTTGTTGCTAGTCCTGCTCTTACTGCATATTCTACTACTTTTTCATTTAATTTTGGTAATGTTCCTGGCATTGCCATACATATTGGGCATACTTGTGTATTTGGTTCTGCTCCAAATTTTGTTGGACAACTACAGAATATTTTTGTGTTTGTTGATAGTTCGGCGTGGACTTCTAGGCCCATTACTACTTCATAGTCTTCTCTTGCCATTATTGCGCACCTCCTTTAAATGTTGGTTTATGTTCTGCTCTAAAGTTCGTTGCTTGTTCATAAGCATATGCTGCTTTAATTATTGTTTCTTCAGTAAATTTATTTCCTATAATTTGCATACCAATTGGAAGTCCTTGGCTATCTACACCACAAGGTACTGATATTCCAGGGAGTCCTGCAATATTTACAGAAACTGTACAAATATCTGCCAAATACATTTCCATTGGGTTTGTTGATCTTTCTCCTAGTTTAAATGCTGTTGTTGGAGATACTGGTGTTACTATAACATCATATTTTTCAAATGCTTTATTAAATTCATTCATTACAAGTGTACGAACTTGTTGAGCTTTTTTGTAATATGCATCATAATATCCTGAAGATAATACATAAGTTCCAAGTATAATTCTTCTTTTTACTTCTGCTCCAAAAGCTTCGCTTCTTGATTTTTTATAGATTTCTTTTAAAGTTTTCGCTTCTGGTGATCTATATGTGTATCTTATTCCATCATATCTTCCTAAATTTGAACTAGCTTCTGCACATGCAATTATATAATATGTTGCTAATGCATATTGAGCAATATCTAATGAGAATTCTTCTACTTCTGCTCCCATTTTCTTATATTCGTCTATTGCTTTTTCTAATGATGCTTTAACTTCTGGATTTATTCCTTCTCCATAGAATTCTTTTGGAACTCCTATTTTTAATCCTTTAACATCTTTTTGTAATGCTTTTGTATAATCTTTTTCTCCTACATCTACCGATGTTGTATCCATTTCGTCATGTCCTGCAATTACATTTAGTAATTCTGCACAGTCTTGTACATCTTTTGTGAATACTCCAACTTGGTCAAGTGATGATGCAAATGCTACTACACCATATCTTGAAACTAATCCATATGTTGGTTTTAAACCTACAACACCACAAAATGATGCTGGTTGACGGATACTTCCACCTGTATCTGTTCCTAATGCCCATGGCACCATGTTTGCTGATACTGCTGCTGCAGAACCTCCTGAAGACCCTCCTGGCACTCTTGATAAATCCCATGGATTTCTTGTTTTCTTAAAATATGAATATTCTGTTGAACCTCCCATTGCAAATTCATCCATATTTAATTTTCCTAAATCTATCATCTCTTCTGCATTTATTTTGTTCATTACTGTTGCATCATATGGTGCAACAAAGTTTTCTAACATTTTTGATGCACATGTTGTTTTTACACCTTTTGTGCAAATTATATCTTTTATTCCTATTGGTATTCCAGCTAATTTTCCGACTTTTTCTCCTCTATCTATTTTAGCTTGGATCTCTTCTGCTTGCTTCATACCTTCTTCTGTTAGCTCTGTTATAAATGCTTGTACTTCTGGTTCTTTTTCTTTTATTCTATCTACATAAGCTTTTGTTATTTCTGTTATTGTTAATTCTTTGTTTTTGATTTTTTCTTGTAACTCATGTACTGTTAATTCTGTAATATCCATGTTCTTCCTCCTATCTCTTTATTGTTAGTTTAACACCTTTGGTAGTTTAAACATATGTTGGTCTTGTGTTGGTGCATTTGCTAATAAACTATCTACATCTTCAAATCTCTTTACTTCATCTTTTCTAAATACATTTTTCGCCTCATTTGCACCTATTGTTATTTCTAAATTATCAACTGGCGCATTGTTTACTATGTTGGCAAAATTTAATATGTCTTGTAAATGTAACATATATTTTTCAATCTCATTTTCTTCTAACTCTAATTGTGCTAAATTTGCTATATGCAATATCTCTTCTTTACTTACTTTCATAATGACCCTCCTCGTTCTTACTTTTTTAATGTGCTTATTATATACCGTTTTTGTGAAAAAAACAAGTAAAAAGAAAGAACTTTCTAGCTCTTTCTTCATTTAATTCTATGCATTTAATATTGGATTAATTTCATTTTCTATATTTTCTTTCATAATATCACAACTGTGATCAAATTTAGCTTGATCTTCTTCATTTAATTTTAATTTCAAAATTTCTTTTACTCCATTTTTATTAATTATTGCTGGAACACCTATATACATACCTTTTTGATTGTATTCTCCATTTTGATATGTTGATACTGTAAGTATTGCATTTTCATCATTTAAAACTGCTTTTATTAATCTATTTAATGCCATACCAATTCCATAATATGTTGCTCTTTTCTTTTCAATAATTTCATATGCAGCTTGCCAAACACCATCATGAATTTTCTTTAAATCTTCCATTGGATGATTATTATCTTCCATTATATCTATGATTTTTTTACATCCAACATAGCAATGTTCCCAAGGAACAAATGATGAATCTCCATGTTCTCCTAATATATATGCATGTACATTTTTACTTGAAACATCTAAATATTCTGCTATTAGATATCTTAAACGTGCTGTATCTAACACTGTTCCTGATCCTATTACTCTTGCTTTTGGTAATCCAGATACTTGAGCTACAACATATGACATTAAATCTACTGGATTACTTGCTATTATAAATACTCCATTAAATCCACTTGCCATTACTTGTTCTGTTATTTCTTTTACTATTTTAGTGTTTGCTACTGCTAATTCTAGTCTTGATTGTCCTGGCTTTTGTGGTAATCCTGCTGTAATTACTACTATATTTGCATCTTTACATTCTGAATAATCTCCTGCTTTTATATCCATTTTTTGAGGTGCATATGGTAGCCCATGTGATAAATCCATTTCTTCACCTTTCGCTTTATCTTTTAGTACATCGATTAGTACAAGTTCATCTACTCCTCCTTGGTTCATCATAGCATATGCCATGCTCATTCCTACAAATCCTGTTCCTACTAATACTACTTTTTTGTTTGTGTTCATAATAATCTACTTCCTTTCTCTTTTTGTCGCTAATATTATATCACATTTTTTGAATTTTTAAACTTTTTATTGAAATTTTTTATAAAAAAAACAAGTTACCAATAAATATATTTAGCAAATTAATAATATATTGTTTTTTTATACCTTGGTGTCGCAATCTTCATATTAAAAGGATTAGTATGTAGATTGCTCCATATCGCATTCGCTATGCTCATTTGATCGCTTACGCGGTATTTCAAAAACAATATATTATTAATTTGCTAAACTCTATATATCTAACTGTGAATTTAATAAAAAACAAGGCTCTCGCCTTGCTTTTATTGTTCTTTTATTGAATTATAAAAATTAGCTGTAGTAGCACTAACATATGGAATTACATATATATATGCTATTCCAAAAGTTATTGCTGATAACATATACCACCAGAAGAAAGATAATTGCAATACAAATAAATCAAATTTATGTCCATCCATTATCTCTTTGCTTTTTGACAATGCTTCATTTGCAGTAAGTTCTGGATTATCTGCTAATATGTATGGAGCCATAGAATATGAATATGATTTTATAATTCCAGGTATTACAAATAATAATGACCATAAAAATGTAAAAAATTGTGTTATTATCATTAACCATATAGCTTTTCCTGTAATATTAAATCCACTAAAAGTATCTCCTACTGAAATTTCTTCATTTTTAGTAAGTTTTAAATATATCATACATAAAGAAATCTCAAATGCTGGTGTAATAATTAATGCTCCTATTGGACCTATTACAGGTATAAATGCACAAGCTACTCCAATTGCACCTATTATTAATGTAATAACAAATAAAACACCTATTTTTCCTTTTATTTGTTCTTTTGCTGCAGATTTTAGTTCAATTCTTGTCATATTTAATTCCTCCCCTTTTATTTTATACTTAAATTTTATTTCTTTTTTTCTTTTCTGTCAATCCTTTTTTCAATTATATTAATTTTTCTAACTCTTTAATTTTATCTCTAATTTCAGCAGCCTTTTCAAATTCCATTTTACTAGCATATTCAAGCATTTCATCTGTCAATTTATTTATAGATTCTTTTATATCTTCTTCTTTTTCTAGTTTGTATTCTACTCCAATATTTTCAGTCTGTATTGCTCTAATTGAATCTCTAACTGATTTTTTTATTGTTTTGGGTACAATATTGTGTTTTTTATTATATGCTTCTTGAATCTCACGTCTTCTGTTTGTTTCTTTTATAGCTTTTTCCATTGAATCTGTAAGTTCATCTGCATACATTATTACTGTTCCATCTGTGTTTCTTGCAGCACGTCCTATTGTTTGTATTAATGAACGTTCTGAACGTAAAAATCCTTCTCTGTCTGCATCAAGTATTGCAACTAATGATACTTCTGGAATGTCCAATCCTTCCCTTAATAGATTAATTCCTACCAAAACATCAAATTCACCTAAACGCAATTTTCGAATAATTTCCATTCTTTCTAATGCTTTAGTGTCTGAATGAATATAGTTTACTTTAATGTCTAGACTTTTTAAGTATTCTGTTAAGTCTTCTGCCATTTTTTTAGTTAATGTTGTTACTAGAACCCTTTCTTTTCTTTCAACTCTAATTCTTATTTGTTCTAATAAATCATCTATTTGGTTTGCAACTGGTTTTACTTCTATTTTAGGATCAAGTAATCCAGTTGGTCTTATAATTTGTTCAACAACATTATCTTTAGCATGTTCTTTTTCATAGTCTGCTGGTGTTGCACTTACAAATACCACTTGATTTATTCTTTCTTCAAATTCATTGAACATAAGTGGTCTATTGTCAAATGCTGATGGAAGTCTAAATCCATATTTTACAAGTGATTCTTTACGAGCCCTATCTCCATTATACATTGCTCTAACTTGTGGAATTGTTGCATGTGATTCATCTATTAATAGCAAAAAGTCTTTTGGAAAATAATCAAATAATGTAAATGGTGGACTGCCAGCTTCTCTACCACTAATATGTCTTGAATAATTTTCTATTCCTTGGCAAAATCCTGTTTCTTTCATCATTTCTATATCAAAATTTGTTCTTTCTTGAATACGTTGTGCTTCTATTAATTTATCTTTACTCTTAAAGTATGCCACTCTCTCATCTAATTCTTGTTCTATTGTTTTTATTGCTCTTTCCATCTTTTCTTTAGATGTTACATAGTGTGAATTTGGAAATACCATTACATGTTCTCTTAATCCTATTGCTTTTCCTGTTAATGGATTTATTTCACTTATTTTTTCTATTTCATCTCCCCAGAATTCCACTCTTATTGCAGATTCTCCTTTATCTGATGGATATATTTCTACGATATCTCCTTTTGCTCTAAATGTTCCCCTTTTAAAGTCTATCTCATTTCTAGAATATTGCATATTTACTAGTTTTTTTAGCATTTTATCTCTTTCTACTTGCATTCCTGGGCGTAATGATACTATCATGTTTTCATAGTCTATTGGGTCTCCTAATCCATATATACATGATACTGATGCTACTATTATTACATCTCTTGTTTCAAATAATGATGCTGTTGCAGAATGTCTTAGTTTGTCTATCTCATCATTTATTGATGCATCTTTTTCTATATATGTGTCTGATTGAGCTATATAACTTTCTGGTTGATAGTAGTCATAGTATGACACAAAGTATTCAACATGGTTTTCTGGAAAAAACTCTTTGAATTCAGAATATAGCTGTCCTGCTAGTGTCTTATTATGTGCTAATACCAATGTTGGTTTCTGTGTTTTTTCTATTATATTTGCCATTGTGAATGTTTTTCCAGAACCCGTAACTCCTAGAAGCGTCTGGTATTTCTCGCCTCTTTCTATTCCTTTTACTAGATAATCTATTGCCTTAGGTTGGTCGCCTGTTGGCTTGTATTCTGAGTGTAATTTAAACATATTTCCTCCTAATTTGATTTTTCACATTACATTATATCACGCAGTACATTTGTTTGCAATATTTATATAAAAAACACCCATTTTTACATAGGTGTTTTTTCATAAAACTCCGCTTTTTTAACTATTCATAATCTACAACATCGATCCATTTTTCTAGAAATTCTTTATTTTCAGCTCCGCCTTTTTTTAATTGAACAGCTGCCACTATTGGAATCCATCTTTGAATTTCTTTTCTTTCAATTCCACTTTTTTCTGTAAATAAGTCTAAATATTTTTCTGCTAATTCTGTTTGTCCATTTAAAGAAAATAGTAAAAATGTTTTTGCTACATCTGCTGATGCATTGCCCTGTGTAGCATGTGCCCAGTCAATAATACTGTATTCTCCATTTGCATTTATTATTACATTACTTGGGTTAAAATCTCCATGGCATAGTTTGTCATGATTCTTTGTCCCTTCTAGTCTTTGTAATAATTCATATCTTGTTGTATCATCAATATCAGCTTCTGCTAGTTTTCTTCTATATTTGTCTTTTAGCCTATTTAATGTTGGTACTCTTTTTGACATTATTTCTAATTGAATATTTACAAATAAATTTAAATATTCTTTTTGTCTTTCTGGGTGTTCTCTCATTAGTACATCTAATGGTGTTCCTTCTATAAATTCTGTAACTAATGCCCATCTATTTTCTATTTTTGTAACTTCTAATAATCTTGACATATTTAAGTCTGTTTTTTCTTCTACTCTTGCTTGTATTAGTGCTTCATTTAATATCGCTGCTTTTGAGTAATTTTCTACAAATAGTTTTATTGTTTTATTTCCATCTCTATATACTGTTTTTGTTTTTCTTTCTGCAATTGGTTCATTTAAATTATATTCCATTTTTCATCACATTCCTTTCTTTAATTGAAAAATTTATTTTTTTCAATTATCTAATTTCCATAATATGTCTTTAAATAAATATCTTTTAATTCACTAATTAATGGATATCTTGGATTTGCTCCTGTACATTGATCATCAAATGCCTTTTCTGACATTTCATCTAATGTAGCTAAAAATTCTTGTTCTTCGATTCCATATTCTCTGATTGTTTTCTTTATTCCAATTCTTTCTTTTAATTCATCTATTTTTGTTATTAGATTTTCCATTTTTTCATAATCATTTGCTCCACCTATATTTAAAGCTTCTGCAATTTCTGCATATCTTCTTAATGTATGTGGATGATCATATTGTGGAAATGTTCCCATTTTATTTGGAATTTCTGCACTATTAAATCTCATTACTTCATCAAGTACTAATGCAACTGTAATTCCGTGTGGTAAGTGATGATATGCTCCTAGTTTATGTCCCATTGAATGACATATTCCTAAAAATGCATTCGCAAAGGCCATACCTGCCATTGTTGCAGCATTTGCCATTTTTTCTCTTGCTTCTGGGTCATTTGCTCCGTTTTCATATGCTCTTGGTAAATATTCAAAAATTGTTTTTATTGCTTCTATTGCTAGTCCATCTGTAAATTCTGTTGCCATCATAGATGCATATGCTTCTATTGCATGAACTAATGCGTCTGCACCTGATGCTGATGTTAATCCTTTTGGTGCATTCATCATTAAGTTTGCATCTACAATTGCCATTTTAGGTAATAGTTCATAATCTGCTAATGGATATTTTTGTCCTGTTGTTTCATCTGTAATAACAGCAAATGGTGTTACTTCTGAACCTGTTCCTGCTGATGTTGGAACAGCTATAAAGTATGCTTTTTCTCCCATTTTAGGGAATGTGTATACTCTTTTTCTGATATCCATAAATCTCATTGCCATATCTAAGAAATCGATATCTGGATGTTCGTACATTACCCACATAATTTTTGCAGCATCCATTGCTGATCCTCCACCAACTGCTATTATACAATCAGGTTTGAATGCATCAATTAGTTTTGCTCCTTCTCTTGCACATGCAAGTGTTGGATCTGGCGCAACATCAAAGAATGTCTCATGTACTATTCCCATTTCGTCTAATTTATCTGTTACTACTTTTGTGTATCCATTTTCATAAAGAAATGTATCTGTTACTATAAATACTCTCTTTTTACCCATTACATTTTTTAGCTCTTCTAAAGCTACTGGTAAACAACCTCTTTTTAAATATACCTTTTCAGGTGCTCTAAACCAAAGCATATTTTCTCTCCTTTCGGCTACTGTTTTTATATTTATTAAATGTTTTACTCCTACATTTTCTGAAACAGAGTTTCCTCCCCATGAACCACATCCAAGTGTTAGTGATGGCGCTAATTTAAAGTTGTATATGTCACCAATTCCACCTTGTGATGATGGCGTATTTATTAATACTCTACATGTTTTCATTGTATTGTAAAATTTTTCTATTTTTTCTTTTTCAGTAACTGTATTGATATATAATGAAGATGTATGTCCTAATCCTCCATCTTCTATTAATCTATATGCTTTGCTTAATGCATCATCAAAGCTTGATGCTTTGTACATTGCTAATACAGGTGATAGTTTTTCATGTGCAAATTCTTCTGATAATTCTACACTTTCTACTTCACCTACTAATATTTTTATATTTTCGTCTACATCTATTCCTGCTAGTTTTGCTATTGTGTGTGCTGATTGTCCAACTATTTTAGCATTTAGTGCTCCATTTATTATTATTGTTTTTCTTACTTTTTCTGTTTGTTCTGCATTTAGCAAGTAGCATCCTCTTTTCATAAATTCATTTCTTACTTGATCATAAATTTTGTCACTTACTATTACAGATTGTTCTGATGCACATATCATTCCATTATCAAATGTTTTTGAATGTATTATTGAGTTTACTGCTAATACTACATCTGCAGTTTCATCTATTACTGCTGGTGTATTTCCTGCACCTACTCCTAATGCTGGTTTTCCACTTGAATATGCTGATTTTACCATTCCTGGTCCACCTGTTGCTAATATTATATCTGCTGATTGCATTAACAAATTTGTTAACTCTAATGATGGTACATCTATCCACGCAATTATTCCCTCTGGTGCTCCTGCTTTTACAGCTGCTTCTAATACTATTTTTGCAGCTTCTATTGTTGATTTTTTTGCTCTTGGATGTGGACTTATTATTATTCCATTTCTTGTTTTTAATGCTAACAATGTTTTAAATATTGCTGTTGATGTTGGGTTTGTTGTTGGTATTACTGCAGCAATTACTCCTATTGGTTCTGCTATTTTTGTAATTCCATAGTTTTCATCTTTTTCTATTACTCCACATGTTTTTACATCTTTGTATTTATTGTATACATATTCTGCTGCATAGTGGTTTTTTATTACTTTATCTTCTACTACTCCCATCCCAGTTTCTTCTACTGCCATTTTTGCTAGTGGTATTCTGTTTTGGTTTGCAGCTATTGCTGCTGATTGAAATATTTTATCTACTTGTTCTTGTGTATATTTAGCGAATTCTTGTTGCGCTTTTCTTACTTTTTCTATTGTTTTTTGTAAGGCTTCGTTATCCATCTTTGACCTCATCCTTTCTTTAGATTCTTTTAAATCTTTCGTTCTTTTTCATCATAACAAAAAACTAATAGTTTTGCAACTATTAGTTTTGATTTTTCTTACTTTTATTTTGACAATTTGTTACAATTATAGTTAAAGAATTTTGTTTTCTATGTAACATTCATAGATATAACCTAGTTTTTCATTGTTTTATGTTAGTCTACTATAAAATCAACATAGTCACAAGTTCTATAATGTCCGTATTCATCATATAGCTCCACCAATATTCTGTACGTACCAGATTTTAAGCTATCCTTAAAAGTGATATTTACATTTTGTTCTAAACTATTTTTATTTGCTGTATCAATTTCCGTCGTATCAATACTTATTGTATTCTGACTATTTGCTGTTTCTTTATATTCAAATTCTCCTGTTCTTTCTACTGACTTTATTTTTATTTTCATATTTTGTAATTCGCTTGAATTTGATAAGAAATATGGAGAAAATATAAAATTCCCCCATATTTTTTTATTTACTTTTATTATAATAATATAGTCATATATATTGGAAGATATAAAATATCATTTTCTTCTTTTAAATCTTTAGTATGAATAATAACTGCTTTTGCTAAAAAATCATTATACTTATTTTTTAATTTTTTTAATGATGTAAACGTATATCTTTCACCAGACTTCACTTCAATTGGTACTATATTATGTTTTGATGTTATTTTGTCTGTTGAAATCAAAAAATCCACTTCCATTGTTTCTGAGCTATCTTCTCTTTCGTTTCTAGAAAAGAAATATAATTTTCTTCCTGAACTCACCAACATTTGTGCTACTATATTTTCTAATATCATTCCTTCATTAAAAGATAATTTGTCAAAAAGAATTTTTTTATAGATTTCCTCATTTACTATATTCTTCTCATTAAATGTCATTGATAATAGTAATCCTGTATCAAACATATAACATTTTAAAGCATTTGTATCCATTCTTTGTCCTAAACCTATATTAGGTTCAGTTGTATTATATGCAATATTTACTAAACATGCATCATTAAGCCAATAAAATGCTCCTTCATAATTTCTATATCTTGCATTTTCATTCAAATTTGATATATTGAATTTTTTCTCATGTTTTTGTAGTTGAGATGGTATTGTATCAAATATTTGCTCTACTTTCAAATTCAATTCTTCTGCATGTTTTCTAATGTCTTCTCTATATAAATTTAATATATTTCTTTTTATTTTGTCTACTTTTTCAAAATCTCTTGTTTTTGAATACATTTCTACTGCTTGAGGCATACCACCAACAATTAAATATTCTTTAAAATAATCCATTGCTTTTCTATGTAATGCTTGTCCTAGTAGCATTTTCTTCTTATAACACTCTTTTATAAAGTCCATTAATGTTTCATTCCCCATTGCCCACAAAAATTCTTCAAAGTCAAATGGATACATTCTTAGTTTTTCTTCCTCTGATGGTATCAAAATATCTTTTACATTCTTTTTTATTGATATTAATGAACCTGTTTCTAAATAATCATATCTCCCATCTGCAACTAAATGTTTAATGGCACCTCTTGCTCTTGGACAAAATTGTATTTCATCAAAAATAATCAATGATTCTCTTTCATATAATTTCACACCATAATATTGTGATAAATATGTAAATAAATATTCTAAATTATCTAAATACTCATCAAATAATTTTTTTACCTCTTCTGCTGCTTTTGAAAAATCTATCAAAATATATGATTTATAATTTTCTTTTGCAAATTTCTCTGCTATATAACTTTTTCCAACTCTTCTTGCTCCTTCAATTAACAACGCAGTAGTTCCATTACTCTCCTTTTTCCATTCAAGAATATCATTATAAATTTTTCTTTTCATAAATATTCTCCCTTTCTCATATTATATATTTATATAATAGCACAAAATCCAAAATAGTTCAATAGTTCATTTGCACAAAATCAAATATAATTTTGGCTGTTTTTGTTACAAAATCAACAACATCGTCGATATTTCAAGATAGTGTAAACATGCATTTCGCCAAAAAGAGCAAATACATCCAATATTTGCCCCATTTTTTAATTCACTATAAAATTAACATAGTCACAAGTTCTAAATTGTCCGTACTCATCATATAACTCAACCAATATTCTGTACGTACCAGCTTTTAAGCTATCCTTAAAAGTTACATTTACATTTTGTTCTAATTCATTTTTATTGGTTGTATCAATTTCTGGCATGTTAATATCAATTTTATTTTGACTATTATTTGTCTCTTTATATTCAAATTCTCCTGTTCTTTCTACCGCCTTTATTTTAATTTTCATATTTTGTAATTCGCTTGAATTTGAATATTTTATTTTTATACTTCTACTTTCATCTTGTCCTTGTTTTATTATTTGTATTTTGTCACTTGCTATTCCTTCTTGTTGGTTAATAATTGTGCTTAAACCGTATTCTGTTTGCTTGTCTATTATAGTAATGTTGTTTTCTTCAAGTTCTTTATATTCTTTACTATTTAAATATTCTATAACTATTTTATATTCTCCTTTGGTTAGTCTATCTTGTGGTAAGATTCCTGACATATCAACAGCAATGTTCATATTCTGCTCTACGCTTGTAGTATCTAAATTATCTAATATTTTAAATATAACTTGCCCATTTTCTATATTGTATTCTGCATCATTTACTGTAACTTGCGTTCCTTGAGGAATTTTAAATTCATTTCCACTATTGTCTTTTAATTTTATTTTTAAGTATAAATCTTTTGTTGGAATATATGTATTTTCTTTCAAGCTTCCTATTTTTAATTGGCCTGTTAAATTAATATTTCCATCTGCTTCATAATAATTTTTGTCGTTTGTTAATGTCAAACCATAGCTTCTTTTTTGCATATCTACTATGTTATTTGCAACATCTTTTTTCTCATTTCCAAATGATGTTTGAGTATAATATATTTCAAATGATGGATAATACCTATCTACTTCTATTCCCTTACTATTTGCAAAATTGAATATAAATTTATAATTTTCTTTAAATGTATATGTCGTTGTTCCATTTACTTCATTTAACGATTTATCTACTAAATCTGAATTTGTTATATCTTTTAGCTCACTATATCCTTCAAAATCACTTAATCCAATTTCAAATATATTGTCTTTGTCAACTACATAAGAATAATATTTATCTCCTGTTACCATTGTGATCTCTGTTCCAACTGGCATTGTTACAGTTTTACTTTGATCTGTATTTGATATCAATTTTAATTTTCTTTCTATATCACTATAATCTTTGTTCTTATATGCATCATCTGTTACATAATAAGATACATTCATATCTGTCGTAAATGTTCCTGTATTTAAAATTAGCACATCATTTGTATTTGTTATTTTATCCTTATATTTTCTTCCATTTTCGCTATTTGTCTCTATTGTTATATTATTTTCTACTGTTACATCTCCTGCTATGTAATAATATATATATTCTTCTCCTGTTGTTTCTTTTACTGTATCTTTATCTGCTTGGATTATTACATATTTATTTGTTTCTCCACTCACTAATGCAATATTCTCTGGTTCTGGTGCTGTTCCTGCTACTTTTAAATATGGTACATTTATTCCACCTCTTATTCCTTGTGTTCCATCTTCCATTAATTTTGGATTTAAAACTAGCGTTGTTTTTCCTGTTATATTTCCTTGCACTGTTAAACAAACTAAACTATCTAGATACAGTTCTCCTCCACCTTCGAAGTTTCCTGTTATTTCTCCATTTGCCGATATTTTCAGTCCACTTCCTTTGGGGATTTTTAAATTTTCTATTGCTTTTATTCCTACCAAACTTTTAGTTTCATCTTTGTTTTCTAACAATACATAACTGTTATCAAAACTTACTGTTGTTGCTCTATCTATACCATTCATTGTTTTATATTTAGCAGTTGAGTTTCCTGACCAATAGTTTTTGAAGTTTACATCTACATTCCCTGCTACCGCACCAAGTTTTGTTGATCCATAATTTTCTACTAAAGTATTTATACCTTGTACTAAAACAGTTGAACTTCCATATACTGTGGTAAAATCTGAGGCATCTCCATCATTATTGGCATCATAGCCTCGACCTCCACCATATACTAGTCCAGTTACATTTATTGTATCTGAAGAATTTTCTTGACCTATTGTTACATCTGTGTTTCCTTGTACATAGCTTTGGTCTCCTCCTCCAAATATGTTTGCACATGTTCCTTTATTTACTATTACTGTGCTATCTCCTAATACTTTTCCTGAATATCCTCCTCCAAAAACATCTTCATATGTTCCTGAATTTATTGTTAATTTTGTACTTTTTTCTACATTTCCTGTATTTCCACCTGTATATATGTTCTGATTTGACTCAACGTTACTAATTTCAAGTGTTACATTTCCTTTTACTTGTCCATTATTTCCTCCTCCATATATTGCTGAACTATAGGTTCCCCCATCTATGTTTACTGTAATATCTCCTTCTACAAATCCTAGCTTTTCTACATCACTTGAGTATACTAGTTGTTTAGTCCCATATTTTTCTGATACTGCTTGTGCCTCTTCTGATAATTCACTAAATGTTGTTGTTGTATTGTCTGAATTGTATATTACTTTATTTTTTCCATCATATATTCCTTTAAAATATGTTAATATATCTATATCGCTTGTCCATGAGAAACTTCCTATACAAGTGTTATTATCTTTGCCATTCGATGTTAACTCTTTGTAATCCTGTATTGGTGAATATAGTGCAATTGTAGCTGGAGTTGTTTTTCCATCTCCACCTCCATATATATTACCTTTGACATCTGTATTTTTTATATTGATGTTTACATTTCCTTCTACAAGGCCAACAGAACCACCGCCGTATACATTTTTTTCTATTGTTGAATTTTCAATATTTATATTTATATCTTTTTCAACATTAGCAAGAGTCAAAAAGTATTTAGTTCCTACTCCATATAAAAACACCTCATTATTCTGTACTCCTCTTGAATGATTTCTTAGACCTATAATTTCTGCTGTTTCTTGATTATACATTGGAAAATTTCTAGGCGCTTCTTCCCAATTTTCTATTTTTCTTTTCTGAGCTTCTTTATTATAAGCACTCTTAGCATTGTCATATGTACTTGAACTCACATCTATCTCTGTATATCCAAGACTATCCGCCAGTCCGAAGCCTCCTCCAAAACAATTTCCATTTATACTAGTATCTTTTATATCAACATAAACTGTTCCTTGAATCTTGCCACCTCTTCCTCCTCCATATAGATTTCCAGTAACCTTGGCATTTTGAATTTTTATATTAACATCTCCGCAAACTTTAGATGTATAATACTGTCCTCCTCCATATATATTTTTAAAAGTACCTCCTGTAATATCTATATTTACATCTCCTTTTTCATCACCATTAGAATATACAGAGCCATTTCCACCTCCATATAAATATGTTACATTTCCACCTGATATAAAAATGTTTACATTTCCTTTTACACTTCCTTTCTGTATACGCGCAGTTCCATATACTGCATTAACTTTTCCGCCTGTTATTATTAGCTTAAAAGGATTTGTAATATATTGTTCACTATTTTCCTTATTGTATATCCCTCCAGTTGTAACGTAATTTATATTGGCTCTTCCTCCTATATATATATAATTTTCATTATTTAATATTGTTGTTATAGCATCATAGCTTTGTACAGGCGACCAATATCCACCATTTAATTTCATACTTTTCATATTTTTATATCTAATCTGAACATCACCATTTGTTGTTAATGTTTCTGTAGTTTCATATATAGCATTTGAATTATAAAACTCAAATTGTCTAGTCATAGGATATGTACTCACTGTCGCTGCTGAATCAGAATGTACTTTTTTTACATTTGCAGAAGACAACGTAGACATATATAAATTATCTAATCTTAATGATGAAAAAACTCCACATTGCCATACTGATACAATTGTATAAAATTTATAATTATTTCCATTGTCATTTGTTATTGTTACTGGTTTCACTGTAGATGAATTATATCCAAAATTTCCACTTGTATATTTGGTATATGTTCCAGCCTCTCCTGTTGCATACTTGCTTCCTGCTGAATTATAATTTATTTCATACATATCTCCGCACAATACAAAAGCAGTATCATATACTGTTAAACTACTACTCGCTGTCATCAAATTATATGCTTTCCTTAATGTAGAAACAGCTTTTTCTACTGTACTACCATCATTATCATCCGAACTTTTTGCAACTGCTGTTCCATCTAATGTTGTTGTTCCATCATTATTTTCTCCATAATAAAATATATGAAACTCATCATAATACATTTTATCAAATGGACTCCTTACATATATTGCTCTTGCATATACTGCTTCTACTGTTATCGCCGTAACTCCATCTGGCACAATATACCAGCCTTTTTGTGCATATACTGTTCCTATATCTTTATTAGCATTTGTTCTATCTGCATAATTTTGATTTTCAGGCTCTATAAAATTGGTTATTTCTGTTCCATCTTTTATTACTGATGTTAATTTCCATCCTGTTAATATTCTGTCATACATTACATTATTTGCTTCGTATTTAATTTGTTCTGCTGTAAAGTTGATTCCATTCTCACCATTTCTATACAAAACTATCTTTCCATCTGTATAATCATTCGCTCCTTGTGTTTGCGAATCACATAGTGTTTGATTGGCAACTACATCTTCGCCTTCTCCAATTCCAGATTTATATGTTACTTGTATTGTTTTTATATTTTTCTCTTCTGCTTTAGATTCAGGTACATATCTATTTTTTACTACAATTACAGACGTTATAATAGAAATTACTAATATTATTGTAAATATCCAAAACTTCTTTAGTTTGCTCATTTTCTCCCTCCTTTGTGCTTCGAATTTTAGTTTATAGTTATATCCTTTCCTAATTCAATTTCACTACTATTATCATTTTTTATAAAAATTATTTCATACTCTTTGTTTGTTTCAAAATTTGCTTTTGGGATTGTAAAGTTTCCTGCTCCAATATTAACATTTTGTAGTAAAATATTGGCTTTATCTAGTGTTACCTTGGTATTATCATAACTAATTGTTTTACTTTCAGTAAAATCATTTGTATTAATTTTTAATGTTACATATTCTCCATTATTTTCAAGTGCTGAGCTTATTTCATTATTACTCTTTTTCATTTTTATCTTTATGTTTGATACTATTTCTTTCTTATATGGACTTATTGAATTTATTTTCACTTTTATATTAAACTCATCATTTGTAATTTCGCTATTTTTAGTAATTCTTAACACATAATTTTTAGTTGTTGCTGCGCCCCCTGTAATAGTTTGTTCTCCAGCCACTTCAGTATTTTTTTCATATATTTTGGCTGTAACTTCATTGTTAGTATCATCTTGTTTTTCTACATCTAAGTTAAATGATATATTTTCATCTGTTACTAAATTTTGATTTTCGTAATTCATTACACCAAAACCTATCTCTAAGGTATTAGTCCCATCCCATTCATTTGTATAATTTCCATCAATGTCACTATTAAAATAAAATGATACTGATTCTATTGTGTGTACATCTTCAACTTTAAATATGTATTTTCCCATTGTTACTGACAATATCAAAAAAGAAATTATTACAATAGCTACAATTATAACCTTTCTATTCTGTTGTTTTCTTTTTCTCATATATCTCATCCTTTTAATCAACTTGTACAGCATTAACAATCAATTTTATATAATCAATCGTTTTGCTATATTTATAACTATCATACTCTGTGCTTTGCGTGTTTTCTTTCCACTTTGTATCTAGCTTGTATTTATGATTTATTCGCTCATCTGCTTTCATTACTATTTCTTCTGAAACATTTGTATTTAATTGTATTTCATCATATTCTGTAGTATTTTCATTATATTTATACAATTTAAATTCTAATGGTAAATTTGCCATGTTTTCTAGTTCAATCGTATATTTTAATGTTACTTCATTTTTCTTTTCCTCTTTATTTGTTAATTCAAAATAAAATTCCTGACTATTATTAGGGGTTGCCGGTGTAATTGGAACATTTATAACATTATCAGTTGTTATTCCTAACGCATATTTTGCAACTCTTCCTTCACTACTTCCTGCTGTTGCTCCATTATATTTTGCAAGTGAAAAATATGCCGCTAGTATTATTGTTACTACTGTTATTGCTAATAATATTTTCTTTTTCATATTCCATTTTCACCACCTATCTTTTGTTTTTTTCATATTCCATTCTTTTCTTATGTCTTAAATTAAGTTTTCTATTCTTTTTATAATTTTTGTATATGTATATACTCAATATTATTACTACTATCGTTGCTACAACTTTATTTTTTAGTATTATCATAATATTTCCGATTTTCGGTATTACTTTTATTACTTTTCCTTCAATATCTTCTTTTCTAATTTCTTCACTATCTTCTGTATTATTATTGTCTCCTTTTGTCTTATATATTTTTTCTCCGTTTTCATCCTCTGTTTTTTGGCTTATTCTATGTGTTATTACACTATGTCCTTTTCTGTATGAAATTACATCTCCTACTTGTAATTCTCCTTTTGTTTTTTGAGCAACTACTAGATCTCCTATATTTATATTTGGCTCCATACTTCCTGATATAATCACATATGTTTTTATTCCTAAAAAACTGGGAGTTTTATCAGGTTTTAGAATACTCTGCATTATCAGCGAAATATTGTATGTCATTATTATTATTAAAATACTATATATGACTATATTTATACCTTTATTTACTCTATTCTCTATATTTTTTCTTTTTGTTATTTCTTGATTTGTATATAACATATCTCTTTCCTTTTCTTTTGCTTCTTTTTCTTAATATACTCGTAAAAATCTTCTTCTAAATACTTTTACCAATATATTATGACGAAAGCTCTATTTTTTTCATCTTAATAGAGCTTTCTTTTTATATTAGTCTATTTGTGTTGCAGTTACTTTAGCTATTACTTTTAATTTTGCTGTTCCATCTTTTCCCAATGTTACATCTGTTGCATCATTTCCTTCGTATGCCCATTTCCATTGTACTGTTATTGTTTTACTTCCATTATTAGCAGCTAATTTTGTATCTGCATCATTTGCTATTACATTTGTCAAACTATCTGTCCATGTTTCTCCACCGTTTACTGAAAATTGTACTGGTATTGATTCTGTATTTTCTATAGTATATTCTATACCATATTTTGCTGATACTTCTGATTTATTTTCTAATACTAATTCAAAACTTCCGCTTGTTCCAGGTGCTATTACTTTATCTGAATTAGCAGATACTACGTCTGTTTCTGTTGTTCCTTCTGTATCTGTTATTGTTTTAAACAAATCAAATTCAAATGTGTCTGTTGCTACTATGTCATTATTGCCTACTTTAAAACTCCATTTTGCTACTCTTGCTGTGTCACTTCCTGCTCCACTGCTTAAGTATTTTGCATATGAACTTGCTACTAGTATTAAAGCTATTAAGGCTAGTATCAGTGCTATTGTTATTAATCTTGTTTTTTTGTTTTCTTTCACGTTTCTTTCCCCCTTTCTTTTGTGCTTATTTTTTTCCTCAAGTTGTATACTTAAAGAAA
>CAKOYU010000008.1 GCA_934130975.1 uncultured Clostridia bacterium | reverse complement strand
CAAATTGGAATATTTTTTGGAGTTCCACTTGTTCTTGCAATTATACATTCTATATTTGGAATACAATTTGCAATTACAATAATGTCTGGATTGGCAAGTAAAAAAGATTTATTGCCATCAGCTATTGCAACTGTAGTTATTATAGGTGTTATATATGGTGTGTATTTTTTAGCTACGTATTTAGGAAGTAAAAATATTATTAAAGAGGATGAGTAAAAAAATTAATAAAGAATATAGACAAATTAAAAATAGTATTGTAGAATATAGGACATAGAAAATGACAAATAAGCAGATGTGGTACTGGATTGATAAGCAACTACATAAATAAAAAAATCTCACATATGTACCTTTTTTTAATATAAAAATAAATAAAGCTAAAAAAATGAAAAAGGAGAAGATAAAAATGATTAAACATATTGTAATGTGGAAATTTAAAGATAATGAAGAAGAAAATATGAAAATTTTTTTAGATGGATTAAATAAATTAAAAGAAATAATTCCAGAAATAAAAAGTATGGAAACAGGAATAAATATTAATCCTAAAAATGAATATGATGCAATTTTAATTTCTGAATTTGAAACAATGGAAGATTTAGAAAAATATAAAAATAATCCGGAACACATCAAGGTTTCATCACTATGCAAAAAAATAAGAATAGATAGACAAGCAATAGATTATGAAGTTTAAAGTATATAGGGGATATAAATTGATTTTACACTGAAAGTAAGATAGTAAATACAATAATTCAAAGAAAATATAACTTTGATTATTGTATTTTTTTAATAACTATAGAAAAATTATGTAAATATGTTATAATAAAAGTATGAGGCATATAGCCTTTGTGAAAAAGTTTTTCAATTTAAATTATGTTATGATAAAGGAATGGGATTAAAAATGAAAGAAGAAAAACATCTAAATAAAGAAATTAATATAGAAGATGAAACACTAAATCAATTAAATAATTTGGCAAATGAATTAACAAAAAAGAATATTCCTAGTGAATTTTTAGAAGAAATGATGAAAAAATATTTAGAAAATAATTGTTATCAAAATTTACCTCGAAATAATTCAGTAAAAGTATTAAAAAAATGGGAAGTTATCTCAATTGTATTAGACTTTTATAAATCACTAGATGATGAGTTGTATAAAAGAGTATTTAATATTGTTATGAATGTTAATCCTAAAATAAGATTTAATATATATGATCTTGAAGATGCACAAGAATTTAGGCAAAGAGATTTTGAAGACAAAAACTTTAGACGATATGAATTAAATCCGTATAATGTAAAACATGAAAATAGAGATATGGTTTATGTTCCATTAAAAAGTCAGCCAGAAGGTCATGTGAAGTTAGAAAAAGATACTGCAACATTAGCTGATGCTTATATAATGGTACATGAGCTAGCACATACATTTGATATGTATTTAAATTATATTCTAGATGATAAAGGAAAAAATATTAAAGATATAGGAAAAAATAATATTTTAACAGAGAGTACGGCAATTGCATTTGAAAGATTGTTTACAAGATATTTACTTGAAAAAGATATAATAGATGATTATGAATATGTAAGAAATATTTTAATAAAGAGAACTAATCATACTTATACTCAATGTGAAGATTCATACGGAAGATTAGCAATGATGAATATAATGAAAAAAAATAAAAAAATTACAAAAGAAGATATTCAAGGAATTTTGAGTGGGCTTGATTTAACACCAATTCAAAAAAATAGATATATTGATTTTTTAATAAAAAAAGGAGCAAGAATGTTTGATATATCTATAGGATATGCTATGGCAGGAATGATTTCACCTACTATTGAAAAAAATATTATGGATGGAAATAAGAAAAATGTAAAAGAGTATTTAGAGTTTTCTAAAATAATGGATTTTGAAAAGGCGTTAAATGCATTGGGGATATCTATGGATGAAAATGGAATAGAAAAATTACAAAGTAATAAAGAAGAAGTAGGAAATGATTTTAAAAAAGAAGAAAAGGAAGAAAGATAGAGAAAATAATTGCAGATGTGGATACCAAAGAGATTTTGACAAATAGGCAATTATTGGAAAATCATAATTTAGAATTACAACTCTCAATGTATTGATTATTGATTTAATATATGATAATATATAAAAATATTATAAGAAAGGCTTGTTTAATGAGGCCTTTTTTTGTGGGAATGAGGAGGAAAATATGATTTTATCAGCTATTTTAATTGTAGTAGGATTTGTATTATTGATAGTAGGAGCAGATGTACTGGTAGATGGTTCAAGTGGTATTGCCAAAAAGTTTCATATTCCAGAGATAATTATAGGACTTACAATAGTATCAATAGGAACTTCCATGCCAGAATTATTTGTAAGTATAACATCTGCATTAGAAGGACATTCAGATATGGCAATAGGAAATATCATAGGTAGCAATTTAAGCAATTTATTGCTAATTTTAGGTCTTTCTGCAACGATAAAACCAGTTGTATTTCAAAAAGAAACTAGATTATATGAAATACCAATGTGTTTAGCTGTTACTATAATTCTTATGCTATTTTGCAATACAGGGAGTGGAATTTCAAGAGCAGAAGCAATAGTACTAATGATATTATTTTGTGCATTTATTGGATACACCATATATATGGGGAAAAAAGAAAGTCAAAAAGATATAATAGAAATACAAACAGAAGAAAATAAAAATAATAGTTCAATTAAAAATATAATACTTATTATATTGGGAATTTTAGGACTAAAATTTGGTGGAGATTTAGTAGTAAATAATGCTCTAAATGTAGCTAATTATTTTAATTTAAGCGAAAAATTAATTAGTTTAACAATACTTGCTATTGGAACTAGTTTGCCTGAACTTGTAACAAGTGTTACTGCGGCAATTAAGGGGAATAGTGATATTGCAATTGGAAATATCATTGGATCAAATATATTTAATATATTATTAATAATAGGAACATCATCAATTATAACTCCAATAGTTTATAATAGTACATATAATTTTGATTTTAGTGTATTATTAATTTCAACACTTATATTATCACTATTTCCAGTCATTCCACCTAAAAATGAAATGAGTAGGTTTAATGGAATTGTATATTTGGCAATATATGTTTTGTATATGACAATATTATTTATAAAATAAAACAGAGAAGTTTATTCTCTGTTTTTTTCGCCCCAATTGCATAACTGGTCTAATATGGGCATTAAAGATTCTCCTTTTGGTGAAAGTGAATATTCTACTTTTGGGGGAATTACAGGATATTCTTTTCTAATAATTAAATTACAATCTTCTAATTCTTTAAGATTACTAGTTAAGGTTTTGAATGAAATTGGTTCTAAAAATCTCTTTAATTCATTATATCTTACAGTGCCATAACGAGCTAAAGAATAAAGAATTGATAATTTATATTTGCCAGAAATAAGTGACATTGTATATGCAAAACCAGAATCTTTATAACTAATTGATTTTTTCATCTTTACACTCTCCTTTAGGTAAGTACTTTACAAAATGATTGTAACATATTATAATAGTTTTGTAAAGGAGTGAAGTGATAATGAAAAAGATATTAGTATTAAATGGAAGTCCGAGAATAGTTGGAAACACATCATGTTTGATCAAAGAATTTGAAAGAGGAGCAAAAGAAAG
Source organism: uncultured Clostridia bacterium (assembly GCA_934130975.1). GTDB lineage: Bacteria > Bacillota > Clostridia > TANB77 > CAG-508 > CAG-269. The sequence goes on along the minus strand of CAKOYU010000008.1, from coordinate 65,856 downwards.
TGGTAATGAGGTACAGATATTTAATTTAGGAAAAATGAATATACATGGATGCTTAGGATGCTTTGGAGGAGGAAAAAATGCAGAATGTCCATGTGTTCAAAAAGATGATATGATTCAAATATATCCATATTTTAAGGAAGCCGATGTTGTAGTATTAGCATCTCCATTATATTATTGGACAATTAGTGGGCAACTAAAAATGGCTTTTGATAGATTATTTGCAGTTGAAGAGTTAAAAAGAGAATATGCAAGAGGCAATAAAGGAGCAATCTTAATTATGGCTGGTGCTGGCAATGGATTTGAAGAGTCAAAATATTGGTTTAATGGTATGCTAAAACATATGGAATGGGATAATCTTGGAGAAATATTAGTAGGTGGTGTACACAATATTGGAGATATAAAAGAGAAAACTGAAGAATTACAAAAGGCATATGAATTAGGAAAATCTATAAAATAATTTATTGACTTTTTTCAGAATTTAAGGCTAATTTTATATATGCTTTATATATTATTAATTTGTAAAAATTTATATAGTTTAGTTACATTTGTAACAAAAAATGAATTATATTTATGTATAGTATTGCAATTTTGTTAAAAGATGTATATAATATATGTTGTAATTTTGTAGAATTATTACTATCAGTTTAGTAATATGTTAAGAGTAGGATGTTTTTTTGTACAATGACAGGAGGATAAAAATATGGATTATTATACAGCATTAATGACACTTACAATATCAATAGTTTTAGTTTTACTAACAATAATCATATCAAATAACCATTTTGACAGGAGGATACGGAAAGGATTTATAATAACATTTATCTTGCTCACTATAGGAGCAAGTTGTGAATGGATAGGAAACAGCATTGATGGAAAAAGATTTTGCAATTGGTATAATATAGATATAATATTTCATAGAGTAATTAAATTTATGGAGCTCAGTATTCTACCAGTATTACCAATAATATGTTCAAAGACTATTTTTGAAATAAAAGAAACTTCATCAAAAATTAATGAATTATTGCTAAAAATTACGATTGTATCTATGACATTAGAAGAAGTTTTAATGATTGGTGGAGAAGTATTTTTGGTCGATGAAAAAAATATATATTATCATGCAGAATTATATAATATATATATTATTACTTTTATATTATCAACAATATATATGATCTCTAGTGCATTAAAATTTAGTAAATATTCTCAAAATAACAAACGGTTAGAAATAAATTCAATATTAGCGTTTATTATTTTGGGTGTATTTATACAAATTTTCAATCCTGAAACTAAAACTTGTTGGCTAACAGTCGCTATTTCGGGAATGTATATGTATATATATTATAATGGATTAATACAGAGCATAGATAAGTTAACTGGCTTGTTGAACCAGAGTTGTTATAATACATATCTAGAAAATAATGAAAATAAGAAGTTTGCACTCATAATATTTGATGCGAATAACTTCAAATTCATAAATGACAATTTAGGTCATGATTTTGGAGATAGAGTTTTAAGTGCAATTGCTAGAATAATTAAAGAACAATATAGCCCATATGGAAAATGTTATCGCATAGGAGGAGACGAATTTGCAGTAATATTGGAGAAAAATATTGATAAAATTGAAGAAATTAACAAAAAATTTATTGAGAAACTTGAAATCGAAAAAATGAGTGTACCAGAATTACCTCATGTATCCTATGGAGTTTCAATATATGATCCTAATAGTGTATATACGGTAGGAGATACCAAAAATAAGGCTGATAGCGAAATGTATACATACAAAAAGAAGTATAAAGAAAAACAAAAAAATAAGTAATACTCTAAAATGCAAGTGTAAAAGCTTGCATTTTTTCATTAGTAATTTACAGTAAAAAATATATTTAGAAAATTAGTACTATATTGTTTTTTTATACATTGGTGTCGCAATCAAGAAAAATATTTATAAAAAGACTACACAAAACTGAAATTATGTGATATACTTGATATGACTTTTTTGAAATAGAATAAGGAATAGATACCTTAAAATAAAGAAAAAATGAAAAGGAGGAAAGATAAAATGAGTGGGCATTCAAAATGGCACAACATACAAGCTAAAAAAGGAAAAGCTGATGCAGCAAGAGGAAAAATATTTACAAAATTAGGAAGAGAATTATTAATAGCAGTAAAACAAGGTGGACCAGACCCAGCTGGAAATTCAAAATTAAAAGATGTTATAGCAAAATGTAAAGCAGCAAACATGCCAAATGATACAATAAACAATGCGATAAAAAAAGCATCAGGAGAAGGAAATTCAGCAAATTACGAAGAAGTAGTATATGAAGGATATGGACCAAATGGAGTTGCTGTAATAGTAAATGCAAATACAGATAATAGAAATAGAACTGCAGCAGATGTAAGACATGTATTTGATAAAGCAGGAGGAAATTTAGGAACAACAGGGTGTGTATCATACATGTTTGATAAAAAAGGAGTTATAGTTATAGAAAAAGCTTCAACAGATATGGATGAAGAAGAATTAATGATGACAGCATTAGAAGCAGGAGCAGAAGACTTCAATTCATCAGAAGAAGTATATGAAATAACAACAACACCATCAGATTTTTCAGATGTAAGAGAAAAATTAGAAGAATCTGGTTTAACATTCTTAGAAGCAGAAGTTCAAATGATTCCAACAACAACAGTTGCATTAGATGAAGCAGGAGTTGAAAAAATGGAAAGACTAATTGAAAGATTAGAAGAATTAGATGATGTTATGGATGTATATCACAATTGGGAAGAATAAAAAATATATAGAAAAAAATTGTCAAATTTTTAAAAATGTTGACAGTTTTTTTTTATTATAGTAAACTATAAATATATTAATTTTTATGGCATATAATATGCTAAAGAAAGGGGTAAAAAATGAAAAAGAAAATTTTATTAGCAATATTGCTAATAGTATTATTAGGAGCTGGGATAGGATATACATGTTTTGCAACAGACATGTTAAAAACAAAAAAACAACTATTTTTCTCATATTTATTATCAGATGATCTTACTAGTGATTTAAAAAGTGAAGATTTATCTAAATATTTAGAAAAAGAAAAAACTACAGCTTTTTCGAACAAAGGAGAAATTACAGCAAATGTAAAAAACAATGAAACATCAAGTGATGCATATGATTTACTAAGTAATGGTAAAATTAAAATAGAAGGGAAGGTTGACAATTCTCAAAAAAAAGCAGAACAAGAAATAACAGTTGCATTAGCACAAGGAATAAATGTTCCAATAAAAATTAGACGTGATGGAGAAACATATGGAATACAATCAAGATTATTATATGACAAATATATTGCTGTAAAAAATGAAAATTTAAAATCATTATTTGAAAAATTAGGAATGGATAATTCAAATGAGATTCCAAACCAAATAGATTGGGAAAACATACAATTTACAACAGAAGAATTACAAAATATAAAGGATAAATATTCTAGAGTATTTTATAATAGTGTAGATAATGATATGTTTGAGAAATCAAAAGTAGATGGTCAAACAAAAGTAACAGTAAATATGACAGCAGATCAATTTGTTTCAATAATAGAAAAAATGGCAAATGAATTAAAGAATGATGAAAAATTACTAAATAAATTATCAGATGGAACAACAGTAGACGAATTGAAAAAACAAATAGATGAGTTTGTAAATGCATTAAAAGATGTAAAACATACAGATCAAGATAAAATGTCAATATCATTATATATAAAATCAAGAAAATTAGTAAAATGCGAAATAAATACAACTGATGAAAATGGAACAGAAACAATTGCAACAGCAGAAAAAGAAGATAATAAATTAATTGTAAAAACATTTGAAGCAAATGAAATGCAAAATCAAATAAGTATAGCTAAAGATGAGAATGAAGATGCTACTACATATACAATAAATGTAGTTACTCAAGATTTAGGAGAAGGAAGTAATATTCAAATAAAAATGGGATTCAAAAATCTTTCAAAATTAGATGATGTAGAAGAAAGTATTGAAGCAACAATAGAATATGGAGAAGATAGTAATAAATCAGCAATGCAGATAAATTACAATAATACAATTACATTTATTCAAAATGCTGAAATAGAGTCATTTAATTCAGACAATGTTGTAGTATTAAATGATACATCAGAAGATGAATTAAATAATTTATTAGAAACAATCTATGAAAATTTAGGATTAGAATAAAATTAAATGTAGTGGTTCTAAAATTAAATGCAAGAGCATATATATTATTATATATGCTCTTTTTGTGCATGTACGATGTAAAAAGAAGGAGTTCAAATATGACAAGATTAGAAATAGTATTAGAATATTTGCCAATTAAAATTAAAAAAATCATAAATGAGCAAAAAAGTACCATTCTTGGGACAAAACAGAACCGGTCCCAAATGCGCAGTGAACAAAACAGAACCGGTCCCAAATGTGCAAATTGAAGAAATAAGATTACGAAGCAATAAGCCATTAGCATTAAAAATTGGACAAGATACACAAATTACAGATTATATTGTCAGTCAAGAGGAGGTTTTACAAGCTTTTGAAAAAGTATGTGAAAGCTCAATTTACTCGTATAGAAAGCAGATATGTGATGGCTATATAACAATTAAAGGTGGTAATAGAGTTGGAATTGTTGGTAGTGCAGTTGTTGATAATGGACAGGTTATAAATGTTAATTATGTTTCTAGTTTGAATTTTAGAATTGCAAGTCAACGAATTGGGTGTAGTAATCCAGTTATAGAGGATTTGATTGATACTTATAATAATAGTATTTACAATACTTTAATAGTTTCTCCTCCTGGATGTGGCAAAACTACTCTTTTAAGAGATATTGTAAGAAATATTAGTAATGGTATTAAAGTGTTAGGATTTAAGGGGAAGACGGTTGGAGTTGTTGATGAAAGAGGCGAAATTGCTGCAATGTATAAGGGGATTCCTCAAAATGATGTTGGAATTAGAACTGATGTTATTGATAATATGCCCAAACCAGAGGCAATGAGAATATTAGTGCGTTCTATGGCTCCAGATGTTATTGTTTGTGATGAGATTGGTAGTGTAGAGGATATAAAGGCAATTGATTATGCAATGTGTTCAGGTGTGAAAGGTATTTTTACAGCTCATGGCAAAGATATAGATGAAGTTAGTAGAAATCCTGAATTATCAAAGTTATTAAATAAAAAAATATTTGAGAGAATTATAATATTAAATCCTAAAAGGAAAGGAGAATTAGAATGTATTTGTCTATAATTCAAGGTGTTAAATATTTGTTATTAATAGGAATTTTTGGACTATCTACAGCAATAGGTTTTTTGATATCTAAGTCATATCAAAATAGAGTTGTAGAGCTGAAAGAGTTTAAGACTATTTTAAACATAATGAAAACAAAAATTAAATTTACATATGAGCCGTTGGCTGAAATATTTAAACAAATTGCTAAAGATAATGATACTGAGATTGAGAAAGTTTTTGGACAAATGGCAAATCAATTATCATATTATCAAGTTAAAGATGTTTGGGAGAATTGTATACAAGATGCTGATATAAGTATAAAACAAGAAGATAAAGATGTTTTGAAAAAGTTGGGGAAGTTACTCGGACAAACAGATGTCGAAGGACAAATTAGTGAAATTGAAGTGACTGAAAATTTTTTGGATATGCAAATTGAAAATGCGGAAGAAGAGAAAAAGAAAAATCAAAAAATATATAAAACTTTGGGTGTTGTGGCAGGTTTAGTTTTTGTTATTATATTGGTTTGAGTTTGGTTAATCGGATTCTTACACTTGGGAAGGATGGAAATAAAAGATGGATATAAATTTATTGTTTAAAATTGCAGCAATAGGTATATTAGTTGCTGTTTTGCATCAGGTATTAGTTAGAGCTGGAAGGGAAGATCAAGCAATGATGACTACTTTGGCTGGACTTGTTATAGTTTTGTCAATGGTAATAAAAGAGATAAGTTCGCTATTTCAGACAGTTAGAACCTTATTCAATTTATAAACTTTACACTTAAGGAAGGTGATTAACGATGGAAGAAATAATAAAAATAGTTGGGATAGGTTTAATTGCATTAGTAATAGCAATTATTTTAAAGCAATATAGACCAGAATATGCAATATATGTTTCAATAGTTGCTGGAATTTTAATTCTGGCATTTATAATGAGTAAAATTACTGGAATTATAAATCTGCTTAAATCAATTTCTGATAAGACATATATCAATAAACAGTTTTTAAGCATATTACTTAAAATTACTGGAATAGCAATTATTACAGAATTTGCAGTTAGTATTTGTACAGACGCAGGAGAAAAGGCAATAGCTAGTAAAATAGAAATTGGTAGTAAAGTTATTATAATTGCAATGTCTATACCAATAATATCAAGCTTATTAGAATTAATAATCGAGATTTTGCCATAGTCAACGGCTAGAAAGGATTAATATGAAAAAAATAATTTTAATATTTATCCTAATACTAATAATACCAACGAAAGTCTCAGCAGAAACAAAAGAAGAAATAATGTCATCAACACAAGAAAAATTTAATATAAGTGGATTTATAAATCAAGCACAAGAATATACTGGAGATTTTTTTGAGGATATGGATTTATCTGATATATTCAATCAAGCAGTACAAGGAAAAGTCAATAATCAAACAATATATAAGAAAATAATCAAAATTTTAGGAAATGAAGTTAGTTCAAATATAAAGATACTGATAAGTATATTAGTAATAATAGTAATACATGGAATTTTAAAATCAATAACAGATAGTTTAGATAATAGTAATGTGTCACAGATAATTTATTTTGTTCAATACATATTAATTGTAACATTAATCATGTCAAATTTTACAGAAATAATCAAATTAATAAAGGAAACAGCAAACAATTTAGTAGGATTTATAAATCTACTTATGCCGCTTCTACTTACACTTATGGTATATACAGGAAATATTACTACAAGTTCAGTGTTAGAGCCAATTGTGTTATTTATAAGCAACTTTATAGGAAATATAATTGTAGATGCATTAATACCAATTGTGCTAATAATAGTAGTATTTTCAATAATATCAAAAATTTCTGATAGAGTACAAGTAGAGAAAATATCAAAATTTTTAAAATCTGGAGTAGTCTGGTTTTTAGGAATAGTATTAACAATATTTGTAGGAGTAGTATCATTAGAAGGAACATTAAGTAGTAGTGTGGATGGAGTTACAGCAAAAACTGCAAAAGCAGTAGTGTCAAGTGTAATACCAGTAGTGGGAAAAGTATTAGGAGATGTAGTTGATAGTGTGCTTGGATGTGGAGTAATTTTAAAAAATGCAGTAGGAGTTGTTGGAGTAATAGTAATAATAGGAATATGCATATTACCAGTTTTGAAAATAGCAACATTAAGCATAATGTATAGCCTAGCATCAGCAGTAGTGCAACCTGTGGCAGATGACAAAATAGTAAAACTTTTAGATGAAATGAGTGGAGTATTTAAACTATTACTAGCAATTCTATGCAGTTTGTCTGTAATACTAATTATTGGTGTAACATTAGTAATCAAAATTTCAAATAGTGGGATGATGTATAGATGATTAATTTTATTAGTTCATGGGCTGAACAAATAGTACTAGCAGTTATTATTGCTACAATTATAGAATTGATTTTACCTAAAAACAAAAATCGAAAATACATACAAATGGTGATAGGAGTATATGTTTTATTTAATATAATTTCTCCTGTTATAAAGAATAAAGAAGCAATTTCTGTAGAAAACTATAATATAGAAAAATATGAAACAAATTCGACATATGAAATAGACCAATCATCTATGGATGAGAGGATAGAAAAAATCTATTTAGAAGAATTACAAAAAAATACAACATCAAAATTTGAAAATGCAGGTTTTACAGTTGAAAGATGTATAGTTGATGCAGAACTTGATACAAATAAGAAAAATGCAGGAATACATTTAATAACAGTAAAGATTCAAGGACCGGCAGATGAAGGAGAAATCGATAAAAAAGTGAAAGAACTTGCGGAAGAATATGAAATATCAAAAGATAAAATCAAAATAATTATAAAGTAGTTTAGGCTACAAAAGGAGGAAAAATGTTTAAGGATTTTTTCAAAAAAAGTGATAATGAAAAAGAAAAAAAGAAGCAAATGGAGAATATTATTATATTTATAATAATATTAATAGTAACAGTACTAATAATAAATAGTATGTGGACATCAGACAATAAAGGAAGTCAAGAAAAGAAACAAGATAATTCAAAAGTACTAGCCCAAAATTCAAATTCTGATGCAACAAATACAGATGATTTAGAAGCAAAACTAGAAGACATATTAGGAAGTATGGATGGGGTAGGAAAAGTAAAAGTATTAATAAAATATTCTGAAAGTAGTAGTGTGGTAGCAATGTATAATGAAACGACATCAGAAAGTACTACAAAAGAGAACTCCAAAGATGGAACCAGTAAAGATGTAAAAGAAACTGAAAGTAAAAAAGAAATTGTATGTTCTGATGAAAGTGGACAAAGTAAGCCGATTACAGAAAAAGTTGTTATGCCTGTTATAGAAGGAGCAATTATAACTGCGCAAGGTGCAAAAGATTCAAGTGTGAAGTCTGCAATAGTAAGTGCTGTAGAAGCTGTTACAGGACTTGCTGTACATAAAATTCAAGTTTTTGAAATGGGGGTGAAATAAATGAAAATGAAAAAAGGTTCTGCCGTAATTTATGTATTAGCATTAATGCTGGTAACAGCTGGATATTGGGCATATTTATCAAACGAAACCAAAACTATAGAAACTGTTAGTAGTGAAAATCAAAATACAACAGATGAACATTTAGGAGATGCTACACTTGTTAATAGTAATGATGTTACAACTGAAACTACTGATAATGAGAAAAAAGCAGAAACGAATACAACTAATATTACAACTTCTTCTGAAGAGACTAAAACAGATGACTATTTTCAAGAGTCAAAATTGTCAAGAGATACGATGTATTCACAAACACTGGAAACATATCAGAAGATGTTAGATAATTCGAATGTTTCTGAAGAGCAAAAAGCAATTGTAACACAAGAAATAACTAAATTAAATCAAGAAAAAAATGCAATAATGATAAGTGAAAATTTATTATCAACTAAGGGCTTTGAAAAATGTGTGATTTTTGTGAATGTCGACAGTATTAGTGTAATTATAGGAAAAGAAGAATTAAAACAGGATGAAATTGCTCAAATTCAAAATATTGTTTCAAGAGAAATGAATGCTAAAGTTGAAAATATACATATAATGACAAAATAAGGTTTGCAAAAAGCTATATAAAATGGTATAATGGTAAATGTAACTATTGTAGAAGATTTGCAAGAGTGTATCTTGCAAGAAGGAGGACTTTCAAAATGAAAACCAAATATGAAGAAATCGTTAATGTGGAAAGAATAGGAGAAAAAGGAGTGACAGATATATCTGGAGTGCTTTCTTTAGCTAAAAGAGAAAGAATACGGACAGCTAGCCAAGATAAAGTAAGAAGAATGCTTTTATGCATAGACATGCAGAAAGATTTTATGGAAGGAGGTACTGTACCGGTACCAAATTCTAAAAGAGATGTAGAAAACATTACACGTTTTATTTATAATAATATGGAAAACATTACACAAATTATGTGTAGCATGGATGCTCATATTAGAGAACAGATTTTTCACCCATGCTGGTGGGTAAATAAAAAAGGTGAAAATCCAGAACCATATACAAAAATTACATATGAAGATGTAATTAATGGAAAGTGGAGAACTGCCAATATGAAATGTTCGAAAAAGAGTAAAAAGTATTTGCGAGAATTAGAAGAGCTTGGGAATAGAGAATTGTGTGTGTGGCCATATCATTGCCTTAGAGGGGGTGATGGATATACTCTTGAAAATGAGTTTGCTAAGATGATACGTTTTCATTCTTTGGTTAGAATAACTAATTCTGAAATTATACAAAAAGGGCAGGACAGATTTTCTGAAATGTATGGCATTGTGAAACCAGAAGTAGTATCTGATGATACTGAAATCAATTTGGAATTTCTCAAGCTGTTCAGGAAGTATGATGAAATATACATCGTAGGAGAAGCTGCAAGCCACTGTGTTTTAGAAACATTAATACAAATTTGTGAATATTTCAAGAATCGACTTGATATTCTTGCAAAAATTACAGTATTAACTGATTGTACATCACCAATTAAAGGATTTGAAGAAGAAACAAATAGAAAATTTGATATGCTTAGAGATAACTATGGTATCAAATTTATGAAATCAATTGATGTGCAGATGGTAAATTAAGAATTTTGACAGTCGGAAAAGACTCTTTAAAGGCGTTTGGCTTTTAAAGAGTTTTTTCTTTTAATTATAATTACAACTTTTTATGAAAGTTTAGTGAAAATCTTGATTTAAAGCAGAAAATGTGATAATCTTAATTTATAAAAAATAGGAGGTAATTGTAATGGAATTAAAAGGATCAAAGACAGAACAAAATTTAATGACTGCATTTGCAGGAGAATCACAAGCAAGAAATAAATACACATATTTTGCAAGTAAGGCAAAAAAAGAAGGATATGAGCAAATAGCTGCTATATTCCAAGAAACAGCTGATAATGAAAAAGAACATGCAAAAATGTGGTTTAAATTATTAAATGGTGGAGAAATTGGAACAACAGCAGAAAACTTACAAGCAGCTGCTGATGGAGAAAATTATGAATGGACAGATATGTATGCAGAATTTGCTAAAACAGCAAAAGAAGAAGGATTTACAAGAATTGCATATTTGTTTGAAGAAGTAGCTAAAATAGAAAAAGAACATGAAGAAAGATATTTAAAATTATTAAACAATGTAAAAGATGGAAAAGTATTTGAAGCTGGAGAGGTTAAAATATGGAAATGTAGAAATTGCGGACATATAGTTGTAGGAACATCTGCACCAGAAGTTTGTCCAGTATGTAGCCATCCAAAAGCATATTTTGAAATAAAAGCAGAAAATTATTAATAAAAAAATCTGTCAAGAAGGACAAAACTTTTTGACAGGTTTTATTATTTTATCTATAAATTAATATAAAGAATACTTTTAAATATAAACTTTTCATTCCATGTCTCGGCTTACTACGAAACTTAAGAACTTCTAATTTGTTTTATGGCACCCTTCCACTCTCGTGAACTCTTTCCATAAAACTACATAGAAGTTCTAGAGTTTCTTCATGCACATTCGTCATTACATTCAAACTTTATATTTAAAAGTATTCTAATAAAACAATATTACTAGATATAAAATTAAAAAAACCTGTCAAAAAGTTTTGTCCTTTTTGACAGATTTCCATTTCATACTAATTTCCCCTTGAGCTTGTCTTTTCTTTGGTGAAATAAATCCTGCTCTATATTCTTGTTTCCATACAGGAGGAACATACATTCCATTACCTTTCGTATTAATATCTGGTGCAATAGGTATTGTATAAGGTAAGCCGAATGATTTCAAGCTACAAATCATTGAAATGTATATAAATAGTCCTACACCAATTCCTAAAAAACCTGCAGTAGCTCCTAGTGCTATAAACCAGAATCTAAACATACGTATATGAAAGCCAAAAGAAAAATCTGGAATAGCAAATGAAGCAATACCAGCCATAGCTACTATAATTATAAGAGTAGGACTTACAAATCCAGCATTTACAGCAGCGTCACCTAAAATTAAAGCTCCTACAATACCAATAGATGAACCAATTAAAGAAGGAACTCTGAGACTAGCTTCTCTTATTAATTCAAATGATATTTCCATAAGTAAAATTTCAAATATTATTGGAAATGGTACATTTTCTCTTGATGCCAAAATTGAGAAAAGCAAAGGTGTTGGTAAAATTTCCTGATGAAAACTTGCTATAGCCATATAAACACCAGGCAATAATAATGTAATTAATGTTGCTAATATACGAATTCCACGCAAAAAATTTGCAAATAATGGTCTTAAATTTGTATCTTCAGGTGAAAATAAAAAATCTTCAATTGTAGCTGGCAAAATTAAAGCATATGGATTACCATTTACAAGTATAACAACTCTACCTTGAAATAAATATTTAGCACATTTATCAGGACGTTCAGTTGACAAAAGTTGAGGTATTCCAAAACCTTCATCTGATTCAATTAATTGCTCAAGTTGACCAGTAGAAAGTAATGAATCAACATCAAGATTACTAAGTCTATACCTAGCTTCAGCTACTAAATCATTATTAGCAATGTTTTTTAGATAGCAAACTCCACATTTTGTTTGGCTTATTTTACCAACAGGTATAGTTTCTATTACAAGATTTTCATTATTTATAATACGTCTTATAATAGAAGTATTAGTTCTAAAATTTTCAACAAAACCTTCTTGAGGTCCTTTTATTACTGATTCGTTTTCAGGAGCGCTAATACTACGTTGAGTGTAATTTTTAACATCAATATCAAATGCAATATTTAAAGTATCTATAAATAATAAGCAATCTCCCATATTAATTCCAGAATAAACATCTTGAAAATCTTTAACCTTAGTTACACTATTTTGTGGTAATAAGCAATTATCAACATATTCTAGTAAATTTCCTTCAAATGGATTATTATATCTATGTTTTTCCATCATTAAAGATTTTAAAATAAAATCATTTATAGAAATTGAATCTACTAAGCCATCAATATAAATAATAAAACACTTATGGTTTTTATTATATGCAAACATATTGAATTCTCTTATGATAACATCAGGACAGATTAGAGTGTTATACTGACTTTTTAGAAAATCTAGATTTTCTTTAATGTTGCTAAAAACTTTATAATTTTTCTGAGATGTTTCAGAAGATAAAGTACTTTGAGAATCAGAATTTGTGTTCATAATAGAAAAATTATAAATTTGAGGCGTATATTTAATTAACTTGTTAAAATAGTCTTTAAAATTCATATTATTAATATTTGCAAAAAAGGAAAAAATATTCAAAAAACTTGAAAACAATATGTAAATAATATATAATTAAATTAGTGCAATTAAACTATAATTGTATCTTGCTAAGGAGGAAATATGAAAGATAAAATAGTAAGTTTTATACTTATTTTAATAGTAATAGCAATTATAATTGCTATTGGAATTTTTGGCTATACAATATATAAAGAAATAATAGCAAGTGATGAAAATTTTATTTTAGACTTTCAAGGAATACGGAAATTTACTAAAAGAAAATAATGATAATAAACAGGATACAATAGATACTAGTATAGATATATTTAATGGAATTGAGGATGGAACAAGTACTGCAAATCCAATTACAACTAATAATAAAAAATACAACCATTTATATGAACAATTAGATTCTACGGCAAAATTAATATATGATAAATTATATGAAAATAAAGAAAATTTAAAAACAGGAACATTTAGAATAGATTTTGGTAATCAATTTCAGACACTTTTATCACAAAACAATGGAGAAAAAGAATTGAAACAAAAATATCAATCAGCAATAGAAGTGTTGATATATGAGAATCCAGAAATTTTTTATTTAGATGCAACAAAAATGTTTATAAATATTGAAAAAACAACCAAATTAACTAGTACAAAATATAATGTGTATATAGATAGTGGTAATAAAGTAAATTATTTGGCTGATGGACTTTCAGGTAAAGAAGATATTGATACATATCAGTTAAAAATTGAAAAAGTCAGAGATTATATAGTTTCTAAAGTAAATGGAAAAAGTGATTATGAAAAAATTAAAATGATACATGATTATTTAAGAGATACTATAGAATATGATTCAACATTGTCAAAAAGTAATATATATGATATATATGGTGCGTTGGTATTAAGAGAATGTGTGTGTGAAGGATATGCAAAGTCATTTCAATATTTAATGAATGAAGTTGAAATTGATAATGTTATCGTAATAGGAACAGGAACTAATAGTACGGGAAAAACTGAAAATCATGCATGGAATTATGTTTTACTAGATAATAATTGGTATGCTATAGATGTTACCTGGGATGATCCAATTTTAATTGGTGAGGGAAAAATGCCTGAAGAGTCAAAATATAAATATTTCTTAAAAGGTGCAAATACAATGAATCAAAACCACGTGCCATCAGGAAAATTTACAGATGCAGGACAAACATTTCAGTATCCAATGCTAAGTGTAGAAGATTATAAGTAAGAATAAGAAAGGGTGAGTGGATGTTAGAGTTAGAGGAAAATTCAAGAAAATTGGAAATGTTAAAAGAAAAAATAGAAAGTTTAGGTGAATCTCTTTGACATAGGTCAACTAGAAATAGAACTAAAACAATTAGAAGAACAAACAGTACAAGAAGGATTTTGGCAACAAGATTCAAGTGAAACAGGCAAAATATTATCAAAAATAAAACAAATAAAAAACAAAGTAGTAAAATATAAAAAAGTAAAACAAGAGGTAATAAATTTACAAGAACTAACAGAATTAGCAAATTTAGAAAGTGATGAAGAAGTAGCAAGAGATATATTAAAATCAACCACAAAATTGGAAGAAGATGTTGAAAAACTTCAACTTGAAACATTATTGTCAGGAAAATATGATAAAAATAATGCAATATTAACATTACATCCAGGTGCAGGAGGAACAGAGTCGCAAGATTGGGCAGAAATGTTATATAGAATGTATGTTAGATGGGCAAATCAAAATGGATATGAAGTAAAAGAACTTGACTATTTAGAAGGAGAAGAAGCTGGAATAAAAAGTGTGACATTTGAAATAGTTGGCGAAAACGCTTATGGATATATGAAAGGAGAAATGGGAGTACATAGACTTGTAAGAATTTCTCCATTTGATGCAGGTGGAAGAAGACATACATCTTTTGCATCATTAGAAGTTTTGCCAGAAATTACAGATGATATACAAATAGATATAAATCCAGATGATTTAAGAATTGATACTTATAGAGCATCAGGTGCTGGTGGACAACATATAAATAAAACATCATCTGCTGTTAGAATTACACATATTCCTACGAATACAGTAGTTGCTTGTCAATCAGAACGTTCACAAATTCAAAATAGAGAGACTGCAATGAAAATGTTAAAGTCAAAACTTCTTAATTTAAAAGAAAAAGAGCAAAAAGAAACAATTGATGAATTAAAAGGAATTCAAAAAGATATTGCCTGGGGAAGTCAAATTAGATCATATGTATTTTGCCCATATACATTAGTGAAAGACCATAGAACTAATTATGAAGTGGGAAATGTAGAAAGTGTAATGGATGGAAATATTGATGGCTTTATAGAAGCATATTTAAAGTGGAACATGTAAGATTTTTTGAAAATATAATAATAGTAATGGTATTTAAATAAATACTATTGCTATTATTTTTTATATAAAAACGAGGTTTGAATATGGATACAATAGTAATTAAATTTGGAGGAAGCTCAATAGCAGATAATGAAAAATTACAAACTGTTGCTAGTAAGACAATAAAATTATATGAAGAAGAAAATAATATTGTTGTTGTTGTATCTGCACAAGGAAAAACAACAGATAAACTTATAAGAGAAGCGGAAGAGTTATCATTAAAACCGACTGAGAGAGAAATGGATGCATTATTAAGTGCAGGAGAACAAATAAGTGCAAGTAAATTGGCAATATTATTAAATTATTTAGGATATAAAGCTATATCGCTTACAGGATGGCAAGCAGGAATTCATACAAATAAAGAAAATCAAAATGCAAAAATAGAATATATAAATTCGCAAAGGATTGAAAAAGAATTACAAGAAGGTAAAATTGTTGTGGTGGCTGGATTTCAGGGGATAGATGAAAATGATAATATAACTACATTAGGAAGAGGTGGATCAGATACAACTGCAGTTGCATTAGCAGTAGCACTACAAGCTAAACAGTGCTATATTTATTCTGATGTTGATGGCATATATACTGCTGATCCTAATAAGGTTGAGCAAGCTAAAAAATTAAAAAATATTTCTTATGAAGAAATGCATGCTTTGTCGAGTGAAGGTGCAAAAGTTTTGCATGATAGATGTGTAGAAATGGCAGAACGAAATAATGTTTCTGTTATAACTGGTTCTACTTTTAATGATAATCCTGGGACTGAAATAACACATAAATTAGAGGCTTCTGGAATAAAAAGTATTGTAAAAAAAGATGTTTCTAGAATTTCCGTTGTGGGGTTTGGAATTAGTTCTAGAGATGAAATACTTAAAAAAATACTTGAGATTGCTAATAAAAATGGTTTAGAGATTTTTAATATCGATATTAGTAGAACTAAAATATCTGTTGTTTTTAAAGAGATTATTCAAGATGATTTTTTAAATGAGTTGCATAGGTTACTGATATATAATTAATAGTTACAATTTATACATTAAAATTAATAATATATTGTTTTTTATACCTCGGTGTCGCAATCTGCATATTAAACTTCAAAAAAATTAAATAAAATACTTGTAAAAAAGAAAAAAATTGATATAATAAAGTAGAAACAAATTTTACCAATAAAGGTAAAATTTTAATAATTTAGGGGATACCCGATTGGAGGAATTAATATGTTAAAAAAAGTAGCCATACTAGCAAATGGAGGAGATGTATCAGGCTTTAATGCTGTAATTAGAGCTATAATAAAAACAGCAGAACATAATAATGTAGAATGTTATGGATTTATAGATGGATATAACGGATTATTAAAAAATGAATATGTAAGATTAAGTACAGCAAATGATGCATCTGCATCTGGTATATTGCCAAAAGGAGGATCAATAATTGGATCATCAACAAATGCAAATGTATTTAATTATAAAGTAATTGGAGAAAACGGAGAAGTTGAATATAAAGATTTATCAGATGTATGTGTAGAAAATATCAAAAAAGATGAGTTTGATTGTATATTTACATTAGGAGGAGATGGAACACAAAAATCAGCAAGAGACTTTTCTACAAAAGGAGTAAATGTAATAGGAGTACCAAAAACTATAGATAATGATGTTGCATGTACAGATATAACATTTGGATATAATACAGCAGTATCAGTTGCTGCAGAAGCATTGGATAGACTACATACAACAGGAGAAACACATCATAGAATTATGGTATTAGAAGTTATGGGAAGATATGCAGGATGGATTGCATTAGAATCTGCAATAGCAGGAGGAGCTGATGTTGCATTAATTCCAGAAATTCCATATGATATTAACAAAGCAGTAGATAAAATAAATGAAAGAAGAGCTAAAGGAAAAGAATTTAGTATAGTTGTAGTTGCAGAAGGTGCCGCTCCAAAAGGAGGAGAAATTACAGTTGAAGGAAAAAGAGATAATGGAGCAGGAGTTGATAACAATAAACTTGGTGGAGTAGGTCAAGTTGTAGCTAGAGAATTAGAAAAACTAACTGGTTTAGAAGCTAGAAATACAACACTTGGATATATGCAAAGAGGTGGAACACCAACAGCATTTGATAGAGTATTATCTACAAAATATGGTGCTAAAGCTATGGAACTTGCATTAAATGGACAATTTGGAGTATTAGCTGTATTGAAAAATGGAAAACTAGATAGTGTTTCTTTAGAAGATGTTGTAGGAAATAATACTAAAATAGGTGCTGTTTCTGGAAATACAGCAGAAAGTAATTTAAGAAAAGTTACAATGGATGATGATTTAGTTAAAACTGCTAGAGATATTGGAATTTGTTTAGGAGACTAAAATAAATAATAGAAGAATTATGTAAAATTAGTTGCATACAGAGTCTGCAATGTGGTATAATAAAAAGGTAACAATTGGCAATTTTACTTTATAGTATAAGTAAAAGCAATTTTCAAATATCAGGAGGAATGTTATGATTACAATGGAAATGGTTCGGAATGCAAGATTAGAAGATTTATTTTTTGCTACTATTTCTAAAGAACTAACTTGGGAAGAAGCAGAGAAGTACCATTTATCAGGCCTTGAAGGTATTCCAGATGGAATTACTCCAAGTGAATTGTTAAGGATAGCTATTGCTGAAGCTCTTGAAGAAGCGGGAGAAATTACAGAAGGAGCAGTAGAAGAAAAAATAAATGAGATAAAAAATAGTATTTTATCTTGTATTAAAGAAGAACAAGTTACGATAATATTCATCAAAAATAATGAATATTTCGATGTAACCAGCATGGAAATCTTAAGCGATGAATATGAAGTTTCAAACTTAGAACCACTTTCTAAATATGCGACTGAAGATGACTTTGAAATTCTAGAAAATGAATTTACACTTGAAGGCAACATCTTGGTAAAATATTTGAAAGACCTTGAGCAATAAGCTCACTAAAGCAAACCTCTACATATAGCATGTAGAGGTTTGTAATAATTCACATAAATTTCACAAAAAGAGTATTGACAAAAGTGACACTGTGTCATTATAATATATGACATAGTGTTATTTTTTTGTCGAAAGGAAGTGATTAAATGCCAAAAGAAACATTTTTAAAATTGTCAAAAGAAAAACAGCAAAAAATAATAAAATCTGCCAAAAAAGAATTTGCAAGAGCACCAATAGAAAATGTTTCAATAAAAAATATAGTAGAAGATGCAGATATTGCAAGAGGAAGTTTTTATCAATATTTTGAAAGTAAAGAAGATTTGCTTATATATATTTTAAAAGAAAATTCTGAAAAATTAAATACAAAACTGAAAGACAAAGTAAAAGAGACAAATGGAGATATATTCAGATTATATATTTTTTTATATGATTCAATGATAGAAGAATTCACGAATAATCCGGACCAAGAATTATTTAAACAAATATTTATAAACTTAAAATCGTCAGATGAAAATGTATTTGACTTAGTAAAAAAAACCAAGCCTCAAGATATTATAGAATATTATGAGCAAATTGATAAAACAAAATTAAATATAACAAATCATGAAGATTTAGTAATAATTTGTGATATGCTAAATGCTATTACAAGAAGAGCAGTAATAAAAAATTTTAAAAATAAGTCAAAAGAATATTGTAGAAAAATGTTTTTAAAAGAAATAGAATATTTAAAATACGGAATAGAAAAAAAGGAGGAAAAAGATGTTTAAAATATTAAAAAATTTAAAACAATCATGGTTATCTGTACTTACAATCGTAACATTACTATGTGTTCAAGCAGCCGTAGATTTAGAATTACCTAATTATACTTCAAAAATAGTAAATACAGGTATACAAGCAGGAGGAATTGAATATGCAGTACCAGAAACAATAAGTCAAAAAGATATGGATGCAATATTACTATTCTCAAATGATGATGACAAAATATTAGAAAACTACACAACAGACGATGCTGACGGAAACTATGTTATAAAAGATTTAAAAGAAAGTGAAAAAGAAATGCTTGAGCAAATAATGACAAAACCAATCATTATATCAAGAACAGTACAAAAAGAAGAAATGGCTAATAAAATAAAAGAGCAAATATTAGCAAATGTACCAGAAGAACAAAAAGAAATGATGCAAAATATGTCAATAATAGACATATTAAAAACAATGCCAGAAGAACAATTAAATCAAATGCTTAGTGAATCAACAAAACAAATAGATGATATGCAAGATTCTATAAAAAGTCAAGCTGCAGTTGCATGTGTAAAAGACATATATAAAGACGCAGGTGTTGATACAGATAAATTGCAAATGAATTACATAATGGTTGCTGGTTTAAAGATGTTAGTGTTAGCAGCAATAAGTATGGCTTCAGGTATTACAATAATGATGTTATCATCAAGAGTTGGGGCTAAAATGGCAAAAACACTAAGAGAAAAAATATTTAATAAAGTACTACAATTTTCAACTAAAGAATTAAGAGAGTTTTCAACCGCTTCTTTAATTACTCGTAGTACAAATGATGTGCAACAAATTCAACAATTATTAGCAATGTTATTTAGAACAGTAGTATATGCACCAATAATAGGAATAGGTGGAGTAATAAAAGTAATACACCAAAGTAATACGTCAATGGCATGGATAATAGGAGCAGCAGTAATTACAATACTAGTAATTGTAGCGATATTATTTGCAGTAGCAATGCCAAAATTCAAAAAATTGCAAGATTTAATAGACAAGCTAAATAGTGTAGCAAGAGAAATATTAACAGGAAAATCTGTAATCAGAGCATTTAATACAGAAGAAAGAGAAGAAAAAAGATTTGATAATGCAAATACAGATTTAACAAAAGCAAATATATTTGTCAACAGAACAATGTCAGTAATGATGCCAATGTTAATGCTTATTATGAATGGAGTATCAATCTTAATTATATGGGTTGGTGGACACAATATAGACAATGGTGTAATGCAAGTTGGAGATATGTTAGCATTTATTCAATATGCAATGCAAATAGTAATGAGTTTCTTAATGATTTCTATGATTTCAATAATGCTTCCAAGAGCATCTGTATCAGCTAACAGAATTACAGAAATATTAGAAACAGAGCCAAGTATTAAAGATAAAGAAACAACAAAGAAATTAGATTCAAGCAAAAAAGGATTAGTAGAATTCAAAAATGTATCATTTAGATATCCTGATGCAGATACAGAAATACTTGAAGATATTAACTTTACAGCAGAATCAGGAAAAACAACTGCAATAATAGGAAGTACAGGAAGTGGAAAATCAACAGTTGTAAATTTAATACCAAGATTTTATGATGTAACAGGAGGAGAGCTTTTAGTTGATGGTGTAAATGTAAAAGACTTATCTCAAAAAGAATTAAGAGAGGTTATTGGTTTTGTACCACAAAAAGGAGTATTATTCTCTGGAACAATTGAAAGTAATATAAAATATTCTAATGAAAGTATGTCAGATGAAAAAATGATAGAAGCAGCAGAAATAGCGCAAGCAACAGAATTTATCGATGGAAAAGATGACAAATATAAATCAGAAATAGCGCAAGGCGGAAGCAATGTATCAGGAGGACAAAAGCAAAGATTATCAATAGCAAGAGCTGTTGCAAAAGACCCAGAAATATTTGTGTTTGATGATAGTTTTTCTGCATTAGACTTTAAAACAGATGCAGCATTAAGAGAAGCATTAGCCCAAAGAACAAATAATAAAACAAATATAATCGTAGCACAAAGAATTAGTACTATTTTAAATGCAGATAAAATTATTGTTTTAGATGATGGAAAAATAGTAGGACAAGGAACACATGAAGAATTGCTTGAAAATAATGAAACATACAGAGAAATTGCATTATCACAATTATCTGAAGAAGAATTAAATAAAAAGGAAGGAGGAAAATAATATGCCAGGACCAATGGGGCCAAGACCAGGCCAAACAACAGAAAAAGCCAAAGATTTTAAAGGAACAACAAAAAAATTAATAAATAATTATTTGTCAAAATATAAAATTGGATTAATAATAGTATTTATATTTGCTGTTGGAAGTACTATATTTTCTATAATAGGACCAAAAATATTAGGAAATGCGACAACAGAAATATTTAATGGTTTAGTAAATAAAATATCAGGAAATGGTGGAATAGATTTTGGAAAAGTTGGAACTATTTTATTAACTTTATTAGGATTATATGTAGTAAGTGCATTATTCTCTTTTATCCAAAGTTTTGCAATGACACAAATTGCTCAAAATCTTACATATAAATTAAGAAAAGATTTAGCACATAAAATAAATTCACTTCCAATGAATTATTTTGATAAAAAGACAAATGGAGAAGTATTGTCAATAATAACAAATGATATAGATACATTAGGAATGAATTTGAATCAAAGTATTACACAAATAATAACATCAATATGTACACTGGTTGGAATATTAATAATGATGCTTTCAATTAGTTGGCAAATGACATTAATTTCATTAATAGTTATGCCAATTGGAGCATTTCTTGTAAAAATAATAGTAGGAAAATCACAAAAATACTTTAAAAAGCAACAAGATTACTTAGGACATGTAAATGGTCAAGTAGAAGAGGTATTTTCAGGATTGACAATTGTAAAAGCATTTAATGGAGAAGAAGATGCACAAAAAGAATTTGAAAAAGCAAATTCAGAATTGTATAGTTCAGCATGGAAATCTCAATTTTTATCAGGATTGATGCACCCAATAATGGGATTTATATCAAATATTGGATATGTGGGTGTAGCAATTGCAGGAGGGTATTTAGCTATTAACGGAAAAATTACTGTAGGAAATATACAAAGTTTTATACAATATAATAAACAATTTACACAACCAATAAACCAAATTGCACAAGTATCAAGTATGTTACAAGCAATGGTTGCAGCAACAGAAAGAATATTTGAATTCTTAGAAGAAGATGAAGAAGTTGAAACTTATGTAGAAGGAACAACAACAGAAGGTTTAAAAGGAAATGTAAAATTTGAACATGTAAAATTTGGATATAACCCAGAAAATACTGTAATAAAAGATTTTAATGCAGATGTACATGAAGGACAAAAAATTGCAATTGTAGGACCAACAGGAGCTGGAAAATCAACAATGGTAAAACTTCTTATGAGATTTTATGATGTAACAGATGGTGCAATATTACTTGATGGACACAACATCAAAGATTTTAAAAGAGGCGAATTACGTCAAATGTTTGGAATGGTATTGCAAGATACATGGCTATTTGACGGAACTGTAAAAGATAATATTAAATATGGAAGAGAAGATGCAACAGATGATGAAGTTATTCAATCTGCAAAAGCTGCTAGAGTACATCATTTTATAAAAACATTACCTAAAGGATATAATTCTGAAATAGGTGATGAAACAAGTGGAATTTCCGCAGGACAGAAACAATTGCTTACAATAGCAAGAGTAATTTTAGCAGACCCTAAAATATTAATTTTAGATGAGGCAACATCAAGTATAGATACAAGAACCGAAATAGAAATTCAAAAAGCTATGGATAATTTAATGAAAGGTAGAACATCTTTTATAATTGCACATAGATTATCAACAATAAAAAACGCAGATTTAATTTTAGTTATGAATCATGGAGATATTGTTGAACAAGGTACACATGAACAACTACTTGAAAAAGGAGAAAATGGATTTTATTATAAATTATATAATAGCCAATTCCAAGACTGTATTGACGAAGTTGAATAATATTTTATTTTGTGCTAAAATAAAATATAAGAGGTGATGAAAATGGGATTTATAACAGATATATCACAATATTTAGGAAAAACATTTGGGTTTTATAGTGATTATGTTGAATTGGTCATATTGACAATTTTAATATTTATAATATTTTGGATTTTAAAAAGACTTGTAAGATTTTTTTATTCAAAATCAGATGTAAGTAATAAAAAGAAATATTTTAGAAATAGAATGATAAAAGTTACATTAAATATTACATCAGTTATTTTAGTTGTATTACTTTGGGGACATAGAATTTCTGGAATGGTAACAGTAATAAGTTTCTTGTCTGCTGGAATTGCAATTGCTGTTAAAGAAATAATATTTGACTTTTTTGCCGGAATATACATTAATACTAAAAAGACATTTGAACTAGAAGACAGGATTGAAGTTAATGGTATAAAAGGAGATGTAGTAAATATTAGATCTCTTGGATTTGAAGTACTAGAAGTTGGAGATAGAATAAATGGAGAGCAGAGTACAGGAAGAATAATACATATACCAAATTCATTTGTATTTATATATCCATTAAAAAATTACACAAAAGCTTTTAAATATGTATGGGATGAGATAACAGTAAAAATTCCATTAGATGCTGATATAGAAAAAACAAAAGAAACATTATATGGGATTGTAGAGAACAACGAAATATTAAAAGAAACACCTAAAAAGATGGAAGGAGCAGTTGCTGATGTTACAACAGAATATAGAATTTATTATAATTATTTAGAACCTATTATTTATACTGAAATAGTAGATTCTCATGTAGAATTATATCTTAGATATCTAGTTCATCCTAAAAAATCAAGAAATGTAAGAGATGAAATATTTTTAAAAATATTAGAAGAATATAGGAATAAAAATATTGATTTATACAAAGTTTAAATGAACAGGCACTTTTATTTTTCTTATACATATAATTGTAGTATGAGAAAAATGGGGGTGCTTTTATGTTTTCTGCATTTTTATAAATAGGACAAGAATATTAAAGAAAATTTTGAGTATAATACAAATGAAAAAAGCAGCCATAAATGGCAAAAAAATTCAATGATATTATTGATAAAAATAAAAAAATATTGTATAATATTGAAAATAAATGCCATAAATGGCAAAAAAATTCAGTAAGGAGCTAGGAAATGAAAGAAATAAAAAGAGATAGATATTTGGAAAAATTAATAAATAGAAGAGAAAATGGGCTAATTAAGATTGTAACAGGAATAAGAAGGTGTGGTAAGTCTTATTTACTTGATCCTATATACAAAAATTATTTGATAGAAACTGGAGTTAAGGAAGACCATATAATTAAAATTGATTTAGATGAAAGAAAAAATAACAAATATTTAGACCCTGATGTTTTAGATGAATATATACGTTCAATGATAGTTGATAAAGATATATATTATATAATATTAGACGAAATACAAAAAGTTGAAGATTTTGAATCGGTGTTAAATGGTTTTTTGCATATAGAAAATTTAGATGTATATGTAACAGGAAGTAACTCAAAATTTTTATCATCTGATATTAAGACAGAATTCCGTGGAAGAGGTGATGAAGTAAGAGTATTGCCATTAACTTTTGGCGAATTTGTTACAGCATATGAAGGAAGCTCAGAAGAGGCTTGGGAAGAATATAAAATATATGGCGGATTACCAAGAATATTATCTCAAAGAACAGAGGAACAAAAAAGTCAATATTTGAAGGATTTGTTTGAAAGAACATATTTAAGTGATATAATAGAAAGACATAATATTCAAAGAATAGATGTTCTTGATACTTTGGTAAACATACTTGCTTCTTCAATTGGCTCTTTAACTAATCCTAAAAAGTTATCAGATACATTTGTAAGTAATTCGATGAAAGATGTATCTATAAATACAATAACTTCATATATAAACTATTTAGAAGATTCATTCTTAATAAAAAAAGTTGAAAGATATGATGTTAAAGGAAAAAAATATATATCTACACCATCAAAGTATTATTTTGCTGATATTGGATTACGAAATGCAAGATTGAATTTTAGACAACAAGAAGAAGACCATATTATGGAAAACATTATATATAATGAGTTATTATATAGAGGTTATAATGTAGATGTTGGAATAGTTGAAATTAGAGAAAAAAATATTAGAAAACAAACAGAAGTCGATTTTGTATGTAATCAAGCTGATAAAAGATATTATATTCAAGTGGCATTAAGTTTACCGACACGAGAAAAAACATTACAAGAAGAAAGGCCACTAATGAATATTAATGATAATTTTAAAAAAATAATTATTGTAAAAGATTGTAAAAAAAGTTGGACAACAGAAGAGGGGATTTTGATTATAGGATTACAAGAATTTTTACTTAATAAAGATAGTTTATATTTATAATTTTAGATAATGAACAGGCACTTTTATTTTTCTTATACATATAATTGTAGTATGAGAAAAATGGGGGTGCTTTTATGTTTTCTGCACTTTGCATAAGTGGATTTATTCAATTTTTACAAACAGCAGTATTTACAGTTGGATATATTTCAGGAGTACAACTTTTTCCAGAGCCATTAAGTGCTGAAGAAGAACGTATGTGTCTTGAAAAATTAAGTACAGGTGATGAAGAAGCTCGTAATATACTTATAGAGAAAAATTTAAGACTAGTTGCACATGTTTGTAAAAAATATAGTAATTCAAATGTTGATCAGGATGATTTAATATCTATTGGTACGATTGGGCTTATTAAAGGTATTAATAGTTTTAAACCAGAAAAAGGTGCTAGACTTTCTACATATGTTTCTAGATGTATTGATAATGAAATATTAATGCATTTTAGAGCAACCAAAAAATTAAATAATGAAGTTTATTTAAATGAACCAATAGGAAAAGACAAAGATGATAATGTAGTTACATTACAAGAAGTACTTGAAAATGATGAACGTAGTGTTGAGGATTCTGTAGATTTAAAAATGAAAGTGAAACTTTTATACGAAAAGATGAAAAGTATTTTAAAAGATAGAGAACGTACTATTTTAGAGCTCCGCTTCGGTCTAGATGGACATAAACCTAAGACTCAAATTGAAATTGCTCATGAAATGGGGATTTCACGTTCATATGTATCTCGTATAGAAACTAAAGCTATTGGAAAGCTTGCTAAAGAGATAAAAGAATAAATTTAACTTGACATAATGAACGAAGTGGTGTAAGATTGTGTTAGCTTAAAAGGAGGTAGAAAATTTACAAAATAATTATAATGTAAATGTAACAGTCAACTAGTAAAGAAGGAGAAAAATATGGAATTTTACATGAGTGAAGCGGTTTGCAAACGGAAATGGTCATATGAAACTTTTCTAGTAGATAACTATAAAAGTCTTGTCCTAAGATATAAAAATTGCTTAAGAGGAAAAGAAGAAGTCATTGATATTAAATTTGAAAATCAAATATATGACTTGGAAAACTTTTACAATGTAATCTTTAGTGATATTAAAATGAAATTGAAAAAGAAAGAAAATGGTATTGAAATATTGCTACAAGAAAAACAAGATAAAAAGTATAATAAAAAAAGTAATGTCATTTATGCTTTAATAAGGAGCAATTCAGAAATATGGTGGAATGGTATACCTGACATATATATTCCTAAAAGTAAATGTAAAAGTGTGAAAGTACTGAAAAAGATAAAAGTAATTGATTTTCAAGAGAAAAAAAGTATGTTTGCTAAAGAAGTAAAAAAAGGAGAGCAGTATGAAGCGTATGTATTTTTTGTTAAGATAAAATTGTACCAACGTCAAAGCTTACAACTTTTTAATGCTGAAGGTGGAGGAAAGCCCTCCTCATTATGCGAACACGATGTGCTTTATAGAGATTATAATAGATTACAAATAGAAAAAGGGCTGAAAACTAAGATTTATCTTGATAAGCAAAATCGACAAGATTATATTTCTTTATCTGAATTATATAATGAATAACAGTTGACTGACAGTATATTTTAACTAATTTTATGTTAAAATATACTGTTTTCTTTGTACGAAATAATACTTGTTAAATATAAAAATCTATGTTATTATACAGACATAAATTGTTAAAAGAAAGGATACATATAACATGGAAGAGGAAAATTTCGAAAAATTATATAATGAATCATTAAATGCAGAAAAATTCGATAAAAGAATAACAGGAACTGTAATACAAATTTCAAGTAAAGGAGAAATATTTGTAGATTTTAAATATAAAGCAGATGGAATAATACCAAGAAAAGAATATTCAGATGATGAAAATAAAAATCCAAAAGACGAATTCAAACCAGAAGATACAATAACTGCAGATGTATTAAAATGGAATGATGGATTAGGAAATGTACTTTTATCATACAAAAAATATAAAAGAGAAGAAAATAGAAAAAAAGAAAAAGAACTAAAAATTAAACAGGCAGAAGAAATAAAAAGACAAAAAATTGAAAGAGCCAAAAGCATTGAGGAATTTTGGAACAACATAAAAATAGGAAAAATATATATAGGAACTATTTCTAAAATTGTTGATTATGGAATATTTGTAGACTTGGGAGTAACAAATGGACTTGCACATAAATCAGAATTAGTATGGGATAGAAATGAAAAATTAGAAGACAAATTTAATGTCGGTGACGAGATTGAAGTTAAAATAAAAGATTTCAATAAAGAAGAAAGAAAAATTAGCTTAGAATATCCTTTAAAAGGAGAAAATCCTTGGTTCGCTAAGGCTAATAAATACCAAATAAATGATATAGTAACTTGTAAAGTGGTGAAATTTGCACCGTTTGGAGCATTTGTAGAAATAGAAAATGGATTAGAAGGACTAGTACATAATTCAGAAATAACAGGATTAAGAAGAGTTGTAAAGCCAGAAGATGAATTACAATTAGGTCAAACGGTAAATGCTAAAATTATAAATATAGATAAAGAGAAACTTAAAATAGGATTGTCTATTAAAGAACTTGAAGGAACTTCTTCAGAATATGGATATGAAGAATATATTTCTGAAAAAAATAAATAGAAAATAAGAGTAAATGCAATTGAATATGTGCTTTTACTCTTTTTTTTTGTGGATTGTATAAAAATATATTAATTGGCAAAAATAGCTTTAGGAGGTAAAATTTTATGGAAGATATTAATGTAAAAGTCTTAGATGAAGTTAATAAAGGAACAACAATGGGAATGGATGCAATTCATTTTGTTTCAGACAAAGTTGGAGATGAGAGATTCAAAAAAGTTTTAGATGTAGAGTATGGAAAGTATAAGAAAATAGCCGAAAGGATAGATAACATATATTCTCAATATGCTAGCAAAGAACCACATGAAACAAATAAAATGGAAAAAATGATGACATGGTATGGAATTAATATGAAAACAATGAATGACCAAAGCAATTCTAAGATTTCAGAATTATTGATGCAAGGTACTAATATGGGAATTATTGAGGGAAGAAGATTACTTAATAATAATCCTAGTGTAGATACTGAAGTGAAAAATATTTTAAATGATTTTGTTGTTATGCAAGAAGACAGTGTAGAAACTTTAAAAAAATACTTATAAAATTTCAAATACTACTTGAAATGTAAAGAATTTTGTTATAGAATAAACTTGCCTGAAGAAGGTAAAAATAGAATTAGAGGTTAGAAAAGGAAACAAAAAACTAACATCTAAAAAGGAGGAAATTTTTATGTCAGTAAAAGTAGGAATTAACGGATTTGGAAGAATTGGAAAATTAGCATTCCAAGCAGCGCTAGGAAAAGAGGAGGTAGAGGTTGTAGCAGTAAATGACCCATTTGTAGCAGCAGACTACATGGCATATATGACAAAATTTGATACTGTACATGGAAGATTCAACGGAACAGTAGAAGAAAAAGATGGAAATTTAGTAGTAAATGGAAGAACAATAAAAGTATATAATGAAATGGACCCAAAGAACATTCCTTGGGGAGAATTAGGAGTAGAATATGTTCTAGAATGTTCTGGAGTATTCACAACAATGGAAAAAGCACAAGCACACTTAGAAGCTGGAGCTAAAAAAGTATTAATAAGTGCACCATCAAAAGATGCACCAATGTTTGTAATGGGAGTAAATAACACAACATATACATCAGATATGAATATTGTATCAAATGCATCATGTACAACAAACTGTTTAGCACCACTTGCAAAAGTAATAAATGATAATTTTGGAATTAAAGAAGGACTTATGACAACAGTTCATGCAACAACAGCAACACAAAAAACAGTTGATGGAGCTTCTAAAAAAGATTGGAGAGGTGGACGTGCAGCAGCAGCTAACATCATACCATCATCAACAGGAGCTGCAAAAGCAGTAGGAAAAGTTATTCCATCATTAAATGGAAAATTAACAGGTATGTCATTCAGAGTACCAACAGTTGATGTTTCAGTTGTTGATTTGACAGTTAATCTAGAAAGACCAACAACATATGAAGAAATTTGTGCAGCTGTAAAAAGAGCTACAGAAAATGAAATGAAAGGAATAATGGAATATACAGACGAAGCTGTAGTTTCATCAGACTTTGTTTCAGATATGCATACATCAATATTTGATGCAACAGCAGGAATAATGTTAACAGATACATTTGTTAAATTAGTAGCTTGGTATGACAACGAATGGGGATATTCAAACAAATTAATCGACTTAGCATGCTATATGGCATCAGTTGATCATCAATAAAATTTCAAGGTTAGGGGCTTCTAGCCTCTGGCCTTTTAATGCTTTTTAAAATACGAGGAGGAATTTTTAATGAGTAAAAAAACAGTAAGAGATATAGATTTAAAAGGAAAAAAAGTATTTGTAAGATGCGATTTCAATGTTCCAATGGACGAAAATCAAAATATTACAGATAATAGAAGAATAGTTGCAGCATTACCAACTATAAAATATTTGATAGAACAAAATTGTAAAATAATTTTAGCATCTCACTTAGGTAGACCAAAGGGAGAAGTTAAACCAGAATTTTCTTTAGCACCAGTTGCAAAAGAATTATCAAAACAATTAGGTCAAGAAGTATTAATGGCAAAAGATGTTATTGGAGAAAGTGCAAAATCATTAGCTGAAAACTTACAAGAAGGACAAGTAATGTTACTTGAAAATGTAAGATTCCATAGAGAAGAGACAGATAATAATCCAGAATTTGCTAAAGAATTAGCAAGCATGGCAGAAGTATTTGTAAATGATGCATTTGGAACAGCACACAGAGCACATGCTTCAACAGAAGGTGTATCACATTATTTACCATCTGTATCAGGATTTTTAATAGAAAAAGAATTAAAATTCTTAGGAGATGCTTTGAATAATCCAGAAAGACCATTTGTAGCAATATTAGGAGGAGCAAAAGTTTCTGACAAAATAGGTGTTATAGATAGTTTATTAGAAAAAGTAGATACATTAATGATTGGTGGAGGAATGGCATATACATTCTTTAAAGCACAAGGATATGAAGTTGGAAATTCACTATGCGAACCAGATAAATGTGAATTAGCATTAAATTTAATGAAAAAAGCAGAAGAAAAGGGCGTAAAATTCTTATTGCCAATTGATACAAAAGTAGGAAAAGAATTTAAGCCAGATACAGAAAGTAAAACAGTAGCTTGGACAGATATTCCAGAAGGATGGGAAGGATTTGATATTGGAGAAAAAACAATAGAAATGTTCAAGAATGAATTAAAAACAGCAAAAACAGTTGTATGGAATGGACCTTTAGGATTATTTGAATTTGATCAATTTGCAATTGGAACAAATGCAATTGCACATGCATTAGCAGAATTAGATGCAACAACAATAATTGGTGGTGGAGATTCAGCAGCAGCAGTAGAAAAAGCTGGATTAGCTGACAAAATGACACATATTTCAACAGGTGGAGGAGCTTCACTTGAATTCTTAGAAGGTAAAAAATTACCAGGAATTGAATGTTTACAAAATAAATAAAGGATGTAGAAAATGGGATTAGAAAAATATAAAATATCAAGAGAAAATCAAGAAGAAAGTTTAACATTTTATAATGAACAAAATGAGCCGATAGGAATAGTTAATAGAGAAGAAGGAATCAATAGAGGCTTATTACTTGAGGGAGTTCAACTTTGGATAATAAATCCAGAAACTAACCAAGTTTTAATGCAAAGGAGAAGCAGAAATAAGCAGAATAATCCTAATAAGATAGATGTAAGTGTTTCTGCACATGTTGATCCAGACGAAACAGCTACACAAGCAATGCTAAGAGAAGCGAGAGAAGAAGTAGGATTAACAGATTCAGAGTATTTATATAATAACATGCAGAAGTTTGCAGAAAACAAAATTAATTTAACTGATTATGGAAGACAAGGACGATATATTATGCATTTCTATTTGGCTTTTTTAGATAATTCTCTTGAAAGTTATACTAAGCAAGATTCTGAAGTAGAAGAATTGTTTTTTATGGATTATGAAGAAGTTAAACGAAGAGTTAGATGTGATGATCCAGAAATGTTAATGCCAAAATCAGATGAGGCTGAAAGAATTTTCTCAATATTAGATGAAAAAATCAAAATGAGAAATTTTAAAGAACAAGCAAAAGGGAGGTAAGAACAATGAGAAGAAAAGTAATAGCAGGAAACTGGAAAATGAATATGCTTCCAAATGAAGCGATAAATTTTATACAAGAATTAACACCACTTGTAAAAGATACAAAAAATGATGTTTTGTTATGCGTGCCATATATAGATTTATTTTATTCATTATTACATGTACAAGGCACAAACATAAAAATAGGAGCACAAAACATGCATTGGGAAGAAAAAGGTGCATATACCGGAGAAGTGTCAGCGTCAATGTTAAAATCAATAGGAGTGGAATATGTAATAATAGGACATTCTGAAAGAAGACAATATTTTAATGAAACAGATGAAACAGTAAATAAAAAGATAAAATCAGCATTATTACATGGCTTAAAACCAATTGTGTGTGTTGGAGAAACATTAGAACAAAGAGAAGCAGGAGAAACAGAAAAAATAGTAACAAATCAAATAGCAAAAGCATTTGAAGAAATTGCATCAGAAGATTTAGAAAAAATAATAGTAGCATATGAACCAATATGGGCAATAGGAACAGGAAAAACAGCTACAAAAGAAGATGCAAACAATACAATTATGCAAATTAGAAAAAAATTAGCAGAAATATATGGACAAAATGAGGCAGAAGGAGTTATAATACAATACGGAGGAAGCGTAAAATCATCAAATGCAAAAGAATTATTTGAAATGTCAGATATTGATGGAGGGCTTGTAGGCGGAGCAAGTTTAAAGGCGGAAGAGTTCTCAAAAATAGTTAAGTTTGATGAATAATTTGAATAACACTTCTAAAAGCAGAAAGGGATGGAAATATGGAAAAGAAACCAGTAATGCTAATGATATTAGATGGATTTGGGATAAACGAAAAAGAAGATGGAAATGCTGTTAAATTAGCCAATACACCTAATATAGACAAACTAATGAAAAAATATCAAACAACCAAAATCTATACAAGTGGTTTAAAAGTTGGATTACCAGATGGACAAATGGGAAATTCAGAAGTAGGACACACAAATATAGGTGCAGGAAGAATTGTATATCAAGAATTAACTAAGATAACAAAATCAATTGAAGACGGAGATTTTTTTGCAATCCCAGAATTTATAGAAGCAATAGAAAATTGTAAAAAATATAATTCTAAATTACATATATTAGGACTTTTATCAGATGGTGGAGTTCATAGTCATATACGTCATTTATATGGATTGCTAGAAATGGCAAAACGTAGAGATTTTGAAGATGTATATGTACATTGTTTTTTAGATGGTAGAGATACACCACCAGCATCAGCGGAAGGATATATTACTCAATTAGAAGAAAAAATGAGAGAAAAAGGTATTGGAAAAATAGCAAGTCTATCAGGAAGATACTATGCAATGGATAGAGATAAAAGATGGGACAGAGTTAAAAAATGTTATGATGTACTTGTAAATGGAGAGGGAAACAAATCAACATCTGCAACAATAGCAATAGAAGACTCTTATCAAAAAGAAGTGTTTGATGAATTTGTTGAACCAACTGTAATATGTAATGGAGAAACACCAATTGCAACAATACAAGAACATGATTCAGTAATATTCTTTAATTTTAGACCAGATAGAGCTAGAGAAATAACAAGAGCAATTGTTGATAAGAATTTTGAGGATTTTGAAACAAAGAAAATGGATACTTATTTTGTATGTTTTACAAATTATGATGAAACAATGCCAAATGTAAAAATTGCATTCAAAAAAGAACCATTAGTAAATACATTTGGAGAAGTAATTAGTAAAAGAGGATTGACTCAATTGCGTATAGCAGAAACAGAAAAATATGCACATGTTACATTTTTCTTTAATGGTGGAGAAGAAAAACAATATCCTGGTGAGGATAGAATATTAGTACCATCACCAAAAGTTGCAACATATGATATGCAACCTGAAATGAGTGCAAGAGAAGTGACAGAAAAAGTTGTTGAAGCAATAAATGCTGACAAGTATGATACAATAATATTAAACTTTGCAAATCCAGATATGGTAGGTCATACAGGAAGTTTACCAGCTGCTATAAAAGCAGTAGAAACAATTGATGAATGTGTTGGAAAAGTAGTAAAAGCAATGCTTGAACACCATGGAACAATGCTAATAACAGCAGACCACGGAAATTGTGAGCAAATGATAGATTATGCAACAGGGGAACCACATACTGCACATACAACAAATCCTGTACCATTAATATTAGTAACAGAAAATGCAGAATTGAAAATTAAAGAAGGGAAACTTGCAGATTTAGCACCAACAATGTTAGAATTATTAAATATTGAAAAACCAGAGGAAATGACAGGCGAAAGTATTCTAGTAAAATAAAGGGAGAAATAAGTTGTTAAATAGTAGCAAAAGAATTAAGAAAATATATGAAGAAATTCAACAAAAAATATTTTATGCAGTGCCTGGAAAATGGGAAGAATTATATCTTTATGCTTCAATAATCGATAGACTTGGAACGGTTCAAACAGGAGAAATGTATTTTTACTTTTTGCCAAAAGGGTTATTAAAGAGAAAATTCATTAATGTTTATGAAGTACCAAGTAAATACGATATAGAAGAAGAAGAATATATGAAACTTGTTAAATTATTATATGAACAAATAAAACTATTGAGAGAAGAATTTGAAAAAGAAAATCAAAAAGTATGGTCAAATATAACAATTACTATTAAAAACAATAGGTTTAAAGTGGAGTATAATTATGATAATTTATTAGGGGTACAAGAGGAATATTATGATCATCATATTTTTTGGAGAAATAAATATTTACATATTGAGCCACATGGAAGAAAAGAAAAAAATGCAATGGAACAGTATTTAAAAAATAGACAACTTAGCAAGAAAAAAGATGAAGAATATGACATGGGGTTGTATCAAAAAATGCATACAAATATAATAACATATGAAACAACAGATACAAAAGAAAATCAAAAAGTAGAATATCTTGCAACAAAGCAAGAAGATAAAAAAGTTAAAAATCAAATTTTATGTAATAAGTGAAAGGAGCAATTAAAATGATTTATTCAAAAGAATTAGAAAATATGTGCCATGTTGCAAAAGGAGTAGACCATGGACCAGCACCAATCCCAGAAGAAGGAAAATGGGTAAAAGCAAAAGATATTAAAGATATATCAGGATTAACACATGGTATTGGATGGTGTGCACCACAACAAGGAGCATGTAAATTAACATTAAATGTAAAAGATGGAATAATCCAAGAAGCATTAATAGAAACAATTGGATGTTCAGGAATGACACATTCAGCTGCAATGGCAGGAGAAATTTTAACAGGAAAAACAATATTAGAAGCGCTAAACACAGATTTAGTATGTGATGCTATAAATACTGCTATGAGAGAATTATTCTTACAAATAGTATATGGTAGAACACAAACTGCATTCTCAGAAGGTGGACTTCCAGTAGGAGCTGGACTTGAAGATTTAGGAAAAGGACATACATCACAAGTTGGAACAATTTATTCAAGTACTTTAAAAGGACCAAGATATTTACAATTAACAGAAGGTTATATTGTAGAATTAGGTTTAGATAAAGATGATCAAATAATTGGTTATAAATATGTTCATATGGGAAAAATGATGGATAACATCAAAAAAGGAATTGACCCAATGGAAGCTATTGAAAAAGCTTCTAGTACATATGGAAGATTTGATGAGGCTGTTAAGAAGATTGACCCACGTGAAGAATAAAGATAGAAAAGACAAAGGGAAAATGTGTTCCCTTACAATATAAAAATAGGAGGAATAAAAATGGCAGTAACATTTGAAAGTTATGAAAGAAGAATAGATCAAATAAAACCAGTAATGGAAAAATACGGAATAAAAGACTTTGAAGAAGCATTAAAAATATGTACAGACAAAGGATTTAATCCATACGAAATAGTAAAAGGAGTACAACCAATATGTTTTGAAAATGCAGCTTGGGCATATACATTAGGAGCTGCAATAGCAATCAAAAAAGGATGCACAAGAGCAGCAGATGCAGCAAAAGCAATTGGAGAAGGATTACAAGCATTTTGTATTCCAGGTTCTGTTGCAGATGACAGAAAAGTAGGATTAGGACATGGAAACTTAGCATCAATGTTATTATCAGAAGATACAAAATGTTTTGCATTCTTAGCAGGACATGAAAGCTTTGCAGCAGCAGAAGGTGCTATTGGTATAGCAAAATCTGCAAATAAAGTTAGAAAAGAACCATTAAGAGTAATATTAAATGGTTTAGGAAAAGATGCAGCACAAGTAATTTCAAGAATAAATGGATTTACATATGTAAAAACAGATTTCGACTTCTTTACTGGAAAAGTAAATGTAGTAGAAGAAATTAAATATTCAGATGGTGAAAGAAGTCAAGTAAGATGCTACGGAGCTAATGATGTTAGAGAAGGTGTAGCAATAATGTGGATGGAAGATGTTGATGTATCTATTACAGGTAACTCAACAAATCCAACAAGATTCCAACACCCAGTTGCAGGAACATATAAAAAAGAAAGAATAGAAGCAGGAAAGAAATACTTCTCAGTTGCTTCAGGTGGTGGAACTGGTAGAACACTTCACCCAGATAATATGGCTGCTGGACCAGCTTCATATGGTATGACAGATACTATGGGAAGAATGCACTCAGATGCACAATTTGCAGGTTCATCTTCAGTACCAGCACATGTAGAAATGATGGGACTAATAGGTATGGGTAATAACCCAATGGTTGGTGCATCAGTTGCAGTTGCAGTTGCAGTAGAAGAAGCTATGAAATAAATTAGATAGTATATAAATGAAAAAAAGGCGAAGTGAATGATAAACTTTATCAATTGCTTTGCTCTTTTTGATTAACTTTTTAACAAGTGTTTCATAATATAGATAGAATAAAAATGAGAAAGGAATGAATTATTATGAAAAATTATTTAGGAATTGAAAACATAAGAGCTTTAGAAGTTTTAGACTCAAGAGGAAATCCTACTATACAGGTGGTTGTAGAACTATATGATGGATCATATGGGATTGCAATGATACCATCAGGAGCATCAACAGGAGCATTTGAAGCTGTTGAGCTAAGAGATGGAGATTCAGCAAGATATATGGGAAAAGGTGTATTAAAAGCAGTTGAAAATGTAAATACAATAATAGCACCAGAATTAGAAGCAATGAATGCATATGACCAACCTGCAATAGACAAAGCACTTATTGAATTAGACGGAACAGAAAACAAAGGTAAATTAGGAGCTAATGCAACATTAGGTGTATCACTAGCAGTTGCAAAAGCAGCAGCAGAATCTTTAGGAATGGAATTATATAAATATATTGGTGGGGTCAATGCAAAAACAATGCCAGTTCCAATGATGAATATTATGAATGGTGGAAAACATGCTGATTCAACATTAAGTGTTCAAGAATTTATGATTATGCCAGTTGGAGCAAAATCATTTAAAGAATGTTTACGTATGTGTGCTGAAATTTATCATACATTAAAGAAAGTATTAAAAGCAAAAGGATTAAGTACAGGTGTTGGAGACGAAGGTGGATTTGCTCCAAATGTTAAAGACGAAGACGAAGCACTTCAATTAATTGTAGAAGCTATAAAAGAAGCTGGATACAAACCTGGAGAAGAAGTATGCTTAGCATTAGACTTAGCTGCAACAGAAATGTATGATGAGGCTAAAAAAATAGGAAAAGAAGGATGTTATCATTTTTGGAAAATCAATAAAACAAAAACATGTGATGAAATGATAGATTTTATAGCAGATTTGTGTGAAAGATATCCTATAATATCAGTAGAAGACGGATTAGCAGAAGAAGATTGGGATGGATGGAAAAAGCTAACAGATAAATTAGGAGATAAAGTTCAATTAGTTGGTGATGACTTATTTGTGACAAATATTAAGAGACTGCAAAAAGGACTTGATATGGGAGTTACAAACAGTATTCTTATCAAATTAAACCAAATTGGAACATTAACAGAAACATTAGATGCTATTGAATTAGCTAAGAAAAATGGATATACAGCTGTTGTATCGCACAGAAGTGGTGAAACAGAAGATACAACTTTAGCTGATGTTGCTGTTGCAACAAATGCAGGACAAATAAAAACAGGTGCACCTTGTAGAACTGATAGAGTAGCAAAATACAACAGATTATTAAATATTGAAAATGAATTAGCTGATATTGCAATATATCCAGGAAGAAAAGGGGTAAACAAATAAGTATAGATTTATACCCCCAAAATATCATTTTGCAGTTTAACTGCGGACGCTCTGCTATTTTAAACAAGTTTAAAACACCTTGTTAAACTTAAAATGATATTTTGGGATTAAATTAATATAAAGAAAAACTTGAAATATAATTTTTTTTGTTATAATTCGCAGTTCAATTAAACATATTTTAAATATATATTCTTATAAAGTGTGAATTTTAACAAGTTTTTCATGTTAAATGTAAAAAGTACAAGAAAAAACTTGTACTTTTTTTAATTTAATGATATGATATACACGAAAAAAATAAAATTAAGTCTAATTTTAGAAAGGAAGATAGATTATGAAAATTTTAGTGACTGGTGCTAATGGAATGTTAGCAAAAGAAGTAAAAGAAAAATTTAGTAAAGAGAATGAAATAATAGCAACAGATGTAGCTGAATTAGATATAACAAATGAAAAAGCTGTAATGGATTATATAGTTAATTTAAAACCAGAATATATCATAAATTGTGCTGCATATACTGCAGTTGATAAAGCAGAAGAAAATTATGAATTAGCAGACAAAATTAATGGAGATGGCCCAGCAAATTTAGCAAAAGCTGCTAAAGCTGTAGGAGCAAAATTAGTACATATTTCAACTGATTATGTATTTGGGGGAGACTTAGATGTTTCTAAAGATTACAAAGAAGATGATGCAAAAGCACCTGTAACAGCATATGGAAAAACTAAATTGCGTGGAGAACAAGGAATTGAAGAAAACATGGATGAATACTATATTTTTAGAACAGCTTGGTTATATGGAATTGGAGGAAATAATTTTGTAAAAACAATGACAAAATTAGGTTCAACAAGAGATGAAATAAATGTAGTATCAGACCAACATGGAAGTCCAACATATGCAAAGGACTTAACAGAAATAATATATCAAGCAATAAAAAAGAATATACCATTTGGAATATATAATGCAACAAATGAAGGGTATACAACATGGTATGAATTTACAAAAGAAATACTTGCAGAACAAGGAATTGAATGCAAAGTAAATCCTGTAACAACAGAAGAATATATAGAAATGATGAAAATTACACAAGCTAAAAGACCATTTAATTCTCAAATGTCAAAATCAAAATTAGAAGTATGCGGAATAAAAATACCAGATTGGAAAGATGGTTTAAAAAGATATTTAGAAGAGACAAAAAATATGACTATTTAACATAATTTGATAAAAAAGCTTGACAATTTATAAAAAAAGTAGTAATATTATTAATGGTAAAAAAATGGAGGGTTAGTTATGAAAAAGAGAAAAGGAATAATACTAGCAGGAGGAAGTGCAACAAGATTGTATCCAATAACTTCTGCAATATCAAAACAATTATTACCAGTATATGATAAGCCAATGATTTATTATCCATTGTCAGCATTAATGATGGCAGGTATTAATGAAATACTTATTATTTCTACTCCTGTTCATATAGATAGATTTAAAGACTTATTAGGTGATGGTTCACAATTAGGAATAAAATTTGAATATGCAATACAAGAAAAGCCAGTTGGCTTAGCAGATGCGTTTATCCTTGGAAAAGATTTTATCGGTGATGATAATGTTGCACTTGTATTAGGAGACAATATGATATATGGTTCAAGAATAGAAAGAGTATTAAAAGCTGCTAATAGAGTTGAAGAAGGCGGAGTGATTTTTGGATATCAAGTAAAAGATCCAGAGACTTATGGTGTAGTAGAGATAGATTCACGTGGTAATGCAATATCTATAGAAGAAAAACCAAAAGTTCCAAAATCTGATTTAGCAGTACCAGGTTTATATTTTTACGATAATTCAGTTGTGGACATTGCTCAAAAAATAAAACCATCTGAAAGAGGAGAACTAGAAATCACAGATGTAAACAAAAAATATATGGAAGAAGGAAAATTAAAAGTAATTCCTTTGGGAGATGGTTATGCCTGGTTTGATACAGGAACACCAGACAGATTATCAGATGCATCTGACTTTGTAAAAGCAATTGAATTACGTCAAGGAACACAAATAGCATGCTTGGAAGAAATTGCATACAAAAATCATTGGATAACTAGAAAAGAATTAGAAAAAGCTGCAAATAAATATAAAAAATCAGCTTATGGAGAACATTTATTTAATGTATTAAATAAACAAGATGCTTTTTACGATGTATTTGACAGTGGTATATTTGATTTTAGTTTATAAAATAAAAGAGCAGAAATGCTCTTTTTATTATGCAAAAAATATAAAAATAATATTGAAATTACAAATTTTATATGATATAGTAGTAGAAAATACGAAAGGAAGATGAAAAATGGGAAAATTTAAAAGAATAGATACTTTAATAGATGGGGTATGTATAATAGAACCAACAGTATTTGGAGACAATAGAGGATATTTCATGGAAACATACAGCAAAGCTGATTTTGCTGAAATAGGATTAGATTATGATTTTGTACAAGACAATCAATCAAAATCTAAAAAAGGTGTTTTAAGAGGATTACATTTCCAAAAAGAAAATACACAAGCAAAATTAGTAAGATGTATTAAAGGTGAAGTATTTGATGTTGCAGTAGATTTACGTCCAGGAAGCAAAACATATGGAAAATGGGAAGGAGTAATCCTAACAGAAGAAAATAAAAAAATGTTTATGATTCCAAAGGGATTTGCACATGGATTTTTAGTATTATCAGATGAAGCAGAATTTGCTTATAAATGTGATGATATATATAATCACGAAGCAGAAGGTGGTTTAAAATTTGACGACCCTGATATAGGAATAGAATGGCCTATGGGCGACTTAAAACCAGAAGACTTATTAACATCTGAAAAAGATGCAAAATGGCCATCATTAAAAGAATTAAAAGCAACAAACTTATTTGAAAATTTAAAATAAAGGAGAAAACAAAAATGAAAAATATAATGGTAACAGGAGCAGCAGGATTTATAGGAGCAAACTTTGCAGAATATTTCGTAAATAAACATCCTGACTATAACATAATAGTAGTAGATAAATTAACATATGCAGGAAATCTTGCAAATTTAGATAAAGTAAAAGACAAAATTACATTTGTACAAGCAGATATATGTGATTTTGAAAAAATGCAAGAAATATTTGAAAAATATCAAATTAATGGAGTTATTCACTTTGCAGCAGAATCACATGTTGACAACAGTATAAAAACACCATTTGTATTTACAAAAACAAATGTATTAGGAACACATACATTACTAGAAACAGCTAGAAGAGCATGGGGAGAAGGTTCAGAAAATAAATTTGTACATATCTCAACAGATGAAGTATATGGTGCATTAGGAGAAACAGGATATTTTACAGAAACATCACCAATTCAACCAAGTAGCCCATATTCATCATCTAAAGCAAGTTCAGATTTAGTTGCACTAGCATACCACACAACATATAAAATGAATGTAACTGTAACTAACTGTTCAAATAACTATGGACCATATCAACACAATGAAAAATTAATACCACATATGATTAAATTAGCTTTAAATGACGAAAAATTACCTGTATATGGTGAAGGAAATAATATTAGAGATTGGTTATATGTAGAAGATCATTGTAAGGCAATTGATATGGTATTCCACAATGGTAGAGCAGGAGAAAGATATAATATAGGTGGACACAATGAAAAGAGAAATATTGAAATTGTAAAACTTATATTACAACGTTTAGGAAAATCAGAAGATTTAATTGAACATGTTGCAGATAGAAAAGGACACGATTACAGATATGCAATAGATCCAACAAAAATAAAAACAGAATTAGGTTGGGAACCTGAAACAAAATTTGAAGATGGAATTGTAAAAACAATAGATTGGTATTTAGCAAATCCAGAATGGTTAAAATAATTCTGAAATATAGACCGTGAATTTTAATTCCCAATTCTGGGCAAATAATTCACGGTTTTAAATATTTTATAAGGAAATGGTGAAGAAGTGGAAGAAATAATAGAAAAAGTAAAAAATGATTTAAAACAAATACTATCAGAAAGAAGATATGAGCATTCAATAGGTGTAATGAATATGGCAGGAGAGTTAGCAAAAATATATAATGCAGATGTAGAAAATGCAAAATTAGCTGGTTTATTACATGATAATGCTAAAGAAATGAATAAAGAAGAAATGTTAGAATATGTTAAAGAAAATAATATTAAAATAACTGAATTTGAGAGATTAAATGTTAAAATTCTACATGGAAAAATAGGTGCAGATATAGCAAAAAAGAAATATGGCGTGAGTGAACAAATTGCAAAAGCAATAGAATATCATACAACAACAAGTCCAGAGATGGATATACTTGCAAAAATAATTTATGTTTCTGATAAAGTGGAAGTAACAAGAAAATCAGAAAAATTTGATATTGAACCTGAAAGAAAATTAGCTAAGATAGACTTGGATAAGGCTTTATTACTTATTATAGATAATACTACAAAATATTTGATTGATAATAATAAAATGATAGCAATTGAAAGTATAGAGACTAGAAATAAACTTCTTCTTGCAAAAGAATAAAAAAAGTAATATAATAAATGCATTGAAGGAGAAAAATATGCCAAGATTTTTTGTAAGAAATGAACAAGTAAAAGAAAAAACAATAGAGATATTAGGAGAAGATATAAAACATATAAAAAATGTGCTTAGAAAACAAATAGGAGATAAGCTAGAAATATGTAATCAAGACACTAAAAAATCATATACATGTGAAATTGAAAAGTTAGAAGATAAAAGTATTTTGACTAAAATTATAGAAGAATTAAAAAAAGATGACAATAAAATATCAGTAGATATATATCAAGGATTACCTAAAGCAGATAAAATGGAACTAATAATTCAAAAATCTGTAGAATTAGGAGTAAATGCAATTATTCCAGTAGCGATGAAAAGATGTGTAGTAAAGATAGACACTAAAGATGAAACAAAAAAAATAACTAGATGGCAAAAAATTGCCGAAAGTGCTGCAAAACAAAGTGGAAGAAATACAATACCAGAAATAAAGAATATAATTAATATAGAAAAAGTCAATCAATTAATTAAAGAATATGATAGTGTAATAGTAGCATATGAAAATGAAAAAGAAAACACAATAAAACACGAGCTTTTAAAATTAAAAGAAAAAGTTAAAACAAATAATAAAATAAAAATTGCAATTGTTATTGGACCAGAAGGTGGTTTGGAAGAAAAGGATGTAGAACTATTAAAACAAAATGGAGCTAAAATCGTAACATTAGGAAATAGAATATTAAGAACAGAAACAGTTGCATTAAATGTACTTAGTATTATTATGTACGAATTAGAACAAAATGTTTAAAGAAAGGATTTTACAAAAATGGAAAAAGTCAAAAATATACTAACACAAAACATAGTTATAAATTTAACATATGCAATAATAACTGTCATATATTTTGTATTTATTAGTACACAATATTCAAAATTTAGTGGAATTAATCTAAATAATTACATACATATTTCAAGTTTATTTTTTCTTGGAATATCTATTGTAATTATGGAAATATCATTTAGAAAATCAGATGAATTAATATTTACTAATGGTATAGAATTTTTGGCAATGGCAGTATTTATATTATTAACACAACATATGGCAAAATTATTTAATTACAGTATACAAGTTTATACATTAGCAGGAGCAAATTTTATAGGAATATATTATATATTAAAATCAGCAGTATTATATACTAAAGAACAACAAGATAAATTAAAGAGCTTAAGCGATATAAAAGAAATTGTTAAAGATGAGCCAATAAAAAAAGTTTCTAAAAGAAAAAATAAAAAAGAAGAAGGAAAATAAAAATGATAAAA
Organism: uncultured Clostridia bacterium; assembly: GCA_934130975.1. Classification (GTDB taxonomy): domain Bacteria; phylum Bacillota; class Clostridia; order TANB77; family CAG-508; genus CAG-269. Next base: position 22,057 of record CAKOYU010000008.1, on the reverse strand, counting down.
AGTATGACTGGATATGGAAAAAGTAGTTTATCCATAAATTTAAGAGAATATCAAGTAGAAATAAAAACTGTAAATCACAAATATATAGATACAAATATAAGACTTCCTAGAAGTATTAGTTATTTAGAAGATGATGTAAGAAAACTAATTACATCAAAATTAAAAAGAGGAAAAGTAGATGTTTTAATAACTTTCGAAAACTTTAACAAAGATGATAATGAAATAAAAATTAACAAAGAGCTTGCCAAAATGTATATAGATAGTTTTAAAGATTTAGCACAAGAAGAAAATTTATCAACAAATATAGATGTAACTGAAATTACAAAATTACCAGATGTTGTGATAGTAAAAAGCAATATAGATGAAGAACAAATAAAATCAGAGCTATTACAAGTAGTAGAAAATGCAGTGAATAACTTAATAGAGATGAGACAAAGTGAAGGAAATCGAATTTCTGGCGACATATTAGCTAAAATATCACAAATAGAAGAGAAAAATGAAGAAATTTTCGGCTTATCTACTGGACTTATTCGAGAATATGTAGTAAAATTAGAAACAAGGATAAAAGAAATACTAAAAACAGAAGAATTAGACAAATCAAGGTTAATGCAAGAAATTGTAATATATGCAGATAAATGTTCAGTAGAAGAAGAAGTCACAAGACTAAGAAGTCATATTTCTCAATTAAAAGAGATAATAAACTCAAAAGAACCAACTGGAAAGAAAATGGATTTCTTAATTCAAGAAATGAATAGAGAAACAAACACAATAGGCTCAAAAGCAAATAATCTTGAAATAACTAATAGAGTAATAGATATAAAGACAATATTAGAAGACATAAGAGAACAAGTTCAAAATATTGAATAATTACAACAGAAAGGATGATGAGAATGCAATTAGTAAATATTGGTTTTGGTAATATAATAGCTGCAAACAAGATAGTAGCAATAGTAAGTCCTGATTCAGCTCCAATAAAAAGAATGATACAAGAAGCTAAAGATGGAAAAACTGCTGTTGATGCTACATGTGGAAGAAGAACTAGAGCTGTATTGATAATGGATTCTGGACATATTATACTATCTGCTGTACAACCAGAAACAGTCGCTGGTAGAGTAGATAAAGATATAACACCTGCACCAGTAGTTGCAGAAGAATAAAATAATTATGAATGGAGGCGATTAATTATGATGGTAAAACCAAGTGTACAAGAATTATTAACTAAAGCAAAAAACAGATATGAATTAGTAATAGCAACTTCAAAAAGAGCTAGACAAATTGCAAGTGGAGCTGAAGTAAAAACAAAAGTAAAAGAAGAATCACCAGTAACTCTTGCTGCTAATGAAATTGCAGAAGGTGAAGTAGAAATTATCGAACCAGATGAAGCAAAAGAAGATGCAATAGAAAGAGGAGAAGAATAGTGTTAGTAATATTATCAGGAGTATCTGGAGCAGGAAAAGATACAATAAAAAAAGAATTAATGCAAAGAATGCCTAATATAGTTACATTACCATCTTTTACTTCAAGAGAAATGAGAATAGGAGAATTAGAAGGAGATCCTTATCATTTTATAAGTAAAGAAGAATTTGAAGAAAAGATTCGTAATAATGATTTTTATGAATATGATTTACATCATGGAAATTATTATGGAACTTCAAGAGAACTAATGGGAAATAAAATTAAAGAAGGTAAGATAATAGTAAAAGATATAGAAGTAAATGGAACTGAAAATCTTTTAAAAGTATTAGGAAATGATACTAGAATAGTAACAATTTTCTTGAAAGTTGAAAAAGAAGAATTAAAAAGACGTTTAATAGAAAGAGGAGATAATATTCAAGATATTGAAGTTAGACTTGGTAGATTGGAATATGAAGAGGACAAAATTAAACTTTATGATTATGTTATTAAAAATGATGATTTTGAGAAAACTGTTCAAGTTATTATGACTATTATTGAAAATGAAAAAAGATTAGAGGATGAAAAATTGGAAGGATAGGAATACCATACCTATTCTTTTTTATTTTTAGTATCAAAATAATGCAAAAAAACAAAAAATATGATAAGATATAATCGAAAATACGAAAAGGAGGCTTCTAATCAAATATGATAGCAGAAATAATAATAAACCGAACAGCAAAAAGACTAAACCGAACATTTGATTATAAAGTGCCTATAGAATTAGAAGAACTAATAATGATAGGAAGTACAGTACTTGTACCATTTGGAAAATCAAGTACACTAGAAGAAGGATATGTTATAGGAATAAAAGAAAATACGACATATGAAGTAAAAGAAATTGTAAAAATAAAACATAATTTAACAGAAAAGCAAATAGAACTTGCAAAATGGATGGCAAAACGATACTTCTGTAATGTATCAGATTGTATCAAACAAATGTTGACACCAGGCACCAAAAATAAAAAAGCAGAAAAAAACGTACAAGATAAAACAATAAATGCAGTATATTTAAAAAAAGATATTGATGAAATTCAATTTGACATAGAAATGAGAAAAATTAAATCAGAAAAGCAGAAAAAGATATTACAATTCTTAAAGAATAATGAAGGCGCAACAGTACCAGAAATAGAATTATTTACAGATGGAAGTAGAGCAATAGTAAAAACATTAGAAAAAAATGGTTATGTAGAAATTATAGAAAAGAAAATAGAAAGAAATCCTCTTGCAAATAAAAAAATAGAGAAAACAGAAAATTTAAAACTTACAGAAGAGCAACAAAATGCTTATAATAAAGTAGCATTAGATATAACAACTAATAGCTATGAACAATTTTTACTATATGGAGTAACAGGTTCAGGAAAAACAGAGGTTTATTTGCAGTTAATAGGTAAAGCATTGGAACAAAATAAAACAGCAATTGTACTAGTACCTGAAATATCATTAACACCACAGATGATAGATAGATTTATAGCACGCTTTAATAAAGACGAGATTGCCGTTTTACACAGTAAATTATCTATAGGTGAACGATATGATGAGTGGAATAAAATAAAGGAAGGAAAAGCCAAAATAATCATTGGTGCAAGATCTGCAATATTTGCTCCAACAGAAAATATTGGAATAATCATAATAGATGAAGAACATGATAGTTCATATAAATCAGAGGCAATTCCTAAATATGATGCAAAAGAGATAGCAAAGAAAATTGCTAAAGAAAATGATTGTCCATTAGTGCTAGGAAGTGCTACTCCAGATCTAGTTACGTATTATAAAGCAAGACAAGGAAAAATAACTTTGTTAGAATTAACTAAAAGAGCTAATAATTCAAAATTACCAGAAGTAGAAATAGTAGATTTAAAAATGGAACTTGCAAATGGAAATAGATCAATGTTAAGTGTAAAATTGCATGATGAAATAGAGCAAAATTTAAAAGAGAAAAGACAAACAATTTTATTTTTAAATAGAAGAGGTTTTTCAACTTTTATAATGTGTAGAGAATGTGGTTATACTGTAAAGTGTAAAAATTGTAATATAAGTATGACATATCATAAAACAGAGAATAAATTAAAATGTCATTATTGTGGATATGAAGAAAATGTAGTAACAATTTGTCCTGAATGCCATAGTGATAAAATTAGATATTTCGGAACAGGAACTCAAAAGCTTGAGCAAGAAATAAATAAAATATTTCCAGAAGCAGCTACAATAAGAATGGATATAGATACTGTAACAAAGAAAAATTCTCATGAGGAAATATTAAATAAATTCAAGGATGAAAATATAGATATCTTAATAGGTACACAAATGGTTGTAAAAGGACATCATTTTCCGAATGTAACTTTAGTTGGTGTAATTGCAGCAGATAGTAGTTTTAATATAGATGATTATAGAGCAAATGAACGAACATTCCAAATTCTAACTCAAGTTGCAGGCAGAGCAGGGAGAGAACAACTAGATGGAAAGGTTATAATACAAACTTATAATCCAGATAATTTTAGTATTATTTGTGCACAAAAACAAGATTATAAAATGTTCTACAATACTGAAATTGCTTTAAGAGAACAGTTGAAATATCCGCCATTTTGCGATATAATATTAATTGGGTTTAATAGCCTATCAGAAAAAGAAATAATGGACGCATCTACTAAAGTCTATAATTATTTAAAGGCTAATTTGAATGGACAAGAGTTTAATGTGTTAAAACCTATGCCTTCTCCTATTGATAAGATTCAAAATAGATATAGATGGAGAATTATTATTAAGGGGAATATAACAGAAACGGCCAATAATGTTTTAAATACTTGTTTAAGAAAGTTTTATAATTCAAATTATAAGAATACTAGAGTTAGTGTAGATGTTAATCCTAATAATATGATTTAATAGTTGAAAAGAAAGGTAAGGGAATAGAAATGGCAATAAGAAATCTAAGATATGAAAAAGATGAAATACTAAGAAAAAAATCAAGAGAAGTCGAAGTAATTGATGATAAAATTCAAACATTAATAGATGATATGATTGATACAATGTATAAATATAATGGTGTAGGTTTATCAGCTGTACAAGTTGGTGTATTAAAAAGAGTTGTAGTTATTGATATTGATGATGGTAATGGTGTTATAACTCTTATTAATCCTAAAATAACTAAAACTAAAGGCGAACAAGAGGTCGAAGAAGGTTGCTTAAGTTTTCCAAATCAATATGCTAAGATGATTAGACCTAAAGAGGTTGTAGTTGAAGCTTTAGATAGAAGCGGAAAGAAAATAACAATTAAGTCTAAAGATTTATTAGCTCAGGCAATTGCTCATGAATGTGATCACCTTGATGGGGTTGTTTTTGTTGATAAAATGATACCTGGAACATTAGAACATGTTGAGCCAGAACAAAAGTAAATTTTTTTCTTATAAATAACCAAGTGGGGTGGATGAAATGAGTGAAATTGATAGTCAAATATCATTAGAACAAATCAAAAAATTTAAAGAAATTTATAATTCGAATAAAACAAATAAAATAATAGAAAATGCTATAACTAAAAATGGCTTGGAGAATGCCTGCATTAATAGAGACATTATAATAGAAAATCAACCAGTTTTTAATATCGAATTGCCAGAGAGCAAACGATATAATCAACAAGATAGTTTAAGATGTTGGATTTTTGGCGGATTGAATTTAATAAAATATAATATATCTAAAAATTTGAACATAGATGTTATGAATTTAGAATTATCTAATAATCATATTGCTTTTTTTGATAAGTTAGAAAAGTCAAACAATGCTTATGAAAACATAATAAATCTAAAGAATATCGAGTTTGATTATCTTTATAAAGAAAGTATTATAAAATATTGTGTTTCAGAAGGAGGATACTGGAAATGGTTTGTAAGTATTGTAAATAAATATGGAATACTTCCATATTCGTATAATCCCAATGTAGTTGAAAGTACAAATTATGAAAAAGTGGAGTATTTATATACTGAAAAAGTAAAAAAAGATATTATAAAATTATTAGACTTGAAGAAACATGGAAGTAATATAAATTTATTAAGAGAAGCTAAAAATAAATTTTTACAAGAAAATTATATTTTGTTGTGTAAGATATTAGGAGAACCAGTAACAAAATTCAACTATGAATATAAAGATAAAAACGGCAAATATAAAAGAATAGAATCTTTAACACCAATTGAATTTAAAAATAAATTTTTAGATTTAAAGTTAGAAAATTTTGTACAAATAGGAAATATGCCTATGTACAATAAAGAATATTATAAAGTATATAGAAAAAAATATGCAGGAAATATTTACAAAAATTCTTATGTTGAATATATAAATTTACCGATTGAGGATTTGAAAAAATTAACAATAAAGCAATTAAAAGATAAAATTCCTGTTTGTATGGGAGCACATGTTTTGAAATTCAGAGACATAAAATCAGGAATATTAGATATTAGATTATATAATTATAAGGATACATTAGATTTAAATACATTATCAAAAGAAGAAGCATTAAATTTGTATGATATTAGTATGCACCATACGATGATTTTTACAGGAGTTAATTTAATTCATGATAAGCCACAAAGATGGAAAATTGAAGATAGCTATGGAGACAAACGAAAAGTAAATGGGTACTATATAATGAATGATAATTTCTTTAATGAATTTGTTTTGAGTGTTGTTATAGATAAGAAGTATTTAACAGAAGAACAATTAAAATTATTAGAACAGGAACCAATTGAATTTGAAATTGAAGATCCGTTTTAAATAAAAACCTTACAATTGCCATTTAATTATGATATTTTTGCAAACAAGCATTTTGACATTGATTAAAGAATATGGTATAATTGTTGATGTTTGAACATTGAAAAATTTATATGATTTAACTTATTAGCAAATACAAGGAGGAATGGACTATATGAAACGCAAATTTAAAAAAATGCTAACAATTGTATCAATAATATGTTGTGTATATCTAATAATATGTAAAAGTACAAATGTTATGTGCAATATACCTAATGTTGAATATTCTAAACTTATAGATATGATAGAGAATGAACCACAGAAAATCACGAGTATTGATATAGATGACAGAACAGATAGAGTAACTGTTAATTTTTTAGACGAAGAGAACAAAGAAGTACGGGAAGTTGCACAAGTTCTAGATTCGAAAAGTTTTGTTGATTTTTTTACTAAGCAACAAAATTTAAATAATAACTTAAAGTGCGATATAGAAATATCTTATCATTTTAAGTTCGGGGATTTTATTGATATTATTCAAATTATTATATTAGGATCAATTCTTATAAAATTAGTTGAAATTATTTGTGAAGATGATGATGAGTCCACTTATAATAAAAAAAATTCAAAAGATTGTGTTATCATTGAAGATGAAATAGAAGAAGATTTTCAAGACAATATTCAAAATCAATTTGGAGAAATGGATAATGACTTTGAGGAAGATATTCAAAATCATATTGTAGAAAATGAAAGTATGAGGTATAGTGATATTGCAGGAATGCAATATGTAAAAGAGTCAATGTTTGAAGTTGCAGATAGTATTTTAAATGTTGATAAATATATAGAAAATGGAGCTAAAATTCCTTCTGGCATTTTATTGAAAGGTGAACCAGGAACAGGAAAAACAATTCTTGCTAGAGCGTTAGCTGGAGAGCTTGATATACCATTTATTCAGTATTCTTCAACAGAAATATTAAATAAATTAGTAGGGAATTCTGAGAAAAAACTAAAAGCAATTTTCGAATATGCAAAAGAAAATTCACCATGTATTATTTTTTTTGATGAAATTGATGCTATTGCTACTTCTAGGTCAAAAAATACTCAAGGATATGAGAATACATTACTGATACAATTACTTACTTGCCTTGACGGCTTTGAACCGAGAGATGGAGTTGTTTTTATAGCAGCAACAAATTATCCAGATATGCTTGATGAAGCACTTACGCGACCTGGTAGATTTGACAGAATCATTGATATAGATTTACCAAATTTAAAAGAAAGGGAAGCAATTCTTAAAGTACATGCTAGAAACAAAAAATTATCTAATGAAGTAAATTTAAAAGATATTGCTAAGGTTACTTGTGGATATTCAGGAGCATATTTAGAAAACATTCTTAATGAAGCTGTAATATTACAACTTAGGAATAATCATTGTTGTATTTGTCCAGAAGATATGGATGAAGCTATTCGGAATGTCTTGTTTGGCAATAAATCAGATTCAAATCAATCTGATGAAGAAAAGCATATAACAGCAATTCATGAACTTGGGCATGCATTTACTAGCCAAAAAGAAATAAGAGAAATTTCTATTATTCCTAGAGGAATTATGGAAGGACATACATGGTTTGTAGGTGATGACATGAATTCTATTAGTTCTTCTAAGCTAAAAAAAGATATTGTTTGTAATTTGGGTGGTAGAGCAGCTGAAGAAGTGATTTTAGGATATATATCAATTGGATCAGAAACTGATATGAAACAGACATGGAAAATAGCACAAGACTATATTATCAAATATGGTATGTCTGAAAAGTTAGGACCTATATCATTTACTATTTCTAATGAGACAGATGAACGAACAAAGACAATTGTTTTCGAAGAAACAAATAAAATGATTTTTGAAGCTTATAATGAGGCAAAAGAAATTATTAGAAAAAATATTAAGATTATTGAAGAAATCTCTAGTATTCTTGAAGAAAAAGGTGTTATTTCAGGTAATGATTTCTATACAATGCTAAAACAATAAACACATAAGAATCATATAAATTTGAAAGGTGCAGTTGAAATCCACTGTGCCTTTTTTATTTACCAAGATTACTATTATTTACAACTCACAATTTCGTTAAATATATATTTGTTATAAATTGTAAATAATAGTAATTTTAAAAGTAAAAAAAATTGTCAAAAAATATTGTAAACAAAAAATATTATTGGTATAATATCAAAGAATATAGAAACTGGAAGGTCGGATAAAAATGAAAAAAAACAAAGGAATAAATCTAATTTTAGTAATATTAGTTATTATAGGAATAATATTTGTAATAAGTAAAATAATAAATAATAAGAGTAGTGATGAGCAGAAATTAGCGAAAATATATGAAAATTTAAAAGGAAGTCAATCATATTGCTTTCAAATGGAACGAAATAATAATAATAAAATAATTATGGCTCAAAAAGGCGATAAAACAATTATAGATCAATATTCAAAAGAAGGAGAAAACTCAACACAAAGTCATACAACAACTTTAATAAAAGATAATAATACGTATTTGATTTTACATGACAGAAAAGAATATTATGTTTACGAAGAAAATAATGTTGATCAAACAATTTTATTAGATGGAATAAAAGAAATAATGAATAAAGACTTTTCAAGAGGAAATGAAAAGGTCAGAGGAAAAAAATATAATTACGAAGAATATAATGGGAGCTCAATATTTATGATATCTAATACTTTAAATATTGACGAAAATGAAGTAAAAACTAGATTTTATTTTGATAAAAAAGATAATCTAGTATATATAAAAACAATAAATGGAGAAGATACCGAATTATTAAAAATTAATATAACGCAAGATGTTGATGATTCGATATTCGATATTCCATCAGATTATGCAGAAAATTAAAATGATATAACAAGTTTAAAAACTTTTTATATAAATTCAAAAGAAATTTTAAAAAATCAAAAGAAGGAGTGAAAAAATATGTCAGTAAACAAATTTGTTTTAAATGAAACATCATATTTTGGAAAAGGAGCAAGAGAAGAATTACCAGAGGAAATTCGTAAAAGAAAATTCAATAAGGTATTAGTAGTAACAGACAAAGCATTATTTGAATGCGGAGTAACAGCAAGAGTAACAGAAGTATTAGATAGAGCAGGAATAGCTTATGAAGTATATTCAGAAGTAAAACCAAACCCAACAATCAAAAATGTATTAGATGGTGTAGAAGCATGCAAAAAAGCATGTGCAGATGTTATAGTAGCAGTTGGAGGAGGATCAAGTATTGATACAGCTAAAGGAATATCAATAGTTATGACAAACCCAGACAGAGCAGATATAGTATCATTAAATGGTGCATCCAATACAGAAAACAGAGGTATGCCAATAATAGCATTACCAACAACATCAGGAACAGCAGCAGAAGTAACAATAAATTATGTAATAACAGATGAAGAAAGAGAAGTTAAAATGGTATGTGTTGATCCACATGATGTTCCAATATTAGCAATTGTAGATTCAGATTTAATGGCATCTATGCCAAAATCAATTGCAGCAGCAACAGGAATGGATGCATTAACACATGCAGTAGAAGGATATATCACAAAAGCACACAACACAATGTCAGATATGTTCCATATGCAAGCAATTAAATTAATCTTTAAGTATTTACCAGCAGCTGTAAATGAGAAAGATGAAGAAGCAGTTGAAAAAATGGGACTAGCTCAATACATTGCTGGAATGGGATTCTCAAATGTAGGTTTAGGAATTGTACATTCAATGGCACATCAATTAGGAGCTGTTTATGATACACCACATGGTTTAGCAAATGCAATTTTATTACCAACAGTTATGAGATTTAATGGAGAAGATTCTGCAACAGCACAAAGATTTAGAGAAATCTTATGCGAAATTGGTAGACCTGATGCAGAACATTTAAATGACCAAGATGTTATAAATACATTTGTATGGATGATTTCTGAACTTTCTAAATCAGTTGGAATTACTCAAACAGTTAGAGAGGTTGGGGCAAGAGAAGAAGATTTTGGAATGTTAGCTGATAAAGCTATGCAAGACCCTTGCAAACCTGGTAATCCAAGAGAAGTTTCAAGAGAAGACTTTATAGAATTATTTAGAAGAGCATTTTAATTATAAAAAATTCTTTAGCTTAGCTAGAGAATTTTTTTTGAAACACTTGCAATTCACATAATAATATGATAATATATTGGCATAATAATAAAAACGAAGAAAAAGAGGAGTACATTTATACTTATTTTGCAGAGAAAAGAAGTCATAGGCTGGGAGCTTCTTAAACAAAGGTAAATGGAAGGTAGCTTTGGAGTTGATAATCTGACAATAAACTTAAGATTATCCGTATGCTGCGTTAAAGCAAAATGAGATGTTATCCAAAAATAAAATAGATAATAATTAAGGTGGTACCGTGAGATATAAACTCGCCCTTATGCAAATAAGCATATAGGCGAGTTATTTTTTCGTAGCAGAAAGGAGAGAAAAAGATGTTAAAAATCAAAACCAAAAAACAAGGAGCAGAATTAACAAGTATTCAACATAATGGAAAAGAAATGTTATTTGATGGAAAAACATTTTGGAACCGACAATCACCAGTACTATTTCCAATAGTAGGACAAATAAAAGACTCGAAAACAGAAATAGAAGGACAAATATATGAAATGTCGCAACATGGTTTTGCAAGAGACATGGAATTTAACCAAATTGAAGAAAATCATTATATATTAACATATAATGAAGAAACACTAAAAAAATATCCATATAAATTCGAATTACATGTAATATATCAAATAATAGAAGATACTCTACAAGTAGAATATCAAGTAAAAAACATAGACAATAAAAAAATATATTTTGGATTAGGAGGGCATCCAGCATTTAGTTGTGATTATAGTACAGGACAATATGAAATAGTATTTGAAGAAAAAGAAGATAAAATAGAATTCTTAAAATTAAAAACTGGATTAATAGATACAGAAAAAGCAAACAATATTTTAGAAAATAACAAAATACATCTAACAGCTAATATATTTGACAATGATGCAATAATAATGAAAAATATAAAATCAAATAAAGTTACTTTGCAAAATAGAGAAACAAATCAAAAAATATTAGAATTTGATTTTACAGACTTTCCATATCTGGCACTATGGTCAAAAAAAGGAGCACCTTTCGTCTGTATAGAACCATGGCAGAATACAGCAGATAGAATTGATAGTAATCAAATTTTTAAAGACAAAGAAAATATAAAACAATTAGAACCAAATGAAATATTTTCTTGTAAGTACAATGTAAAATTTTTTAAAAGAAAGGAAATGGAAATATGAGTGAAAGAAAACTAAATGATAAATATAATCCAAAAGAGTTTGAAGAAAAATTATATAAAGAATGGGAACAAAAAGGTTACTTTAAGCCATCAATGGACAAAACAAAAGAAAGTTATTGTATAGTAATGCCACCACCAAATGTAACAGGAAAGTTACACATGGGACATGCATTAGATGGAACATTACAAGATGTATTAATAAGGTATAAAAGAATGTGTGGATACAACACATTATGGATTCCAGGAACTGACCATGCTGCAATAGCAACAGAGGTAAAAGTTGTAGAAAAAATGAAAAAAGAAGAAGGATTAACAAAAGCTGATATCACAAGAGAACAATTTTTAGAAAGAGCTTGGGCATGGACAAAAGAATATGGAGGAACAATCCAAAAACAACAACGTAGACTCGGATGTTCATGTGATTGGGACCGTACTAGATTTACGATGGACGAAGGTTTATCAGAAGCAGTTTTAGAGCAATTTGTAAACTTATATAATAAAGGTTTAATCTATAAAGGAACAAGAATGATAAATTGGTGCCCATCATGTCATACATCAATATCAGATGCAGAGGTAGAATTTGAAGAAGAAGCATCACATTTATGGCATATTAGGTATCAAATAAAAGGCACAGACAAATATGTAATTGTAGCAACAACAAGACCTGAAACAATGCTTGGAGATATAGCAGTAGCAGTACATCCAGATGATGAAAGATATAAAGACATTGTAGGAAAAACATGTATACTACCAATAATGAATAAAGAAATTCCAATAATTGCAGATGACTTTGTAGAAAAAGAATTTGGAACAGGATGTGTAAAAATCACACCAGCACATGACATGAATGACTATCAAGCAGGACTAAGAAACAACTTAGAAATTGTAGAAGTATTTGATGATAGTTCAATAATGGGAGATTTAGTTCCAGAATATAAAGGTTTAACAACATTAGAAGCGCGTAAACTAATAGTTAAAAAGTTAGAAGAACTAGGAGCACTTGTAAAAACAGAAGACTATACTCACAATGTAGGAAAATGCTATAGATGTCACAATACAATAGAACCAAGAATATCTGAACAATGGTTTGTAAAGATGAAAGAACTTGCAGAACCAGCAATAAAAGCAGTAAAAGAAGATGATATTAAGTTCATTCCAAAAAGATATGAAAAAACATATTTTAACTGGATGGAAAATATTCAAGATTGGTGCATATCTCGTCAATTATGGTGGGGACACAGAATTCCTGCATACTATTGTGATGAATGTGGACATATCAATGTAAGTAAAACAGCACCAGAGAAATGTGAAAAATGTGGTTCAACCAAATTACATCAAGATGAAGACTCATTAGATACATGGTTCAGTTCAGCATTATGGCCATTCTCAACATTAGGTTGGCCACATGAAACAGAAGATTTAAAAACATTCTATCCAACAAATGTATTAGTAACAGGATATGATATAATATTCTTCTGGGTAGCAAGAATGATTTTCTCAGGCTTAGAATTAATGAATGAAAAGCCATTTAGTGATATACTAATACATGGAATAGTAAGAGATAGCCAAGGTAGAAAAATGTCAAAATCATTAGGAAATGGAATTGATCCATTAGATATAGTTGATAAATATAGTACTGATGCACTAAGATTTTCATTATTATATGGAACTTCTGCAGGAAATGACATTAAATACATGCCAGAAAAACTAGACCAAGCATCAAATTTTGCTAATAAATTATGGAATGCATCAAAATTCGTAATTAATTCATTAGAAGATGACATTAAAGAAGAAAAAGATTTAAGAGTTGAAGATAGATGGATACTAAATAAATTAAATAATTTGATAAAAACAGTATCACAAAATATCAATGATTATGATTTAGGTGTGGCACTTGAAAATATTTATAACTTTATATGGAATGAATTCTGTGACTGGTATATAGAAATGGCTAAATCAAGACTATACAGCGAAAATAAGCAAGAAAAAGCACAAGTATGTTATGTATTAAATTATGTACTTAGAAACAGCTTAAAATTGCTACATCCATTTATGCCATTTATAACATCAGAAATATATTCTAAATTAGTAAATCCTGATGATACAGATTTGATGGTTTCAGATTGGCCAAAAGCAAATAATTCAATAGAATATGATACAAGTAAAGACTTTATAGAAAATTTAAAAGATGTTATAACACAAATTAGAAATGTTAGAGCAAATATGAATGTACATCCAAGCAAAAAAGCAAAATTAATTTTTGTTACAACTGAATATAATAAAGATATTGAACAATCTAAGGCCTTTATCGAAAAATTAGGATTTGCAAACGAAATTGCAATTCAAGACAATAAAGATAATATTCCTCAAAATGCTATTTCAATTATTTCAAATGGAATGGAAGTTTATATTCCTTTTGAAGAATTAGTTGACGTTGAAGAAGAGAAAAAACGTCTTGAAGATGAAAAGAAAAAAGTTGTAGCAGAAATCGAAAGAGCAAGTAAGATGTTAGCTAATCCAGGATTCGTTAATAAAGCTCCAGAAGCCAAAATAAACGAAGAAAAAGCTAAACTAGATAAATATCAAGAGATGCTAAAAAGCATTGAAGAAAGACTAAAATAAAAAGAACGAGAGGATGCTTTAATTAGCATCTTCTTTTTATACTCAATTAGTTCTATTTAGAGGATTTTTTGCATATTATAATTTAGTATAGAAAATTTATATACGAAAGGATGAAAGCATATGATAGATGAAAGAAAAAATATGAATATAAATGTCAATCCCAATATAGTACAAAATTTAGTATTAGAGAATAGAGGAAAACTAAGTGTATCTGGAGTAAACGATGTATTAAGCTTTGATGATCAAGTAGTAATGGTAGATACAGAGCTAGGATTGTTGACGGTAAAAGGAGAAAATATAAGAATCAACAAATTAAGTTTAGACACAGCAGAAGTAATAATAGAAGGAGAGATTTCAAGCTTAGCATATAGTCAAAATAAACAAGAGAAAAGTACAGGAACAATATTAAGTAAAATATTCAAATAGGAAGGCAGAAGTATGGCTCAAAATCAAGCATATTTATTTTTAGTTTTTTCATTAACAGGTGTAGCAATAGGAATTTTGTTCGATTTTTTTAGAATCTTAAGAAGAAGTATAAAAACCTCAAATCTAGTAACATATATACAAGATATTTTATTTTGGATTTTAACTGGAATTATAGTTTTATATAGCATATGGTATTTCAACAACGGTGAATTGCGAATATTTGTATTTTTAGGCTTAATAATAGGCGTACTAATATATATGACAACACTTAGTAATATAATTGTGAAAATATTTACTAAGATTCTGGTATGTTGGATAAATATACTAAAAGTACCATTTAAAATAATATATGGCCTAATAAGTAAAATTATTACAGGAATAGCAGTATTATTCAATAAATTTACAAAAAAACTTAAGATAAAAAAGGGGAATTTTGTAAAAAATGGAGAATAATATATATGTAAGAATTTTTTAGAAATTGGAGTATACACATGAAAAAAAATAAGTTACTAAGGAATGCATTTATAATAGCATTGATAATATGGATAGTTATGTTGATAAAACAACAAATAAACATATCTCAATATAAAGATGATATAAAAGACTTATCGTCAAAAATAGAAGTTGCAGAAAAAGAATTAGATGATAACAAACAAAATTTGGAACAAGAAAAGAAAAACACAGATTCATTAGAATATATAGAAAAATTAGCACGTGAAAAACTAGGAATGTACTTACCAAACGAAAGAGTTTATGTCGATAGCACTAAATAAATCCTTAGAACACATTCAAGTTTTAAGGATTTATTTTTAATCTATAAAAAATCCATTAGATAAAAAAAATAAATTAAAAATTAGATATAGGAGGTAGTTATGTCAGAATTAGAAAACATGACTTTATTAGAGTTGAGAAACTTTGCTAAAGAAAAGAATATTAGAAATATTTCAAAATTAAAAAAAGATGAACTAATTGTATTATTAAAACAAGTAGCAGAAACATCAAAACCACAAGTAGAAGAAAAAGAAGAAATTAGATATGACAAAAACGATGATGAACAATTAGAAGATGTAGGAGAAGCAGTAATTGATTACAAAGTAACAAATGATGATGATGAAATAGTAGAAGGAATACTAGAAGTATTGCCAGATGGATATGGATTTTTAAGAGGAGATAATTATTTATCAAGTCCTAAAGATGTTTACATCTCACCAATTCAAATTAGAAGATTTAAGCTAGATACTGGAGATATAATCAAAGGAATTTCTAGAACTAAAGAAGATGAAAAATTCCCATCTTTAATCTTTGTTGGAGAAGTAAATGGCGAACATCCAGAAAAAGCAGCAAAAAGAAAAAGATTTGATGAATTAACACCAATTTATCCAAATGAAAGATTAAAACTAGAAACGACACCAACAGAATATGCAATGAGAATAATAGATTTAATCTCACCAATAGGAAAAGGACAAAGAGGAATGATTGTTGCTCCACCAAAAGTAGGAAAAACAACATTATTAAAGAAAATTGCAAACAGTATTACTAGAAATAATCCAGAAGTGGAATTAATAGTACTTCTAATTGATGAAAGACCAGAAGAAGTAACAGATATGAAACGTTCAATAAAAGGACAAGTTATATACTCAACATTTGACGAAATGCCAGAACATCATGTAAAAGTTGCAGAAATGGTATTAGAAAGAGCAAAAAGAATAATTGAACATAACAGAGATGTAGTAATTTTACTAGATAGTATTACAAGATTAGCAAGAGCATATAACTTAGTAATGCCATCATCAGGAAAAACATTATCAGGTGGTCTTGATCCAGCAGCATTACATAAACCAAAAAAATTCTTTGGAGCAGCTAGAAATATTGAAAATGGTGGAAGTTTAACAATTTTAGCAACATCATTAATAGAAACAGGAAGTAGAATGGATGATGTTATATTTGAAGAATTTAAAGGTACTGGTAATATGGAAGTACATTTAGACAGAAAGCTATCAGAAAAGCGAATTTTTCCAGCTATAGATATAAATAAATCTGGAACAAGAAGAGAAGATTTATTGTTAACTAAACCAGAAATGGAAACAGTATTCGCATTAAGAAAAGCATTAAATAATTTACCGGTAGCAGATGTAACAGAACAAATCATTACTCAAATGACACAAACAAAGAATAATGCTGAATTTATTGAAAAAATGGATTCATATTTAAAAAATTATAAAAATTAAAATATCTAAACTGAGAAAATACTTTCTCAGTTTTTATAATATTAGAGAAAATTCTACAAAAAGAAAAATTAATGTGATATAATAAATTTAATATAATAAGTAGAAGAAAGGAGGACGTTTTATGACTCGGAAAATAATTAGTATCTGTTATAAAATGTTCACAATATTCTCTCTTATTAGCGGAATCTTTTTAAACTTATCTAATACATCATCTGTACGAGCATTAATGTCATATTATACATTACAAAGTAATGTTATATGCTTAATTGCTTTTATAATAATTTTAGTTTTAGAATTATTAAATAAACAGTATCAAACAGATGTATACTATTTAATAAAGGGAGGCTTAGTAATAACTATTGCTATAACAGCAATTATTTACCATATAGCTTTAGCTCCAGGAGGTTTCCAAATGGATGCTCTTCAAAATAGTATTAACAATAAGCAGTTGGCCAATTTCTTGGTACATACTGTTTCTCCGACATTAGTATTATTAGATTACATCATATTTGATGAAAAAGGGCATTTCAAGCTCTTTTATCCAATTTTTTGGCTAATACAACCATTAAATTATGTGATATATGTATATACTTATAGTAATTTAGGTGGTTCTTTTTATAACATAGGAGGATCGAAGCAGTTTGCATATTTCTTCCTTGACTATAATGAATTGGGATATTGGGGAGTATTAAAATGGCTTCTAGTTATAATAATAGGGATACTACTAATAAGTGAATTATTAGTAGTATTAGACAAAATATTTAAAAAGATTAA
Organism: uncultured Clostridia bacterium; assembly: GCA_934130975.1. Lineage (GTDB taxonomy): Bacteria > Bacillota > Clostridia > TANB77 > CAG-508 > CAG-269. The sequence goes on along the minus strand of CAKOYU010000008.1, from coordinate 4,469 downwards.
ATAAGAGTAGAAGAAAACATAGTTTTATTAATAAAAACTATGTTTTTTATAATTTGCCCAAAAACACTTTTCATGTTATAATATAATAAGTTTACTATTTTTATTAGTACTCTAAATAATCATTTATTGGAGGTGAAAGACTCAAATATTTTATTATTAAACAAAAGGAGGTAAAAAACAACTTTTACAAGAAACTCAAAAACAATAAGATTAGATTAATACAGGAGGAAAATTATGATTATTGTAAAATCTGTTGTAACAGCTGTAGTAGCATTTGTATATTGGATAATATATTATCTTTGGATGCCACCATTATCTTTGGGATATTTTGATGGTTTTTGTTTTATTGCTATAGGTGTATTGTTACTATCAATACTTGTAGGATGGTGGATTTCAGGAAAGGATGGAATAACACTTATTCCTGCTGGTATAGCTTTAGCATTGATAGTTGTTAGTGGCATAATTGGACTTGTTGCTGGTTCTTCACTTTTTAATGCTTCAACTATGTACAATCAAATTGGGCAACCAGACAATAAATCTTTTACGAACGATATTGTTGAAATTGATACTTCGCAGATTCCAACTGTTGATATTAAGTTAGCGTCAAAACTCTCTGATAAAAAACTTGGAGAAAATGTTGCACTTGGATCTCAAGTAGATATTGGTGAATTTACAAACAAACAGCAGGTGAATGATAAACTGCTCTATGTTGCACCATTAGACCATAGCGGTTTCTTTAAATGGCATTCAAATTCAAGTGGAACACCAGGTTTTGTTACTGTTAGTGCAACAAATAGTAATGATGTTAAACTTGTTAACACAACAGCAGATGGTTCAGAGATTCATCTTCGCTATTTGCAATCTGCCTATTTTGGAGATGATCTCAAACGTCATATTCGGTCAAGTGGATATCGTTCAGTTGGTTTAACTGAATATTCTTTTGAGTTGAATGATGAAGGTTATCCGTTTTGGGTTGTAACTACTTACAAAAATACTACTCTTTGGGGTAATCCTGAAGCAACTGGAGTTGTAATTTGTGATCCTCAGACAGGAAAATGTGAGTGGTATTCTGTGAAAGATGCTCCAGAATGGGTTGATATAATTCAGCCAGAGAAATTTGTTATTAATCAGTTAGAACATTATGGTAAATATATTCATGGCTGGTGGAATCCATCTAATAAAGATGAACTCTCAGTAACTGAGCATGTAACAACTGTCTTTAATGATGGCGATTGTTACTATTATACTGGTATGAGTTCTACAGGAGCAGATGAAGGCACAATTGGTTTTGCTATGATTAACACAAGAACCAAAAAATTCACTTTTTATAAAATGAGTGGTGCTACAGAGTCAGCTGCTATGGGAAGTGCCAAAGGAAATGTTCAACATATGGGATATAAATCCACAGAGCCTATTCCAATTAATGTTTCAGGAGTTCCAACATACTTCTCGACTTTAAAAGATGACGCAGGACTTGTTAAGATGTATGCTATGGTTAATATCGAAAATTATAGTATTGTAGCAACAGGGTCTAGCATATCAGAAACGAAAAAGGATTATTTAAATGCTGTATCTTCTAGTGGGGCATCTGTCGATTTTGGAGATAACACTGAAGTTTATGGTTATACTCTAACAGGAAAAGTTTCTAGAATAACAGCAAATGTAGAATCAGGAAACACTTTTTACTATATCATCCTAGATGATGATCATACAAAACTGTTTTTAGCATCTTATACAGTTTCTGATGAATTGCCGATTACACGAGAAGGGGATACAGTAACAGTATCTTACATATCTGAAGGTAATGGAACAATTACGATTTCTTCTTTTGATAATAATGATTTTTCTCAGGAAATCTCTGAGGGGCAAGAAAAAATTAATCAAGATCAGAAAGAAAATACGCCAAGTTCCAGTATAACAGATGTTGATCCAGACGCTAATGAAGATACATGGAATAACCTTTCAGATGGGGAAAAGGCTAAATTATTGAAAGAACATTCCGGCTCTTAACATAATAAAATTGAGTCAATTAAAGCGAAGGTAAAATCCTTCGCTTTTTCTAATAAAACAGACATAATTTAGTAAAATGTAACATTTAGAAGAGATATAAGAATATAATAATATAGAGGTATTTATATATTAAAATGTAATGATAAATATTCAAAAATAATAAGGGAGGAAAAATTTATGGAAGAAGAGCTAATTGAAAATACAGAGTTAATAGAATATACAGATGAAAGTATAGATGATGAATTAGAATTAGAAGGGATTGAAGAATGATGGCAACTAAATTATGCTTTACAGGAACTTTTAAAGTTTCTTGTGAATATGGAAGAAAGGGTAATGCATGGAAAAGTGGAATTCATGCTGGAATTGACTTGATAGGAATTACAAATAAGAATGTATATGCAATTTGTCCAGGCATAGTCGAACGTGCTGGTTATGATAAAGGTGGATTTGGAAATTATGTAAGAATAAAAGAAAATGGAACCGAAAATAGAATATATTTAGCTCATTTAGATAAAATTTATGTTAGAGTAGGGCAAAGTGTTACGTATACAACTATAATCGGAAAAATGGGGAATACAGGAAATAGTTCTGGATCTCATACTCATGTAGAAATAAGAAGGTTTAATAATGGTGTCGCAGTAAGCAAGTTAAATCCAGCTTCTTATATGGGAATTCCGAATAAAATTGGAACTTATAATAGTTCTGATTATAAAATAAATTCTCAAACATTAAGCCAAAAAACATTAGCTCGAAATACTAATTTAAGAAGTGAACCTAATACAAAATCAAGTGCAACATTATATTTAGCCAATACAACATTATATATTTTAGAATCTTCAGTTGCACAAACTGATGGATATACTTGGGATAAAGTTCGTATTAGAACAAATGGAAAAGAAGGATATATGATAAATAAAAACTATAAATAAAAATGAAGAGGCAGATTTTATTCTGTCTCTAATAAAGATGTATATTAAAAGATAGGTGGATATAGAAATCCTTATATTTAATAATATATAACATTGCACAAAATCAAAGTAATACGACCAACTTGGAGTATTGAAAAATGTAAAATTTTAAAATATATCTTGTATAATTTATAATAAAAGTGTTATACTATAGTTGAACGATTGAACGATATTTTGAACGATTGAACGATTTAAAATGGAGGTAAGTAGCATGAATGATAATGAATCAATAGAATTTAAAGAAAATTATACAGAAAAAATATATAAAGAGATCATAGCTTTTTTGAACACAAATTCTGGAACTATATATATTGGATATGATGATAATGGGAATTTAATAGGAGTGGATAATTGCAAAGACATTGAAGAAAAGATTTCTAATGGAATACGAACAAATATATATCCAGATGCTAGAATTTTCGTTTCGATAAATACAGGAAAAATTGAAGATAAAGAATATATTATTATAAAAGTTTCAAAAGGAATTGATATTTATTATCTAAAAGAAAAAGGAATTGTAAAAGGAACATACTTAAGAACTGGCTCTTGCTCGATTCCTGCAACAGAAGAAACAGTAAAACAATTGATAATAAAAAATAGTAGCTTATCATTTGAAACATCAATTTCAAGTAATCAAGAATTAACTTTTGATTATATTAGTAAAGCCTTAGAAGAAAATAATATTAATATAAAAGAAAATAATATAAAAGAAAATTTGCATTTTACTGCAAATCAAAAATATACAAACTTAGGATTATTATTTTCTGACCAAAATCCATTTACATTCAAATTGGCTGTGTATCAATCAAATGAAAAAAATAATTTTTTAGATAGAAAAGAATTTAAAGGATCAATCTTGGAAATTTATGATACTATAATTGATTATTTAAAAAATAATACAGCAACATATGGATTAATTAATACGAGTGTTAGAGAAGATATTGAAGAATATCCAGAATTTATTTTAAGAGAAATTGTGTTAAATTCTCTTATACACAGAGATTATGGAACGTTAACATCTAATATACTTAATTTATATAAAAATAATGGAATAGAAGTTATTAGTTTTGGATCTTTATATGGAAACATAACACTTGATGATATACTAGCAGGTCTATCAACTTCAAGAAATCCTTACTTACAATCTATTTTTATGAGAATAAAGAGGGTAGAAGCAATAGGAAGTGGATTAAGAAGAGTAAAATCATATTATAATAAAATTGGATTAAATTTCGAGATAGATGTATTACCGTCAGCGTTTGTTGTAAAATTACCTAAAATATCATTGAATAATGTTGCTATACAAAATAATAGTAAAGGTGATATGGATATAATTATAAAATATATTGAAAAAAATGGCTCTATAACAAGAATTAATGCTCAAGCACTAATTAATAAAGAAAAGACAACTACATCAACAATATTAAATAAATTAGTTGAAAATGGTGTTTTGGTTAAAATCGGAAACGGGCCAAGTACAAGATATGAAAT
>CAKOYU010000007.1 GCA_934130975.1 uncultured Clostridia bacterium | reverse complement strand
TTGAAGATTTAGAAAAAAATAACATAGAATTTATCAAACAGAAGAAAGATATGAGTAATTGACAAATTACAAGTTGTATTAATAATTAATAAATTTTCAAAAAAGACTTACACAAAATAAAAAAATATGCTATAATCATAAAAAAGCAGAGATATATTAGGTTATAATTGGAAACGCACATTATTTAAAATAATGCTAACGAACAACACAAATTATATGTGTTGTTTTTATGTTTAAAATTATTTTAGAAAGGGGTTTTTAATTATGCCAAAAACAAAATTTCAGGATTTTGTATATACTATTATTATGGTAATATGTATGGTATATACAATGATTTGCTATAATGTAGCAGTAAACACAGGAGGATTAACAAATCAAGTATTTGTAGCAGCACTAGGAGAATTGCCAATAATGGGAGCTATTGCATTTATATTAGAATTTTTCTTTATTGGAAAACTAGCTCAAAAATTAGCATTTAGACTTGTAGATCCAAGAAAAGATAAGCCGATTTTTGTAACATTAGCAATATCAACAATGATAGTATGCTTAATGTGTCCAATAATGAGCTTTTTGGGAAGTATATTGTTTAGTTTTGATGGTATGTCAAATGTAATATCAAAATGGTTGCAAATATGTGTTTTAAATTTCCCAATGGCATTGTGTTCACAGTTATTTTATATTGGACCTTTTGTTAGGTTTATATTTAATAAAATATTTAAAAATAAAGCATAAGAAATTTTTTTATAATAGTAGCTAAGAATTACAATTTAAGCAAGTAATCATTGAAGATTACTTGCTTCGTATATTTATATAGTATTTAATTTTTAAGCAACTAATAAATTGAATAGTAACTTGAAAAAACAACAGTAAAATGATATTATACAAAACGAAAGGAAGATTATTATGTATAAGCCTAAATTAGAAAAAGATATTCGCTGTCCTTTAGAATATGGACTTTAAATATTTGGTGGAAAATGGAAATCAAGAATAATATGTGTTTTATCTAAAAAGAAAATATTAAGATATAGTGAATAAAAAAAGAATTGGTAAACATAACAGATAATGTGGATTGCACAAGTATCAGAAAATAGAACAACTCATGTAAAATTATATCCACAGCAAAAAGCGGAAACTCGATTTCCATATATATCTGGTGCAACATTATATGCTTATTGCAACAAACATGGATTATGGAAGACAACAATAAAATAGTAAATAGCTATAAGTAGAGACTAATTACAATTTAGCAATTTTAAAAAAATAATATTGAAAAATTTGTCCCATATAATGAACGAGAAGAGGTTGCTAAGCAAATAATGCTAAAGTATATTAAAGACTTTGATGATGTATTAACTAGACAAAACAAATATGGGCATTTTACTAGTTCAGTATTTGTTCTTAATAAAGAAAGAACAAAAATTCTAATGGCATATCATAGAATATATAATTCTTGGGTATGGGTAGGAGGACATAGTGATGGAAATAATTATCTTTTATTATGCTGATTAAATATTGTATAATATAGATAGAGTTCTATATAATGGAAAATTAAAATTCTACATAGTTAAAAATAAAAAAATTCAAATTATAACAACATAACGCAAATGGCAAAAATTGACTTATGTGTATTTTTGTGATAAAATGCAACAAAAATAAAAAACAACCATTTACAACTGTAAGGAAGGAGAACAACATGAAATTTAGAAAGGTACAATTAGAATTAATACGGAAGGAATTAGAAGAAAGTGATTTTTACGAAGATATTATGTTTGCTAATGATGAAGTTAAAGAAAGAACACAAAAAAATGTAGCAAACTGGATTGTAAGTTTAAGAATTTCTGAAATGATTAAAGGAAAAATAAAAAAATTAAAACAATTATTTTGCAAAGTTGAAGAAATTAACTTTCCAATAATAATTAATGAGTCTATGGATAATAAATTAGATTTTGAAATCGTTGATAAAAATGAAAAAAGATATTATTTTTATAAAAATGATGTATATGATTATTCAAAGATTACAGAATATTGTATCGGAAGACGGAAAAGTGTAGATAATGTATATATTGATTACGAATATTGCTATAAAATCGACACAAACCAAATAATAAGAAAAATACAGACAACTGTAATTAAAGGAAAGTTTGACGAAAAAGATTCGGATTTAATATATGAAACATATCATGAACAAGAAAAAAATATAGAAGTAATTAGATTTCTTTCAAAAGAAAAAAGAAAAATAGAAATTGAATATCCAATGATTTCGAAAGAACTTAACAAAAAAATCTTTGAAGAATTTATAAAGTTTACAAATAATAAATGGTATTATTATGATGTATTCCCTATATTTTTATTAATTTTTAATAAATTAAAAAAACATAATATAAATACAATTCATATTACATCTACGATTGAAGAAGAAGTATATTCAGAAATAAAAATGGTGAACAATATTATGCGAGTATATACTGTTACACAGATTGTAAGTGAAAACGAAATTCATATAATTAAAAAAATCATGGCAAAAGAAATTAATGATTTTTTGGAAGAAAAAGAATAAACTAAATTTCAAGAAATAAAGGAACTTTTTATTAGTTCCTTTATTTTGTAAATGGTTGAAAATTATGTAAATTTGTGATATAATATCACTTGTATTTGAATATTTTCAAAGTAGTAGCAATATTTTGCTAATAATTTTATTGGCATAATATTACAAAAAGAAAATACCAAGATGCAAATACTTATTAATTTTTTTTACACGAGAGGAGAAATATGATGAACAACAAGAGCAACAAATTTTCGGCAAAAGTAACACTGAAAGGAGAGGAAAATGCAAAAAATTTAATTAAAGCATTTTTTGAGGAGTTTGATGAGGAAAGCAGCATAAGCTTAAAAGGAAATGATGCAGAAATGGAAATTCATTTCCGGGATGTACCTTTAAAAATAATTGATGCATTAGGCTATTGTAAAATAGATGAATTAAATTACAACAGTAATGCAAACAAAAACAACAAAGCTGTGGCTGTGGAAGTAAAAAGTAATGATTCCAAACCTGAAACTTCTGAAAATAAAAGAAAAACAATAAAAGTGAAAAGAAGAGGAAGAGCTAAGAAGAAAAAGGCCATAGCAGCAGACATTGTAAAAATTCCAGAGTTGGATGACATTGCTGAAAAGTCAACATCTTTTGAACATTTTGCACAATTAGTAGCAGAATGGATGGAAATGGGAGAAAGAAAAGCTGACTTAGTCGAGCTAATAAGTGTATCTACTTCTGTTGACAATGTCAGATGGGTAGATTTGTACATAGCATTGGAGAAAAGAAACTATGTATTGAAAGACTATGCAAGAAATGATATCAGTAAGACTATTTCAGAAAAAATTAAAGTAACACTCTTACCATTTCTTAAAATTGTTAGACAGTATAAAGATTATGATTTTAAAGTGGTAGATACAACAAATTCTGCAGAGACAATCATTTCTGATCAGAAATATGAAACAACTACTAGTAATATGGAAGAAATCCCAGAAAACATAGAGTATACCTTACCAAAGACACAAGTTAATACAGACTTGCCTCTTGAAGAAAGAATTGAAGAGGTGTTGGATGTTATGGGCATAAAGAATGAATCACAAGAAAAACAGAAAATGTTCCTGAAAATAGCAAGAGAAGGAATTAAAATGGATTCAAAAAAGTTAAAATCTAAAGCATATAGGGGGAATGAAATTTTGAATATCATTTTTGAGCATGCTAAAGTTCCTCAGGGACAGAGAGCTATTACTAGAGCTGAATTCGCTGAGTTCATAAATAAATTCGGTGTGAGAAATGGAATTAATAGCAGAATACAGCTGACAGAGTTCTTTGTAAAACTACAGGAGTTAGTTATGTCTGAAGAAGAATTAAGTAAGTGTTATTAAAATTTTGGTATTAAAACAAAGCTTCACTAGATGTATCTGGTGAAGCTTTATCAAAAAATAAGGAAATGTGGGAAGTCAAATGAGAGAATATAATAAAAATGAAGAAGAGGAAATGTAAAATTAGAATCAATATCTTTAAGAAAGAGTAAAGATGGATTAAGAACTATAACTTTAGCTGATGTATGGCCAGATGAAAAATATAAAGGAACTTCTCGCTAAAAACAAACAATTGACTTATGTAGACTTGAGTGATATAATATCTCAAAACTAGTAAAAATCAATTTGCAATTGCAAAGGAGGAAGAAAGATGAAATTTAGTAGGTGGAAAAAAAAGGTGATGCGGAAGATCCTAGAAAAAACGAATTTTTATGAAGATGTATTTTTTTCTGATGACTTTTTTAAAGAATATTCACGAAAAGTTATTTTTGAATGGATATATAATCTAGAAAAATATAAACATATTAAAATAAAACGATTTAAAGATTTGTTCAGCAAATATGAAGAGATTGTATTTCCAATAGAAATAACACACTCTAATATAGGCGGCTATTTTGTAGAGCTTGATATTGTTGATGTATCAGGGAAAAAATATTATTTTTCACAAAGTAATATTTGGGAAAACGTCGATGAATATTATATTGGAAGACGTAACACAAAATCTAAACCATTTTTGGATAATGAAATTCAGTACAGAATACTTAAAAACGGAGCAATTGAAGAAGTGAAAAAGTATATAGTAAAACTGAAAGATGATGGGACTAATGAAAGTTACAAATATGAAGAGTACTATAATACTAATATGCAGGTAATCGAAATCTCTGATTCAATTGGAATAATAAAAATTAAATATCCAATATTTGAGGAAGTAAAAAAAGACTTGCTTGCAAAATTTTTAAGTAACAATGATAAATGGTATTATTATGATATCTTTCCAATTTTTAAACAGATTGTCAATAAAATGAAAGATTACGATATAGAATCAATTCATATTGTAGCCGAAATTGACAATGAAGTGTATTCAGAAATAAAATTGGTGAACGGCATTGTTCATACATATACGATTACACAGGTGATAAGAGAAGATGAGATGCATATCATAAAAAAACTCTTTGCCAAAAAACTTGAAGAATTTTTGGCAGAAAAACAATAAACTAAATTTCAAAAAATAAAAAGGGGAACTAAAGTTTCTCTTTTTATTTTTGAAAAAAATTATATATAAAAACATAGTAAAAAAATAAAAAATATGGTATATTAAAATTATTAAAGAAAAAGTGAGGAAAATATGATAAAAAAAGATTGGATAAAATCAAGTAGTGATGAACTAAAAATAGAATTAGCATATACAGTTCCAAAAGGAGAAATTAAAGGGATTGTACAAATTTCACATGGAATGTCAGAACATAAAGAAAGATATTTTAAGTTTATGGAATATTTATCAGAAAATGGATATGTATGTATAATAAATGATCATAGAGGACATGGAAATAGTGTAAAATCATCAAAAGACTTAGGATACTTTTATACAGAAGATACCAACTTTATCATAGATGATTTATATGATGTTACAAAGTATATAAAAAATAAATATCCCAATCACAAAATATATTTATTTAGTCATAGCATGGGAACATTAGTTGCAAGAGGATATATGCAAAAATATGATAATGAAATAGAAAAAATAATATTATGTGGAACTCCAACTCACAATCCATTTACAACTTTTGCTATTACAATGGCATACTTTTTCAAAATTATAGGAATGGGAAAAAAGCCTAATAAGATTTTAAACTATTTAACCTTTAATTCTTATAATAAAGGACATAAATCCGAAAATGAATGGCTTTCAAAGAATCCTACTAATATAAGTATATACAATGATGATGAATTATGTGGGTTTACATTTACAACAAATGGATTTATTAATTTATATAAGCTATTAAGAAGAGCATTTAATATTAAATTATATAAAGTTCAAAATAAAGAACTTGAAATATTTTTAATAGCAGGAGAAAATGATCCAGTAATTCAAAGTTCTCAAAAGTTTAAACAATTAGAAATATTTTTAAATAAACTAGGATATGAAAATACTAAAAGCAAATTATATCCAGATTTAAGGCATGAAATATTAAATGAAGAAGAATATGAGCAAATTTATATAGATATATTGAAATTTATAAAAGGGGAATAGATGAAACAAAAGAAAGTGAGATGATAAAATGTCAAATATCACAAAAAGAGCAATGGCACAATCGCTAAAAAAAATGCTACAAATTAAAGACTTAGATAAGATAACAATAACAGATATAACAAATGATTGTGGGATAAACAGGCAAACATTTTATTACCATTTTAAAGATATTTATGACTTATTAGAATGGATTTTTGCAAATGAAGTAGTAGAAAGAATAGAAAAAGAAACAACAATAGAAACATGGCAAGAAAATTTTAGGTATGTATTAAATTATATGTTAAAAAATAAAAAATTTATAATAAAAACATATAACTCATTAAGCAGAAAAACATTACTAGATTTTCTATTTAACCAATATAATACAATATTTATAGAAATAGTAGAAGACTTATCAAAAAATTATAATATTACAAAAGAAAATAAAATATTCATTGCAAATTTCTATAAATATGGATTTGCAGGAATAATAGAAAATTGGATAATTACAGAAATGAAAGAAAGCCCAGAGAGTATAATAAAAAAATTAAATGTTATGATATCAGGCAGTTTTGAAGAAGCAGTCAAAAAAATGTCAAATTAAAAATTGTAAACTAAACTAGACAAAAAGTGGATTATGTAAAAAAACTTTACAAATCCATTTTTTTGTTTATTGTAAATTTAGTGTATTATATGTAGGATAAAAGCACATAGTAAATGAGGAGGTTGATAAACTATGTATTATAGTAGTGGAAATTATGAGGCTTTTGCAAGACCAAAAAAGCCAGCAGATGTAGACAAAAAATCTGCATATATAGTAGGATCAGGACTAGCTGCATTATCAGCAGCATGTTTTTTGGTTAGAGATGGACAAATGAAAGGAAAAAATGTACACATTTTAGAAAAAGATCAAATACCTGGAGGTGCATGTGACGGATATCTTTATGATGGATTAGGCTATGTAATGCGTGGTGGAAGAGAAATGGACAACCATTTTGAATGTATGTGGGATTTATTCCATTCAATTCCATCAATAGAAACAGAAGGAGTAAGTGTACTTGATGAATATTATTGGCTAAATAAAGAGGATCCAAATTATTCATTAATGAGAGCAACAATAAATCGTGGAGAAGATGCACACACAGACAAAAAATTTGAAATATCTGATAAAGGCGCAATGGAAATAATGCATTTATTCTTTACACCAGATGAAGAATTATATGATAAAAAGATAACAGATTATTTTTCAGATGAAGTATTAAATTCAAACTTCTGGCTATATTGGAGAACAATGTTTGCATTTGAAAATTGGCATAGTGCATTAGAAATGAAATTATATATTAAAAGATTTATACATCATATTGGAGGACTTCCAGATTTTACAGCACTAAGATTTACAAAATACAATCAATATGAATCAATGATTTTGCCAATGATAGAATATTTGAAAAAATTTGATGTTCAATTCCATTATGGAACAAAAGTAGAAAATGTAAAATTTGAAATATCAGATTATAAAAAAATAGCTAAAAGTATAATAATTACAAAAGACGGAGAAGAATCAAGTATTGATTTAACAGAAAATGATTTAGTATTTATTACAAATGGAGGATGTGTTGAGAATTCAAGTATGGGAAGTCAAAATGAGCCAGCTGTAATGAATACAGAAATAAAACCAGGTGGAGGATGGGACTTATGGCGTAAAATTGCTGAACAAGATTCTTCATTTGGAAATCCAGACAAATTCTGTTATGATCCAGAATTAACAAATTGGATGAGTGCTACAGTTACAACATTAGATGATAGAATTCCACCATATGTAGAAAAAATCTGTAAAAGAGATCCATTTAGTGGAAAAGTAGTAACAGGTGGTATAGTAACTGTAAAAGATTCAAATTGGTTATTAAGCTGGACATTTAATCGTCAACCACAATTTAGAAGTCAACCCAAAGACCAATTAGTTGGATGGATATATGGGCTATTTAGTAATGTACCAGGAAATTATGTTAAAAAGCCAATGAGAGATTGTACTGGTAAAGAAATTTGTATGGAATGGCTATATCATTTAGGAGTACCAGAGAATCAAATAGAAGAATTAGCAGAAAATAGTGCTAATACAATACCTGTAATGATGCCATATATAGATGCATTCTTTATGCCAAGAAATGGAACAGACAGACCAAAAGTAGTTCCAAATAAAGCAGTAAACTTTGCATTTTTAGGACAATTTGCAGAAACTGAGAGAGATACAATATTTACAACAGAATATTCTATAAGAACTGCAATGGTAGCGGTTTACACATTATTGAATATTGATAGAGGTGTTCCAGAAGTATGGGGAAGCACATATGATATAAGAGATTTATTAAATGCTACTGTTAAATTAAGAGATGGAAAGCCAATTACTGAAATGAATTTAGGATTAAAAGAAAAAATTGCTTTAAAAGAAGTTTTAAAACAAATTAAAGGTACAGATATTGAGAAAATTCTTAAACAATATAATGTGATAAAAAAAGAGGATGTTTAAAAAAATAATAAGGTTCCAACTAGGAACCTTATTTGATTTTTATAGAAGATTTGTTTCGTATTACTACGATGGCATGTTGCCTTATCCGTAGTAAAGTGATTTGTTCTTGACTGTCTAATCCAGCTAATAGCTGAATTTCTAAAACAGTTCGACCTCTATATTCTGTGCCACCAATATGAATATCGGATTCGACCATTTTGGCCATATCCTGAAAGTTTTGATGAGATAATTCTTTTTTGGAAAGAATTATTACATTGTTTTGTTTGAATAACTTATAGAATCTTCTATATTTCCGTGAATTTTTGTCCTTGATAACTTTATTAGTGAACATTTTCACGCACTCCTTTCTTGCTACGATTTTGTTACTTTACAATTTAATTTTAGCATATTCAAAAATTCAAGTCAAATAAAAAGAAAAGCCCCCAAACATTTTATAAATAAATGAATGGGGAGCAGAACTATTTGTCGATATTATCTTTGCTTTCTGCAATTAAACTTTCTATGTCATCACAGATTTCATCACTAAGTTTATAAGTTTCTGTGACATTTTCCGTATCAAGCAAAGTTTCGTATTTTAATTTTATTTCTTTAATCTGATCTTCATATCCTGCAGGTATGCTTGTATCTAGATTATGAACTAGTTCACTTAATTGCATACCAGAATGAAATTCTTTTGCTTGTGCATTTCGACTTTGAATCGTCATTTCAAAGCAGATAATCAAAAGAACAATTATGAGAAAGACTGACATAGTCTTGTATGAAAGCAGTTTTTTTCCAATCCAATCTAAGAATTTCTGTTTCCGTTCTTCTTTCTGCGCAATGTTGTTCTGCATATTTATTCCTCCTTATATACTCAGCGTTATTTTGTGGCTGAGTTTTTTATATTGATGATTGTTACAGGTCATAGTATACCATATTTTACATAATATGTCAACACAACCTTAAATAATGGTATAAAAGTATTGAAAATAACAAAAAACTAATATATAATATGAAAAAATTAATTTTTATGAGGGAAAAATGAAAAAAGGAAAAATTATTATAATAGTATTAATTGTAATATTAGCAATAATATTAATAACAATGTATACAATAAAGACGAATAAAAATCTAAATACAAACGAAAAATTTATAAGTTATGAAGGTGACATCCTAGAGATACCATATGGAAGAAGTGATATAGATATATATTCAGACGGGAAAATTTGGGCCAAGTCAATAGAAAAAGGAAAAGTTAAAGAAAAAATAACAGATGAAGATATGGAAAGATTGAAAGAAAAATTAAAAGAAATAGACTATATGAATTTAAAAGATGAATATAATGTATATGGTAATGGAAACTATGAAGAGATAACAATAAACTTTGATGGAAATAAAAAACAAATAAGGTTGAACTATATAATGTCAAGATATGATTCAACAAATGCACCAAAAGAATTAAATGAATTTATGAGATTATTAAAAGAAGCAATATATGAAAAAGAATAAGAAGGAGAAGAAAAATGTTTTTTGCAAAACCAGGAGAATATGAACCATGTGGAATATTTACAATGCAACATTTTGAACTAATAATAATAACAGTATTAGGAATAATATTTGCATTAAAAAATACAGTGAATAAAACAAAAGATGAAGTAACGCAAATAATAAGAAAATGTACAATAATAATGTGGATTTTAGAAATAATAATGATAGCATTTAAACTATGCACAGGAGATGTAAGAAATTTAAACAATTATGTACCATTGTATTATTGCAGTTTATTATTATATGCAGGATTATTAAGTTCATTTGGAAAAGGTAAATTGAAGAGAATTGGAGATGTATTTTTAGCAACAGGGGGAATAATTGGTGGATTAGTATTTATAGTTTTACCAACAACATCTTTACCTTCATATCCAATGTTACATATGGTAAGTTTACATAGTTTTTTCTTTCACGGAACTATGATATATTTAGGGTTATTAATAGATATAACACATTATATAGAATTAAATTTATCAGATATAAAATATTTTGCTACATTAGTAGGATGTATTTGTATATTAGCATATATTATCAATAAAAAATTTGGAAGTAATTTAATGTTTATATCGCAGAATTTTCCAGGTATGCCAATAGAAATAATATATAATGCAACAGGAAGATTTTATACTCTTGTAATGAGTATAGCGCAAATGACATTACCTTTTTACATTGTTTATGGAATAATTCAAATAATAAAAAAAAGACAAATAGTTCAAGGAGGACAATATGAAAAAGTTAGTATTAATTGATGGTAACAGCATAATGAATAGAGCATTTTACGGAATAATGGGAAGTAAGATGTTGACAACAAAAGATGGAAAATATACAAATGCAGTATATGGATTTTTAGCAATAATGTTCAAAATATTAGATGATATACAACCAGAATATTTAGCTGTAGCATTTGATATGAGAGGAAAGCTAAAAAGAAAAGAATTATTTGAAGGATATAAAGCCAATAGACATGGAATGCCAGATGAGCTTGCAGAACAAATGCCTATAATCAAAGAAATATTAAAAGCAATGAATATAGATATAATAGAAAAAGAAGGTTATGAAGGTGATGACATTTTAGGAACACTTGCTAAATATGGAGAAAAGCAAGGACTAGAAGTAACAATACTTTCTGGAGATAGAGACACATTTCAACTTGCAAGTGATAATATAACAATAAGAATTCCAAGAACAAAAGCTGGAAAAACAGAAACAGAAGATTACAATAGAGCAAAAGTATTAGAAGAATATGGACTTGAACCAGAGCAACTAATAGAAGTAAAAGCACTACAAGGAGACACTTCTGATAATATTCCAGGAGTTCCAGGAGTTGGTCCTAAAACTGCAATTTCATTAATTCAAAGATATAATACAGTAAAAGAATTATATGAAAAAATTGAAGCAGGAGAAGATGATTTAAAAGGAAAGCAAAAAGAGAATATTGTAAATAATAAAAAAATGGCAGAACTTTCAAGAGTACTTGGAGAAATTGACACAAATGTGCCATTAGAAGATACACTTGAGCAAATTAAAGTAGAAGAGTGGGATAAGGCAAAAGTTCTAGAAATATTTGAAGAATTACGTTTTAATAGATATATAGATAGATTTGGATTAAGAAGTGAATCAGGGAATGTTTCTAGCAAAGAAGAGCATTTTGAAATTGTTGAAGCAACAGAAATTCCAAAAGTAGAAAAATTATATTATTATTTACAAACAGAAGAATGTGATAATTCAGAATTTATAATAAAAAGAAAAATAACAGGAATAAGTATATATTCAGATAATAAAATATATTATATAGTTGAAAATAAAGACTTTGAACAACAACTAAAATCTTTATTTGAAAACGAGAAAATTGAAAAGTATGGCTATGATTTAGCACAAGATTATATATTGTTAAAGCAAATTGGAATTACAATGAAAAATATAGCATATGATGCTAAAATTGCAGCATATATACTAAATCCAACAAGCAAATATACATTAGATGTAATAGCAAGAGATTATTTAGAAATAGATAATGGAGAATATTTACAATCTCAAGGAGCAAATAAAGAAGCAGAGCAAACTTCACTATTTGATATTCAAGAGGTTGCTAAAAAAGATGAAAGTAGCAAAATTGAAAATTCATTATATGCAGAAGAAATCTACAAATTAGCAGAAGTTACAATGAAAAAGCTAGAAGAGATAGATGCAGTAGAATTATTCAAAAAAATAGATATGCCAACAGTAGAAGTGTTAGCAGAAATGCAATGGAATGGTATGTATGTTGATTTACAAGAGCTAGAAGAGTATGGTCAACAATTAAAAGATAGATTAGAAATTTTAACACAAGAAATATATGAACTTACAGGTGAGGAGTTTAATATAAATTCAACAAAACAATTAGGTGAAATATTATTTGAGCAATTAAAACTACCTGTAGTGAAGAAAACTAAAAGTGGATATTCAACAGATGTAGATGTTTTAGAAAAATTAAGAGACGAACATCCTGTGATAGAAAAAATATTAGAATATAGGCAATTGATGAAACTAAATTCAACATATGTAGAAGGAATGAAACCATATATAAATCCAAAAACTAAAAGAATACATTCATTTTTCCATCAAACAATAACAGCAACAGGAAGAATAAGCTCAACAGAGCCAAATCTTCAAAATATACCAACGAGATTTGAATTAGGAAAGCAATTAAGAAAAGTATTTAAACCAGCAGAGGGATATTTATATATAGATGCAGACTATTCACAAATAGAATTGCGTGTATTAGCACATGTATCAAATGATGAACATATGGTGCAAGCATTTATAAATGGTGAAGATATCCATAGACAAGCTGCATCAAAAGTATTTAATACGCCAATAGATGAAGTTACAAAAGAGCAAAGAAGTAATGCAAAAGCAGTAAACTTTGGAATTGTTTATGGAATAAGTGATTTTGGATTAGGTGAGCAATTGCATATATCTAGAAAAAAAGCAAAACAATATATTGAACAATATCTAGAACAATATTCAGGAATAAAACAATTTATGAACGATGTTGTAGAAGATGCAAAAGAAAAAGGATATGTAGAAACTCAATTTAAAAGAAGAAGATATATACCAGAACTAAAATCAAGCAATTACATGGTACGTCAATTTGGACAAAGAGCGGCAATGAATACACCAATACAAGGGACTGCTGCAGATATTATGAAAATTGCAATGATAAATGTTTTAAAAGAATTAAAATCAAGAAATATGAAGTCAAAAATTGTACTTCAAGTTCATGATGAGATGATGATAGAAGCAGAATTAAGCGAAGTAGATAAAGTTAAAGATCTAATAAAACAATGTATGGAAAATGCTTGTAAATTAAATGTACCGTTAATAGCAGAAGTATCTGAAGCTACGAATTGGTATGATTGTAAATAAAAATAAAAAAAAGGAGAGAGATACTTGAAGAAAAAGCAAAGAAAAAAGGGGAAAAATTTATTTGTAATATTAGTAATAGTAATATTATTAGCTTTATTTTGCCAAAATCCAATAAAACAGCAAATTACTAAATCTGTATATAAAAAAGAATATTCAGAATATGTAACTAAATATGCTGAACAATATGGAGTTGAAGAAAATTTAATATATGCATTAATAAAAGCAGAGAGCAATTTTAACCCTGATGCAGTATCTCATCAAAATGCTAAAGGGCTAATGCAATTGATGCAGTCAACAGCGGAAGATCTAGCAAAGAAAAGTAAGATAAATTTAAATAATGAAAATATATTAGAACCAGAAGTTAATATCCAGCTAGGTACACAGTATATTGCTTCATTGTTAAATAAATATGATTGTGTGGAAGTTGCTCTTGCAGCATATAATGCTGGAAGTGGAAATGTTGATAAATGGATAAGTTCTGGGAAAATTAAAGCAGATGGTTCTGATATAGAAAATATTCCATATAAAGAAACTAATACTTATGTTAGAAAAATTATGAGAGATTATGAGATTTATAAGCAGCTTGCATAAGTGTAAAAAAACTTAATTATATCTGAAAATGTAGATGTAATTGAGTTTTTTTATTTGTGATAATAGGTTACAATTCATAGTTTATTTAATACTATATTTAGAAAATTGATAATATATTGTTTTGTATACCTTGGTGTCGCAATCTACAGATTAAAAATACTAGTATGTAGATTGCTCCATATCGCATTCGCTTTGCTCATTTGATCGCTTACGCGGTATTTCAAACAATATATTATTAATTTTCTAAAATCTATATATTGAAGTGCAAAAAACTCTTGCTAAATGTAGGCGGATGTGTTATATTATTTATGTACTAAAACTTGAAGTACAAATACGACTTAGGAAAGGCAAAACAAATTTTAAATTCTTGATTTTTTTCAAAAGTTTTATTCAAAGAAATAAATCAGTATTAAAAAATATCATACAGGACGGAGAGTGATGCCTATGCACTTTTATTAAACGAATTTTTTATAAAAATAGAATAAAAAAATATTGCTAATATAAGCAAAAAACGTTATAATGGAAGGAGAAATAGGATGAATTTAAATTTAAAAATAAATCCAGAACTAAAGATGAAAAGTGATATAATGTTTAAAGCATTTTTTACAAGAAAAGAAAATGAGGAATTTTTAAAAGAATTTTTAGAATCAGTATTAGGAGAAAAAATAAAAATAAAGAAAGTTCTACATGATGTTAGGTTAGATCAATTTACTAAAAATGAGAAGTTTGGGATACTAGATTTAGGAGTAGAGCTAGAAAATGGAGAGTTTATCAATATTGAAATACAATTAAGAGATAATCATAATATAGAAAAAAGAACAACATTTTATGCGAGCAAAAAGATAACGGAACAATTAGGAGCAGGAGAAGAGTTTATAAAATTAAAAACAATAGTTATAATAGCAATATTGGATTATTCATTTATAGATTTACCAGAATATGTTACAGAAACAGTGAGAGTAGCAGAGAAACATCGAGAATATGAATTAAATAATGATGTGAAGTATTATTACATAGAACTAAGTAAGTTTAGAAAAGAAAATCCAGATATGACTCAAATAATAAATCATTGGTTAAGTTTTATAGATATGGAAAGAGGGGATTTGTTAGAGATGGCAAGTGAGAAAAATGAAAAGATAAAAAAGGCAATAGAAAATTATGAAGTATTAACAGGAGATGAAGAGGTTAAAAGATTAGCAGAGCTTAAGCAGATGGCCAAGTTTGAGGAACAATCAGCGCTTCAGTGTGCTAGAGAAGAAGGCAAAGAAGAAGGAAGAGAGCAGGGGAAAAAGGAAAAACAAATAGAAATTGCAAAGAAATTAAAAGAACAAAAAATGCCAAAAAAACAAATAGCAGAAATAACAGAATTAAGTGAAGAGGAAATAGAAACATTAGAAAAATAAGAAGAACAAAAAGATACCAGAAAGATTATAATTCTGGTATCTTTTAAACAATATATTTATATAGAGATATATTAAAAAATGGTATTACATACTATTGACAAATTTGGCATAGATTGTTAATATATAAGCAGAAGTTTTGTGACTAGAAATGGAGGATTTAAATGATATTATATCCAGATGCACATTTAAACAATGTAAGAGAAATAACAACAAATTTCTTACAAAACAACAAAATAAATGCATTAATATTAGATGTAGACAACACACTAATAGACTATGACAAAAATTTACCAGAAGAAACAATAAAATGGGCAAAAGAATTAAAGAATAATAATATAAAATTATACATATTATCAAATACAAATAAAAAAGAAAAAGTAAAAACAGTAGCAGAAAAATTAGGAATAGAATATATGTACTTTGCAAAAAAACCATTAAAATCAGGTTTTAAAAAAGTACAAGAAAAATTAAAAGAGTCATCGCAAAATATAGCAGTAGTAGGTGATCAAATATTTACTGATATAGTAGGAGGAAACAGATGCAAAATGTTTACTATATTAGTAGAGCCAATTGCAGAAAAAGATATTTGGATAACAATGGTTAAAAGACCATTAGAAAATGCTATAAAGAAAAAATATCATAAAAATATAGACAAAGGAAGTAAATAAAATGTATATAAATGATACACATATAGGTTTTTACATAGCAGCTGCTATAATAGGACTATTAATGGGGCAGATTGCCGATTGGGTAGCTAAAAGATTACCAGAAAATAAAAAAATAATTTCCAGGGATATAATTAGAGCTTGTAGAGTTCAGTTTAGACCAAACTATATCTTGATGCTTATAACATCAGCAATTTACGTGGGACTAGTTTATATGTTAGGGATACAAAAATATTTAATTGGTAATTTAGAGCTGATTAAATATGCATTGTTAGTGCCAATGCTTTTATCTGCTTTTGTAATAGATTGGAAATCTAAAATTATACCTAATAGACTTAATTTAACAATGTTTGAGGTAGGAATAATAATAGCATTCTTATATGGATTTTCAAATGTAGCAATTACAATAGACTTGTTATTTGGAATGCTTATAGGTGGCAGTTTATTTTTATTTATATCATTGATAGGCAAACTAATATATGGAAAAGAAGCAATGGGACTTGGTGATGTCAAATTTATGGCAGCTTTAGGTTTATATTTTGGGTTTACAAATACAGTTTTAATTTCTATTATGGCATTTTTAATAGGAGCAATTATAGGAATAATATTAATATTATGCAGAGTAAAAAAATCAAATGAATATATACCATTTGGACCATTTATAATAATTGCAACATTTATATGTATGTTTTTACCAGCAGAAGTAATACTAAATTCATTTCAAACAGTATTCACATTAAGTGTTTTTTAGGAAGGATTGAGAAAATATGAACTCAAAAATGCAATGGTTAAGAAATCAATTGTTAACATCAAATTTACAAGGGATGATAGTAACAAACCCAGTAAATATAAGATATTTAACTAATATTCAAGCAGAAGGATTATTATTAGTAACAAGAAAAGAAAATATATTTATAACAGATGGAAGATATATAGAAGATGTTCATAATACATTAACACTATTTGATGAAATAGTTGTTTATGATGCAAGAGGATTATCAAAAGAAGACTATGAGAACTTATTTATGTTTTGCGAAAATGTTGGATTTGAAGAAAACTATGTAACATATGCGAAATATAAGGAATATATGCATAAATATAAAGTCAATTGCCTAGTAGAAACAGAAAACATGATAGAAAAACAAAGAATGATAAAAGATGAAGAAGAAATTGAATATATCAAAAAAGCATGTAAAGTAACAGATGAATGTTTTGATCATATTGTAAATTATATTAGACCAGGTATGACTGAAAAACAAATAGCTAGAGAAATAGATTACTATTATTATAAACATGCTGAGGGAACATCATTTGAGACAATAGTAGCATCAGGAGAAAATTCATCTAAACCGCATGCTGTACCAACAGATAGAAAAATTCAAAGACAAGATATAATAACAATTGATATGGGATGTAAAATAAATGGATACTGTTCAGATATGACAAGAACAATATTTGTTGGAGAAGTACCACAAAATATGAAAGAGGTATATGATTTAGTACTAAAGAATCAGGAGCAGGCGTTAGAGGATATTCATGATGGTGCAAATACAAAACAAATTTCAAAAATGGTAGATAATGATTTTAGATTGCATAATTATGACCTAATACATGCATTAGGCCATGGAGTTGGACTAGATATACATGAAAGTCCAGTTTTAGGAATTAATTCTGAAACAATACTTAAAGAAAATATGGTGGTTACAGACGAACCAGGAATTTATATTCCAGGCCAATTTGGAGTAAGAATTGAAGATACAGTACTTGTTAATAAAGCAACATGTGAGCCACTTACTAAATCACCTAAAAAATATGTAATTATAAAATAAATACAAAGGAGAAAAAGAATGGCTATAATTAAAGATGGAATATTAATGAAAGTTGAAGAAGCTGATATGGTTGACGGAGTATATGTTATACCAGAAGAAGTAACTAAAATATCAGAACAAGCTTTTTCTGAAGAATATACAGAAGAAAAAGAACAAGATACATGGATGATAGTGAAAAAAGAGAAGAAATCAGAGAAAATAAAGAATTTTATAAAAAGAATATTCCATAAGGGTTGATTTTTCAGCTAATATAGTGTAAAATGGAATAAGTTGAAAATTATGTAAAGAAATTGAAAGGAGAAATTAATATGGCAGGAGTATATTCAGCAGGAGATTTTAGAAATGGAACAACATTTGAAATGGACGGAGGAGTATTCAGAGTTGTAGAATTTCAACACGTAAAACCAGGAAAAGGTTCTGCATTTGTAAGAACAAAATTAAAAAATGTAATAACAGGGGCAGTTATTGAAAGAACATTTAACCCTTCAGATAAATATCCAGGAGCAGAAATCGAAAAGAAAACTATGCAATATCTATATAATGATGGAGATTTATATTACTTTATGGATAATGAAACATATGACCAAATGCCAATTGGAAAAGATGACTTAGGTGATTGTTTAAAATATTTAAAGGAAAACATGGAAGTAACAATTCTTTCATTTAAAGGAAAAGTATTTGCAGTAGAACCACCAATATTTGTAGAATTGGAAGTAACATATACAGAACCAGGATTTGCTGGAAACACAACAACAACATCTGGAAAACCAGCAACATTAGAAACAGGATTAGAATTACAAGTTCCTATGTTCGTAAACATTGGTGATGTATTAAGAATAGATACACGTACATGTGAATATATGGAAAGAGTATAAGAAAGGAATAAATAATGTCAGAAAAAGAATTATTAGAAAAAATTGAGCAACTAGAAAAAAGAGTTGCAGAATTAGAAAAAAGCGTTTCAGAAATACAAGAAGACATTTATGAATATGTAGAAGAAGATGACGAATGTGAAGGACACTGCTCTTGTTGCAGTGGATGTGAAGAATAATATAAAAAGAACCGGCTCAGTTGAGTCGGTTCTTTTCGAATTATTTTACCAATACAGAATCAATATGTATTGGTTTTGGAGTTTTTGCATTATTAAAAAATACCAATGTACCTGTAACAATTAAAAATGCTAACCCCCAACAAGTGAGTAAAGTTACCACTTGTTTTATAATTCTTTTTTTCATATGTGAAAACCTCCTTAAGTTAGTAAACATATAAAGTATAACACATTTAACATAAAAAAGTCAAATTCACAATTTGTTCACAAATATCTTGTATAATAAAATTGGATTTTAATAACTTGAAAAAAGTCGACAACTGTGATATATTAGCCAAAAGAATTGAAAAATGTTTAAGGATTATGTAAGGAAAGCATAAATCCTTTAGGAGGAACAAAGATATGAGTAAAACAGTACATATAGGAATGGATGTAGGTTCAACAACAGTAAAGATAGCAGTAATGGATGAAGAATTGAAAGAAATATATACATCATATGAAAGACATTATTCTGATACAAAAAATACTGTATGTAGAGTACTAGAACAATTAGTAGAAAAATATAAAGATAAAGAATTTACAATAGCATTAACAGGTTCAGGAGCAATGAGTACAGCAAGATTTTTAGATGTACCATTTATTCAAGAAGTAGTAGCATGTAAAAGAGCAGTAGAGAGATATATACCACAAACTGATGTAGTAATAGAACTTGGTGGAGAAGATGCTAAAATAATATATTTTGGAAAATCAATAGAACAACGTATGAATGGAACATGTGCAGGTGGAACTGGTGCATTTTTAGACCAAATGGCATCATTATTAAATACAGACACAGCAGGACTAAATGAATTAGCAAAAGGATATCAAACAATATATCCAATAGCTTCAAGATGTGGAGTTTTTGCAAAAACTGATGTACAACCATTATTAAATGAAGGTGCAGCAAAAGAAGATATAGCTGTATCTATTTTACAAGCAGTTGTAAACCAAACAATATCAGGGCTTGCATGTGGAAGACCAATTAGGGGGAATGTAGCATTTTTAGGTGGTCCACTTACATATTTGCCAGAATTAAGAAAAAGATTTGTAGAAACACTACACCTAACACCAGAACAGACTATAGTACCAGAAGAAGCACACTTATTAGTTGCAAAAGGTGCATGTCTAGATGCAAAAGACATGACCCCAATTAGTGTGGAAAAATTAAAAAGCAAAATACAAGTATTAAGACAATCTCATGATACAACAACACAACCATTAAAACCACTATTTACAACAAATGCGGAATATGAAGAATTTAAAACAAGACATGACAAAGACAAAGTAGAAAAAAAGCCTTTATCAGAACATAAAGGAGATTGTTTTATAGGAATAGATGCAGGTTCAACAACATCAAAATTGGTTGTAACAGATAGAGATGGAGCATTATTATATTCGGCATATCAAGGAAATGGTGGAAAACCACTTGAAAGCATTATTGAGATGTTAAAAAAACTATATTCTGTTATGCCAAAAGATGCAATAATACGTTATAGTGGAGTTACAGGATATGGAGAAAAATTAATACAAACCGCATTAAATGTAGACTTAAATGAAATAGAGACAATAGCGCATTATACAGCAGCCAAAAAATTTGAACCAAAAGTAACAAGTATTGTTGATATTGGTGGGCAAGACATGAAATATATTAAATTAAAAAATAATACAATTGACAATATCATGTTAAATGAAGCTTGCTCATCAGGATGTGGATCATTTATTGAGACATTTGCAAAAAGCCTAAATTTAAGTATAGAAGAATTTGTAAAAGAAGCATTAGAAGCTAAAAATCCAGTAGATTTAGGGTCAAGATGTACAGTGTTTATGAATTCTAAAATAAAACAAGCACAAAAAGAAGGATATTCAGTAGGAGATATATCAGCAGGATTATCATATTCAGTAATAAAAAATGCAATTCAAAAAGTAATGAAAATAAGAGATGTAAAAAAATTAGGAAGCCATATTGTTGTACAAGGTGGAACTTTCTATAATGAAGCAGTATTAAGAGCATTTGAATTGATAGTTGGAAGAAATGTTATAAGACCAGACATTGCGGGACTTATGGGAGCATATGGTATGGCATTGCTTGCATGTGAACAATATGAAGCAAACATGGATATGGAATATCATTCAACACTTGCAACAATAGAAGAAATTGACAAATTAGACATAAAAGTAACACATACAAGATGCAATGGATGTGAAAATCATTGCCAATTAACAATAAATAGATTTAGTAATGGAAAAAGACATATATCTGGAAACAGATGTGAAAAAGGTGAGGGAATAGTAAATGAACACAAAGATTTGCCAAACCTTGTAAAATATAAATATGAAAGAATTTTTGATTACACACCATTAGAAGAAAAAGATGCACCTAGAGGAACAATTGGAATACCAAGAGTTTTGAATATGTATGAAGATTATCCATTCTGGTTTACATTATTCACAAATCTAGGATTTAGAGTAATAATCTCAGAAAAAAGTACAAGAAAGATATATGAAAAAGGTATTGAATCAATGCCATCAGAATCAGTATGTTATCCAGCAAAATTAGCACATGGACATGTTATAAGTTTAATACAAAAAGGAATAAAAACAATATTTTATCCTTGTATGCCATATTCAAGAAAAGAATATCAAGATGCAAATAACAGATATAATTGTCCAATAGTAATTTCATATTCAGAAGTACTAAAAAATAATGTGGAAGAATTAAAAACAGATGATATAAAATTTATTAATCCATTTTTACCATTTGAATCTAAAGCATTATTAAAAAGAATGATGGAATTACCAGAATTTGCAGAATATAATTTTACTAAAAAAGAGCTAAAAAATGCAATAGAAAAAGCACAGACAGAATATCAAAAATGTAGAGAAGATATTCATAATAAAGGAAAAGAAACAATTGAATATATTGAGAAAAATAATTTGAGAGGAATCGTTTTATCAGGTAGACCATATCACATAGACCCTGAAATAAACCATGGAATTGATACATTAATTACAAGTTTAGGAATGTGTGTATTAACAGAAGACAGTGTTGCAGATAAAACATTGCCAGAAAGACCACTTCGTGTTGTTGACCAATGGATGTTCCATTCTAGATTATATGCAGCAGCAGATTTTGTTGGTAGACATGATAACTTAGAATTAGTGCAAATAAATTCATTTGGATGTGGAGTTGATGCTGTAACAACAGACGAAGTTGAAGAGATTTTAACAAGCTTTGGAAAAATGTACACATTAATAAAAATTGATGAAGTAAATAATCTTGGAGCTGTAAGAATTCGTTTACGTTCATTATTAGCAAGTATAAATAAACGTCTAAATTCTAAAAAAGATGAGAAGGAAAATGGAGAATATTATTTGAAAAGAAATTCTTTTACAGAAGAAATGAAAAAAGAATATGTAATATTAATACCACAAATGGCACCAATTCACTTTGATTTTATCGAACCAGTGTTACAAAGTGAAGGATATAAAGCCAAACTTTTAAGAGAATGTACACCAAATACTATAGAAACAGGATTAAAATATGTAAATAATGATGCATGTTATCCATCAATTATTACAACAGGTCAAATGATAGAAGCATTAGAATCTGGAGAATATGATGTAAATAAAACAGCATTAATAATGTCACAAACAGGTGGAGGATGTAGAGCTACAAATTATATAGGATTTATTCGTAAAGCATTAAAAGATGCGGGATTTGAACAAGTGCCAGTAATCTCATTTAATGTTGTAGGAATGGAAAAAAATCCTGGATTTAAGTTAACAATTTCATTGGCAGAAAAACTTATAAAAGCTATGGTATTAGCAGATTTATTACAAAAAATGCTTTATAAAAATAGGGCATATGAAAAAAATAAAGGTGAAACAGAGAAATTATTCAATGAATGGATGGAAAAGGCTATAAAGCTTGCAATAAAGAGTAGTGCAAAAGAATTTTCTGTTGGAATCTATCAAATGGTAGATGATTTTGAAAAGATTGAATGGAATACAAAACAAGAAAAGCCAAAGGTTGGAATTGTTGGAGAAATCTTAATTAAATATCATCCATTTGGAAATAACTATGTAGCAAATTTATTAGAAAAAGAAGGAGCAGAAGTAGTGCTTCCAGATTTTATGGGATTTGTTAAATATGTTACTGCAAATGGTGTAATAGCTAATGAATTACTAAAAGGAAGAAAAATTAAATCTGTAATATCTCAAACAGCAATAAAGTTGATGAATTTGTTTGAAAAAGATGCTAAAAAAGCATTAGAAAAATCTAAAAAAGGATATTTGCCAACTTGTGATATTTGGCATTTAGCAGATAATGTTCAAACAGTTTTATCAACAGGAAATCAAACTGGAGAAGGTTGGTTCCTAACAGCAGAAATGCTTGAATATATGGAAAATGGTATTCAAAATATAGTTTGTGTTCAACCTTTTGCATGTTTGCCAAACCATGTTGTAGGTAAAGGTGTAATTAAAACTATAAGAGATACATATCCAGATGCTAATATTGTGCCTGTTGATTATGATCCTGGTGCTAGTGAGGCTAACCAAACTAATAGAATTAAACTTCTTATGACTGTTGCTAAAGATAATTTAAATGCTAAACAAAAAGAGAAAAAGGCTTTGAAAAAGGAGAATGAGAAGTCATCAGAAAAGGAAGAAAAAGTGCAAAAGAAATCCTAAATTAGGATTTCTTTTCTAATTAACTATTGAACTTTAATATTACCTATGATAAAATAAAAACTGATTTTATTTTGAAGGAGAAAAATATGTTAATAGAAATAGAAAAATATATAGCATTATTTTTTATATACTCATTTGCAGGATGGGTAATGGAAACAGTACAAATATCAATAAGACAAAAGAAATTTGTAAACAGAGGATTTTTAATAGGACCATATTGTCCAATATATGGATGTGGAGTATTATTAATAACATTATTATTGCAGAAATATGCAGGAGATGTACCATTAACATTTATATTATCTATTCTAATTTGTGGAACACTAGAATATATGACAAGTTATGTTATGGAAAAAATATTTAAAGCAAGATGGTGGGATTATAGTCAAAGAAAATTCAATATAAATGGACGTATATGTTTAGAAACACTTATACCATTTGGAATAGCAGGAACATTTATATTATATATAGCAAATCCATTTATAATGAAATATATAAATATGATGCCAGAATTAGGATTGCATATATTTACAGTAGTATTTTTATTAATCTACGTTACAGATATGATTGTATCATTCAAAATAATCCTTAACCTAAAAGAAATGACAAAAGAATTTAAAGATAATACAGTAGAAATATCAACAAAGGTAAAAAAGATTATCAGAAAAAAATTATTTTTATACAGAAGACTTGCTCGTGCATTCCCTAAAATTCAAAATAATATATTATATGATAAATGGGATGAAATGAAAAAGAAAATAGAAGAATCTAAAGAAGAAATTGCTCTTAAAATTGATAATTCTAAGAGAGAAATAAGAAATCGAATAGATTCTTCTAAACAAAATTTTAAGAAAACAAAAAAAGAAGAAAAATAAGGTACATTTGGGACCGGTTCTGTTTTGCTCACTGCGCATTTGGGACCGGTTCTGTTTTGTGCATTTTCTTTATTTTGTCTTTTAGGTTATTAGAACATTCAACTAAAGGAAGTCTAGGGATTCCAAAATCAAAACCAAGTAAGTTGATGGCATATTTTACTGGAATGGGATTAGTTTCAGCAAACAATTCTTCAATCAAAGGCAAGGCTTGCGATTGATAATAGCATGCTTCATCAGGTGCTTTCTTAAAAAATGAATTTGTAATGCTACAAGTAAGTTGTGGGGCAATATTAGATAAGACTGAAATTACACCTTTTCCACCAAGGGAAAGAATAGGGCAAATTTGATCATCATTTCCAGAATAGATTGAAAAATCATCACCGCATAATGATGCAATTTTTGCAACTTGGGATATATTTCCACTAGCTTCTTTTATACCAATAATATTATCAATTTTTGATAACTCAAAACAAGTTGATGGTTCAATATTCATACCGGTTCTACTAGGAACGTTATATAAAATTATTGGAATAGAAACAGATTCTGCAATTGCTCTAAAATGTGCCACAAGACCTGCTTGAGTAGTTTTATTGTAATAAGGAGTAACTACTAATAAACCATCAGCTCCAAGTTTTTCTGCTAAAATAGACATTTCGATAGCAGAGGTTGTGTTGTTTGAACCAGTACCAACAATAACAGGGATTTTATGGTTATTGGAATTTACTGTTTCAATTGCACAACTTATAGCATCAATTTTTTCTTGTTTAGTCATGGTACTAGATTCGCCTGTAGTACCACAAACAACAAGAGCATCAACTCCAGAAGATATTTGAAATTGTATGAATTTTTTGAATTCTACAGTATTAACACCAGTTTCATTAAATGGAGTGGCAAGAGCTGTTGCAACTCCAGTAAATAGACATTTTTTCATTCTTGAATCATCCTTTCCATAATTTGAATTGCATTGCTAGCTGCACCTTTTCTTAAATTGTCAGCTACAACCCACATATTAAGACCATTTTTTACACTAAAATCTTTTCTGATTCTGCCAACAAAGACTTCATCATGTCCTTTTGCAGTTGAAGCTAATGGGTATAGATTATTGCTAGGATTGTCTTCAACAATAATACCAGGAGCATTTTTTAATATAGATGTTGCTTTTTCAACAGAGACTTCTTTTTCGAATTCAATATTTATACTTTCACCATGACAGTTACTAACAGGAACCCTGACAGTTGTTGCTGTAATTGGCAAATGAGGATGACCTAATATTTTGCGAGTTTCATTTATCATTTTCATTTCTTCTTTTGTATACCTGTTAAGTAGAAAAATATCAATATGAGGCAAACAGTTATCGTAAATAGGATGTGGAAATTTTACTAAAGGTTTATCAATTTTTTTTCTACCATTTTCTAAATCTTCTAGCCCTAGTTTTCCAGCACCTGATACGGCTTGATATGTAGAATATACAATTCGCTTTATTTTAAAATTATCATCTAAAGGTTTTAAAGCAACAACTGCTTGAATTGTAGAACAATTAGGGTTTGCAATTATATTATGATGTGGAATAATGTCCTGAAAATTGACTTCTGGAACAATTAGAGGAACATCCTCATCCATTCGGAATGCATTACTATTATCGATTACAATACATCCTTTTGATGCTGCAATTGGTGCGAAATGTTTAGATATTTCGCTACCAGCAGAGAAAATTGCAAAATCAAATCCAATATCAAAAGAATCTTCTTTTAATTCTTGAACTATATAATTTGTATTAAAAAAGTTCAGTGTGGTTCCAGCTGATTTACTAGAACTAAATAGAGTATATTCAAAATTGGGTAAATTTTTTTCTTCTAATATTTTTAATGCTGTTCTTCCGACTAAACCAGTTGCTCCAACAATTGCTAATTTATAATTTTTCATAGTTGGTCTCCTTTTAAAATTTATTACTATAAAATTGTATTCTAAAATATTGGAGATATTACAACTTTTTTAATAGGTTTAATAGAACTATGAATTGTAACCAATATATTAGAATTTATATGTCGAATTATGTCAAACGAATTTTCTTGACAAAACAAATATATAGATAGTATAATAGACACACAAAAGATAAAATTTTTATATCAATTATTTAAATCAGAAAATTGAATTTTAAATCTCAAACTTGACTAACTATCCAGAAAATGTTAAAATAATCAACAGAATGTAAAAGAAGATAGAAAGAAGGAAAAAAAGTGAAAGTATTAGCAATAGGCGATATTGTTGGAGAAGCAGGAGTAAAAAAATTAAAAGAAGAGCTACCTAAGCTAAAAAAACAAGATGGAATAGATTTTGTAATAACAAATGGAGAAAATGCAGCAGGAGGAATGGGATTAACAGAAAGATACTTTAAAGATATAGTAGATGCAGGCACAAATGTAGTTACAATGGGAAATCACACATGGGGGAAAAAAGATATATTTAAATTTATAGATCATCATAGACTATTAAGACCAGCAAACTATCCTAAAGGAGTAGTAGGAAAAGGTTGCGAAATATATGAATGCAAAGGTAAGAAAATTGCAGTAATGAACTTTTTAGGAAGAGTAGATTTAAATATACTTACAGAAAATCCATTTGTAATGGCAAAAGAGATGGTAGAAGAAATTCAAAATCAAGTTGATATGATATTTATAGATTTTCATGCAGAAGCAACAGCAGAAAAAATAGCAATGGGAAGATTTCTAGATGGTAAAATTACTGCATTATGGGGAACACATACACATGTACAAACAGCAGATGAACAAATCTTACCAAAAGGTACAGGGTATATAACAGATTTAGGAATGACAGGACCAAAAGATTCTGTAATAGGAATGGATATAAATGTATCATTTAAAAGATTTGAAACAACATTACCAGAAAAATATAGATTAGCAGAAGGAGAATGCATGTTAAATGCAGTTGAATTCATAATTGATGATGATACAAACAAAGTGATAGAGATAAAAAGAATATGCATGTAATTACTAAGATATAATAGATTGAATAATCAGCAATTATAATAAAGTATAAAATAATGAAATCTGTCGAAAACTGCGACGAAAACTTGAAAAAATTTCCAATAACTCCTAGACAAAAATTTCCAGATGTTGTAAAATACAAAATGTAAACGTTGCAACAAAAATTAAATTATAGGAGGCAGAAAAGAATGGAAATTTTAAAAATTTCATCAAAATCTAATCCAAACTCAGTAGCAGGAGCTATTGCTGGATTAGTTAAAGAATCACAAAAAGCAGAAATGCAAGCAATCGGAGCAGGAGCTCTAAACCAAGCAGTAAAGGCAGTAGCAATAGCAAGAGGATTTGTAGCACCAGCAGGAGTAGACTTAGTATGCATACCAGCTTTTGCCGAAGTAGAGGTAGAAGGAGAAGATAGAACAGGAATAAAACTGATTGTAGAATCAAGAAAATAATAAAAAATAAATAAAATTTTGGGGGCATTTTTTAGTGCTCCCTTTTTGTGCAAAATTAATAAAAAAGCTTGAAAAAATCGCCATAATGATATATTATTACAAAGTAATGAGGTGATATTTTGAAAAGTAATTGGATAAAATATGTATTTATAATTTTTGTAATTGCAGTAATAATTGCAGTAATCTATAAAGTAAATCAAAAAGAAAATAAAAAAGAGGAAGAAACACAAACAATTTCAAAAGAAGAAGAAGTAATAAAAGATATTAATTTAGGAGTTGCAGAATTTGACACAATGAATCCAATATTAAGCCAAAACAAGCATATTCAAGAAATATCAAGAATAATTTATGAGCCATTATTTGAATTAGATGCAGAATATAAACTACAAAAATGTTTGGTAACAGATTGGGCTAAAACGAGTGCTACAACATATTTAATAAAATTAAGAAATGATATTAAATGGTCAGATGGAAGCAAGTTAACAGTAGAAGATGTATCATATACAATAGATATATTAAAGCAAATACCATCAATTTATGGAAATAATGTTCAATATATAGTTGGAGTTGATAAAATAGATGATGATACACTTCAAATAACGATAGACCATGAAATTACATTCTTTGAATATAATTTAATATTCCCAATAATGAGTAAAGCATATTTTGATGGTCAAGATTTTTCGACAACAGAAAAAAATAATGCACCAGTAGGAACTGGAAAATATAAAATAGTTCAAAATGATAATGACAAAATAGTTTTAAACAAAAATGAAAATTATACTAGAGATGAGTTAACTCCAGAGACAATAACTATTACTAAATATGCAAATTTAGGAGAATTATATAATGCATTTAAACTAGGAAAAGTTGATGTAATAACAACAAATAATACATCAATAGAAAATTATATAGGAACAATAGGATACAATAAGCAAGAAGTAGCTGGAAGAGAATTTGATTATTTAGCATTTAATACACAAACTGGAATTTTAGGAAGAACAGAAGTAAGAAATGCATTGGCACATGCTATAAATAGAGATAATATTGTAAAAACACAATATAATAGCAAATATAAAGTAATGGATTATTCTTTAGATTATGGGAATTGGCTAAGAGGAGAGGCGGGAGATACTGCATACAATCCTGAGTTAGCACAACAAATTTTACAGCAAAATGGATGGGAGTACAAATATAACAGATGGCAAAAAACAGAAAATTATGTTACACAAGCGTTAACATTTAGGTTAGTAGTACAAGCATCAAACCAAACTAGAGTAAATATTGCAGAAATGATAAAAACAGATATGGCAAATATAGGAATAAATATTACAATAATAAAAGCTAATGACAATCAATATCAAAGTTATCTTCAAAATAAAAATTATGAAGCAATAATAACAGGAACTACAATTTCAGCAAATCCAAGTATTGAAACATATATGAGTACATGCAATTTTAATAATGAAGAATTAAATAACTTAATGGCAGAAGTAAAAAATATAACAAAAGAAGATTTACTAAAAGAAAAATATGCAAGAATGAGAAAAATATTTAATGAACAAACTCCTTATATAGGATTATACAGTAGTTATTATGCTGTTGAAAGCAGTTGGACACTTAAAGGAAGTGTAACTCCAAATTGGTATAATGTTTATATGGATGTTAATAATTGGTATAAAAATTAAAAAAATGCTTGACAAAAGAAAAAAATAGATATATAGTATAAATATCGAACAAAAGTTTATATGAATTAGGAGGAAAATTACATGGAAGAAAACGTAGAAAAAAGAAAAGCGTTAGAAGTGGCAATGAGCCAAATAGAAAAACAATTTGGAAAAGGATCAGTAATGAAATTAGGCCAATTTAAGGCAATGGAAATAGAAGCAATCCCAACAGGAGCTCTAAGTTTAGACATAGCATTAGGTATAGGAGGAGTTCCAAGAGGAAGAATTATAGAAGTATATGGACCAGAATCATCAGGAAAAACAACATTAGCATTACATGTAATAGCAGAAGCACAAAAAATGGGAGGAGAAGCAGCATTTATAGATGCAGAGCATGCTTTAGACCCAGTATATGCTAAAAAATTAGGTGTTGACATAGACAACTTAATAGTATCTCAACCAGACACTGGAGAACAAGCACTAGAAATAACAGAAGCTTTAGTAAGAAGTGGTGCATTAGATGTAATTGTTGTAGACTCTGTTGCTGCATTAGTACCTAAGGCAGAAATAGATGGAGACATGGGTGATTCTCATATGGGACTTCAAGCAAGATTAATGTCACAAGCATTAAGAAAACTTGCAGGAGCAATAAACAAATCAAAAACAGTATTAATATTTATTAACCAATTAAGAGAAAAAATAGGAGTAATGTTTGGAAATCCAGAAACAACAACAGGAGGAAGAGCATTAAAATTCTATGCATCAGTTAGAATGGATATTAGAAAAATAGAAAACATCAAACAAGATGGACAAGTAATGGGAAATAGAGTAAGAGTAAAAGTTATCAAAAACAAAGTAGCCCCACCATTTAGAGAAGCAGAATTTGATGTATTATATGGAAAAGGAATATCAAAAGAAGGAAACATTTTCGATATGGCTGTAAATCTAGATATAATAGACAAGAGTGGATCATGGTTTAGCTATGAAGGACAAAGAATTGGACAAGGAAGAGAAAATGCTAAGAGATATCTAATAGATAGACCAGAATTACTACAAGAAGTGGAGAAAAAGGTTAGAGATAATTTTGCAAAAGCATTTGAGCAAAGTTTAGGCGAAGAAATACCAGAAGATAAAGAAGAAAACGAAGAACCAGAAGAATAAGATAATTTATCAAGAGGCTGAAATATGCCTCTTTTGTTATTCTAAAATACTTGATATTTTTATGCAATAATAGTAAAATAAGAACAGAGAATTTTAGAACAAGAAACAGGAGTGTAACTTGAGGAAGGAATGAGATAAGAAGTGAGTAAAAAATGGCAAATATACCAAGTAAATGAAAAAGAAATAGAAGAATTACAAGAAAAATATAAAATGAATAAATTACTAGCTACAATATTATCAAACAGAGGCATAGTAAAAGAAGAACAGATAGAAAAATTTTTAAAACCTAAAAGAAACGACTTCTATGATCCATATGGTATGCCAGATATGAAGATAACAGTAGAGAGAATAATAAAAGCTATAGAAAATCAAGAAAAAACTATAATATATGGAGACTATGATGTTGATGGAATAACAAGTGTAACAGTATTGAAAAGTTTCTTAGAAGAAAGAGGACTAGATGTTGGAGTATATATTCCAAATAGATTAGATGAAGGTTATGGATTAAACAAAACTGCTGTTGAAAAAATAGCACAAGAAGGATATACATTAATGATAACAGTAGACTGTGGAATATCAGCAATAGAAGAAGTCAAGTACGCAAGTGAGTTGGGAATAGAAACACTTATAACAGATCATCATGAACCAGGGGAGAAACTACCAGAAGCATTAGCAGTAGTAGATGCCAAAAGAAAAGACAATACATATCAATGTAGGAATTTAGCAGGAGTAGGAGTTGTATTTAAATTAATTCAAGCAATTTCTATAAGACTTGGACTAGAAGAAAAAGAATATTTAAAATATTTAGATATTGTATGTATAGGAACAATATCAGATATAGTACCATTAACAGATGAAAATAGAGTAATAGTAAAATTAGGATTAAAATTGGTTCAACAAACAAAAAATTTAGGACTAAGATCAATATTACAAGCGACAGGGTATAACAAAATAGACTCAATTGCAATATCATTTGGAGTTGCACCAAGAATAAATGCATGTGGAAGAATGGGACATCAAGAAGAAGCACTAAATTTATTTTTATCAAAAGATATTAATGAAGTAAATGAGCTTACGCAAAAATTAAATGCATATAATAAAGAAAGACAAGAAATAGAAAAAAATATATTTGCTGATGCAGTAGAACAGATAAATACTAACAATTTACAGGAAAAAAACACTATAGTACTAATGGGAAAGAACTGGCACCATGGTGTAATAGGAATAGTTTCGTCAAAAATTACAGAAATGTATTTTAAACCTAGTATATTATTATGCGAAGAAGGCGATATTGGAAAAGGGTCTGGAAGAAGTATACCAGGTTTTGATTTATATGAGGCGTTAACAAAATGTAAAAAATCAGTAGATCGATTTGGCGGACATGCAATGGCAATAGGAATAACAATAAAAAAAGATAAATTTGAAGAATTGAAAAACGAGTTTGAAGAAATAGCACAAGAGAATCATATAGAAGAAATAGTACCAATATTAAAGATAGATTCGCAAATTAATTTAGACGAAATAAATAAAGAAATGGTGGAGAGTTTAAAAGAATTAGAACCATTTGGGGAAGAAAATAAAACACCATTATTTTTATTCAAAAACTTAAAGATTGATTCAATAAGAGCACTTACAGAAGGTAAACACTTAAAACTTACAGTAAAAGAAAATAAAAATATAGTAAATGCTATTGGATTTAATATAGGAGAACTAGCAAATGAATATAAGATTGGAGACAAAGTAGATATTGTAGGAAATCTTGAAATCAATTCTTTTAATGGAGTTGATAATATACAAATAAATATAAAAGATATAATGAAATCACTTTAATTATATTTGAACATTTAGGACCGGTTCTGTTTTGTTAGTTCACTAAAAAAGGGGGAATTGCTATGACGAAAAATTATACAATTAAAGAAATAATAGATAAAGCTAAAAAAAATAAAAGATGGGCAGACACGAAATTAATACAAAGAGCATATAATTATGCTTTATTAAAACATGGTGATCAGAAAAGAAAGTCTGGAGAACCATATATTATACATCCAACAAATGTTGCTTATACAATTGCTGAATTAGGATTAGATGAACAGACTATTTGTGCTGCTTTGTTACATGATGTTGTAGAAGATACTGATGCTGGATATGAAGATATAGAAAAAGAGTTTGGAACAGAAATTGCAGAGATGGTTGATGGTGTTACTAAATTAAAATTAATCCAACATGCATCTATTGAAGAAAATCAAGTGGAAAATTATAGAAAAATGTTCTTGGCAATGGGAAAAGATATAAGAGTAATAATTATCAAATTAGCTGATAGACTACACAATATGAGAACATTAGAATTTTTGAAAAGGGATAGACAAATTGCTATATCAAAAGAAACTATGCAATTATATGCACCACTTGCAAATAGATTAGGTTTGTATGCAATGAAATGGGAGCTAGAAGATTTAGGCTTTAAATATTTACATCCTGAAGAATATGGAGAATTAGTAAAAGGAATTGAGCAAAAAAGAGAACAACGTTTAAAATTTATAGAAAAAATTATGCAAGATATAAGAATTCAATTAAAGAAACAACATATAGAAGCAGAAGTTACAGGAAGAGCAAAACATTTATATAGTATATATAGAAAAATGCAAAGAGATAATAAGACTCTTGATCAGATTTATGATTTATTCGCATTAAGAATAATAGTGAATTCAGTAAAAGACTGTTATGCAGCATTAGGTGTTGTACATGAAATGTATACTCCAATGCCAGGCAGATTTAAAGATTATATTGCAGTTCCAAAGGCTAATATGTATCAATCTATACATACAACATTATTAGGAGAAAAAGGAACTCCATTTGAAGTACAAATTAGAACTTGGGATATGCACAGAATTGCAGAATATGGTATTGCTGCACATTGGGCATATAAAGAGGCAAATTATGGAAGCAAAAAAGGACATCAAACTGTTAAAGTACAAGATGATAAATTAGCTTGGCTAAGGGAAAGTTTAGAGTGGCAACAAGAAATGCAAGATCCACAACAATTTTTAGAAACATTAAAAACTGAATTATTTGAAGATGAAGTTTATGTATTTACACCAAAGGGAGCTATAAAAGTATTACCTAAAGGGGCAACTCCAATAGATTTTGCATATTGTATACATGCCGAAATTGGAAACCATATGGTAGGAGCTAAAATTAATAGTAAGATGGTTCCGATAATAACACCTATAAAAAATGGAGATATTGTAGAAATATTGACTTCTGAAAATTCAAAAGGACCAAGCATGGATTGGCTAAAATTTGTAAAAAGTTCATCAGCAAGAAATAAGATAATGTCATGGTTCAAAAAAGAGAAAAAAGAAGAAAATATAGAAAAAGGTAAAGATTTTATTGAAAGAGAATTAAAGAGGATTGGAATGGCTCATGGAGATATATTTAAAACAGAATATATAAATCCAATGCTTGATAGATATAAATATAAAAATCTTGATGAAATGTATGCTGCAGTTGGTTTTGGAGCTATAACTGCTCAAAAAATAATTGCTAGAATGTTAATAGAATATAGAAAAGAGCATAAAGAAGAACCAATAGAAGAGAAGATAGAAGAATTATCAACAGCAAGAAAAAATGCACCAAAGCCATCAGATTCAGGAATAATTGTAAAAGGAATTGATAATTGTTTAGTTAAACTTTCAAAATGCTGTAATCCCCTTCCAGGTGATGAAATAATAGGTTATATAACAAAAGGAAGAGGAGTGTCAGTTCATAGAAAAGATTGTGTAAATGTAAATGAACTATTAAAAGAAGAAAACAGAATAATCGATGTTAAATGGTATGACCAAGAAAAAGTAACATATACAGTAGAAATAGAGATTTTTGCAAATGATAGAAATGGACTTTTAGCAGATATTATTCAAAAAATAAATGAAAAGAAAGCTAAAATTTTAGGAGTAAATGCTAGGGCTACTAAGGAAAGAATTGCGGTAACAGAGGTTACACTTGAAGTTGACAATT
The DNA here is from genome assembly GCA_934130975.1 of uncultured Clostridia bacterium. Classification (GTDB taxonomy): domain Bacteria; phylum Bacillota; class Clostridia; order TANB77; family CAG-508; genus CAG-269. The sequence goes on along the minus strand of CAKOYU010000007.1, from coordinate 43,399 downwards.
TAGAAGGGTTAAATAAAATTATTCGTGAACTTAGAAAAATTGATAGTGTTTATGAAGTCAAAAGGAAAAAATAAGATATATCAAAAGGGATTTTCCCTTTTGATAATTTTTTGAAAGAGGGAAAGAAAAATGATATTAAAAGTACTAAAGATTGATACTTGGATTGGGGACGAAACAAATTGTTATATAGTACAAGATGATAAGACAAAAGAAACAATGGTAATAGATGCAGCAGGAGATGTAGATAAATTTGTAGAAATGTTAGATATATTACAAGCAAAATTGAAATATATATATTTAACACATTGTCATGGAGATCATATAGGTGGTGTACAAGAATTAAAAGAAAGATATGGTGGTAAGATAGTGGCACAAAGACAAGCGGCAGAAAACTTAAAAGACCCGAATATTAATTTAACTACATATATAGGAAATGAAGGATTATCAATAGAAACAGATGCAAGAGTTGATGATGATGACTTACTACATCTTGGAGAATTAGAATTTAGAGTTATTCATACTCCTGGTCATACTTCAGGAGGTTCATGTTTGTATTGTGAAAAAGAACAGTTATTATTTTCAGGAGATACGTTGTTTAGAGGAACTTGGGGAAGAACAGATGTGCCAACAGGAGATTTTGAAGCTATTATAAAATCAATAACTAAAAAATTAATGATATTGCCAGATGAAACAATTGTGTATCCTGGACATGGAAAGAGTACAATGATTAGAGAGGAAAAGCCTATTTATTTAGAATTAAAGCCTCGATTATTATAAAAAATAGTTCTAAAATGAAAACATTAAACATATATTAGATATAGGAACATTAGGACAAGGAGAACCTTTAGGGAGGAATGAAATCAAATATGTTTAATGTGACAATAATAAATGCTAAGAAATCGATAATAAAGATAGTAATTCTTATAATTATAATGATTATAGTATTTACAATAACTCAAACAGTAAATAAGTTCAAAACAAGCGAAGTTTTGCAAATAAATATGTCAGAAAAATTTATTGAATGTTTAAGTAGTGAAATTCCAGCAATGTCAAGTACAACATATAAATCTTTAAATACATTAAAAGAAGATGGAGAAGAAGATAAAACAACATTTTCAGATAGAATATTAGATATTGAATTGGCTAGAGTACAGCCTATGGAGATTCATAAAGAAGAAAGTATAGAAAGTGAAGAACTTCAAGAAATTGAACAAACACAACAAGAAGTGGCTACAGTAGAAACAAATGTGGCAACAGATGTATCAACAGAAATAGTAACACAGAATCCGATTACAGAAAACTGTAATGTAGAAATTAATGGCGTAAAAATAAAAAATGAAACAAGTTTTGAAATAAATGATGCAATTATGAATACTGAATTAAATATAAATAAAAATAATATTTTAATTTTTCATACTCATACATGTGAAAGTTATACACCAACAGAGCAGTATAATTACCAACAAACAGGAAATTTTAGAACAACAGACTTGAATTTTTCTGTTGCAAGAGTAGGAGATGAGCTTACTAATTATTTGATGGGATATGGATTTAATGTAGTACATGATAAAACATATCATGATTATCCTGCATATACAGGTTCATATACGAGATCAAAAACAACAGTAGAAAATATATTACAAAGTAATCCAACTGATATAATAATAGACTTACATAGAGATGCGATAGGAAGTAAAAGTAATTATGATCCAAGTGTAAAAATTGGAGATGATGTGGCGGCACAGCTAATGTTTGTTATTGGAACAAATGGTGGAGGATTATATCATCCTAATTGGCAAACTAATTTAAAATTTGCAATAGAGCTTCAACAAAAAGCTAATGAGATGTATCCAGGACTATTCAAAACAATGATTGTTAGAAATTCTAGATATAATCAACATCTTGGAAAAGCTGCAACAATAATTGAAGTAGGTTCAACAGGAAATACATTGGAACAATGCATGAATAGTATGAAGTATTTGTCTAAAGTGTTAGATGAGTATAGGAAGTAACTTGATTATTTGCCAAAAAATCCATCTAGGCTCATTAATTTGAGCTTAGGTGGATTTTTTCATAATATGCACATTCAGAATTAGTGCATAAATTTGAATTAGAAATAATATCATAAGAGCATTTTCCATCAATTTGATAAATACAATCTAAAGAACAATTGATATTTGTCAAAGATATCACCTCTTACTACAATATTATTTACAATTTTTTTTATAATATTCACAAAAATTTTTAACAGTACATTGTTCACATCGAGGCTTACGAGAATCGCAAGTATTTCTGCCGTGCCATACAAAGAGATGGTTGATATCTTTTAAAGAATCTTGTGGAAAGATTTTTAATAAATCTTGTTCAATTTTTTCAGGTTCTTTTTCATGAGAAAGGCCGATTCTGTTAGAAATTCTTTTTGCATGTGTATCAACAGCAATACCATTAGCAATGCCAAAAGCTTCTAATAAAATAACATTGGCACTTTTTCTTCCAACACCTGCTAATGATAAAAGTTCATTCATAGTTTGAGGAACTTCTCCATTAAAATTTTCTAAAACTTGTGTTGCACATAGTTTTATGTTTTTTGCTTTATTCTTATAAAATCCGCAAGGGTGAATTATTGATTCAAGCTCAGTTATATCAATATTGGCAAAGTCTTGAATAGTTTTACATCTTTCAAATAGTTGAGGAGTAGTTTTATTTACTCGTTCGTCTGTACATTGTGCAGAAAGCATAACTGCAACAACCATTTGAAAAGGTGTTTCAAAATCTAAACTACAAGTTGCATCTGGATATGTATCTTTTAATATTTGTACGAATTTTTTTATATTATTTTTTTTCATCATTTTCACCATTTAAAAGTAAATTTATTATTTTAGGATAAATAATATTAGCATTATTTTTCCAATTATCAGAAATTTGTTTAGCTCTATCTCTTGAACCGGCAAAAGTAGAGATTTCAAAAATTGTTTCTGTTTTTTCAACAATTTTACATTTTACTGTATAATTATTTTCATCTTGAGGAATGTACTCTGTTACAATAGAAGATTCTTCTGCAATGTTTGAAATTTCAGCTTTAAATACATTATCAGCTTTTAATTTTAAAATTCCAGGTAAAAGCGATTTGGTAAGAGATAATGAATTTTGTCCATTTGAAGTTATTTTTATAAATGTATCTTCTTCTTTTGTAAAGGAACCAACTAGGTTTGTATCAATTAAATCTGTTAATAATTCTTGAAAATAAAAATAGTTAATATTGTTGGCAGATGATACAAGCTTATATAAATTGTCACTTTTTATTCCATCTGATAATTTGTTTAACAAATAGAGAATTAATACTTTATTTTCAGCTAAGTCTGTAATAGATTTTTCCATAAAGAGTCCTCCTTTTTTAGTTTTTTGTATTATATCACGGAAAATGATATTAGTAAAGATAGTTTTGTGTCAAAATATGTAAAAAAATCATATATTATACTAGCCTAAATTTGTATACAAAAGTAGAGGTGATAGTATATGAAAGAAATTAAAAATGGAGATATAGTCAGTAGAAGATCCTACAATAATGATATAATGTTTATTGTAAAGAAAATTATAAAAATAGATAAACAAAGAAAAATTGCAATTTTAAAAGGGATTGTAGATGTTAGAATTGTAGCTGATGCGCCAGTGGAGGATCTTAAAATCGTAAGTAAAGAAGAACAAATTAAAAGAGAACAAGATTCAGAAAAAAGAATATTAAACATAATTGAAAAAGAAAGAACCAAAAAGGAAAACAGAAGAAAAGAGGTTATTCATACAGGAAGAATATTACATTTAGATGGAGATAAAAAATATAGTCAAAAATCTATAATGTATTATAAAAAAATGGGACTGAATGCAATAGTGAGAAATATCCCTGAGTATAAGCAACCTAAAGTAGTATATAGACTACTTACAATATATAATCCAGATATAGTTGTTATAACACGGGCATGATCGGTATGATAAAACATGGAACTAGATATAAGGATATATACAATTACAGAAATTCAAGACATTTTATACAAACAGTAAAAGAAGCGAGAAGGTATGATGAAAAACATGAGAAAAATTTAGTAATATTTGCAGGAGCGTGTCAAAGTTATTTTGAGGCATTGATGGATGCTGGAGCTAATTTTGCTTCATCGCCAGCACGAATATTAATTGATTTTTTAGATCCTTTGATAGTAGCAAAAAATGTAGCTGTGACAAATAAAAATAGATATATAACAATAGACGATTTTGTTGAAGAACTAAGAGATGGAAAAAGGGGAGTAAATGGGTTTGGAGCCATGGGAAAAAGAAATGTAATATTTTTGTAATATAAATGTAATATAAATGTAATAAAAAAGAATGCAAATGGTAAAAGCCTTGATACAAGCAGAATACAGAAAAACGACAACAAAATACACACTTTGACAAAATCACCTACTGATGATATATTTAAAATATCAAAAGCAAAGTAGGTGATTTAATGATTTGTAGAAATGACATTTCAACTTTGAAATCAGACATCAACGACAAAATCGGACAAAAGATAATTGTTAAAGGTTCATTAGGAAGAAGCAAAGAATTTGCAAAAGAAGGTACAATAGAAAAAGCATATTCAAATCTTTTTGTAGTAAAATATGAAGAAAATAATAGAACAGCATCATATACATATACAGACTTACTAACAAGAACAGTAGAAGTAGATGTATTTAATGGTGAGGAATATAGTCCATTATTACCACCATTAGTAGTAGAAAGCAAAAGAAGAAAAATGAAGGAGCAACTAGTTTAGTTGTTCTTTTTTTGACCAAAAATGTGTGTCACTATTGACAGAAAATTCAGTATTGTATATTATTTAATAAGAAGGGTGGTGTTGATATGACCATAAGAGAAGCATTAACAAAAGGAATGATAATCTTAAAAAGTAATAATATAGAAACTCCAAAATTAAAAGCAAGATTATTATTACAATATATATTAAAAAAAGATAGACAATATTTAATTGTATATGATAACAAGGAAATAGATAAAAAAGAACAATGGGAGTATTTTGTTAATATAGAGAAGATTGCTAATGGAGTACCATTACAACATATAACACATACACAAGAATTTATGAAAATGGATTTTTTTGTTAATGAAAATGTATTAATACCAAGACCGGATACAGAAATATTAGTAGAAGAAGTAATAAAATTAGCTAAAAATATGGATAAACCTAAGATTTTAGATTTATGCACTGGTAGTGGAGCAATAGCTATATCAATTGCTAAAAATATACCATCAGCAGAAGTATTAGCAATAGATATAAGTGAAAAAGCATTAGAAGTAGCAAAGAAGAATGCAAATAATTTACAATCAAAAGTAAAATTTAAAAAATCAAATCTATTCAGTAATATAGGAAAAATGAAATTCGATATAATAGTTTCAAATCCACCATATATAAAAAAATCTGATATTAAACTATTAAGCAACGAAGTTCAAAAAGAACCACAAATAGCTTTAGATGGTGGATATGACGGATTAGATTTTTATAGAAAGATATCTAGTCAAGCAATAGATTATTTGAAATTTGGAAGTTATTTATGTTTTGAAATTGGATATGACCAACAAGAGGATGTAACAGAAATTATAAAAGATACAAAACATTATAATGATACATATTGCAAAAAAGACTTATTTGGTAATGATAGAGTAATAGTAACAAAAGTTAATTAAAAAAGTAGATTGGAGGAAATATGTCATTTTCGTCAGAATTAAAAGAAGAAATAAGTAAATCAGAAAATTTAGCTAACAAAGAAGCTGTTAAATATGAATTAATAGGGTATTTAATGAGTAGCAATATATCAGAAGAAGATCAATATATAAAATTCAGTACAGAAAATGAATATAATATAAATAGATTTTCGAGATTGTTAAGTAATATGAATATAAATAAATATGACATTTCTGTACAGGGAAATTTATTTGTCATAACAGTAAAAAGAGGATATTTATCAGATATAGCAGAAGATGAGAAATTGAATTTAGAACAGATTAAATGGCTAATAAAAGGAGCGTATTTAGGCTCAGGTTCAGTAAACAATCCTGAAAAAAAATATCATCTAGAAATAGGAATAAAAGAAAAGACAAATGCACAAAAGCTTAAAGAATATTTAATGAAATATGATATAAAAAGCAACATGATTGAAAAAAACAATCAATATTCAATATATTTAAAAGATAGTGAAGAAATATCAAAGTTTTTGGCATTAATAGGAGCAAGTAAATCTGTTTTAAAATTTGAAGAAATAAGAGTTCAAAGAGAAATGAATAATAAAATAAATAGAATAGTAAATTGCGAAACTGCAAACTTAAATAAAACTATAAATGCATCAATAGAGCAAATAGAAGCAATTAAAAAATTGAAATCAAGTAAAAAATTTGAGAAACTAGATGAACCATTAAAAGAGATTGCAGAATTACGATTAAATAATCCTAATGCTAGTTTGATTGAATTAGGAAAAATGTTAAAACAGCCTGTAGGAAAATCAGGGGTAAATTATAGATTAAAAAAGATATTGGAGATAGCTAATGAGAAATAGAGAATTAGGAATATATATACATATTCCATTTTGTAAACGCAAATGTGAATATTGTGATTTTATTTCATATTGCAATAAAGATAACTTAATAGCATCATATGTTGATGCATTAAAAAAAGAAATCAATTTACAAAATATACAATCATATATTGATACTATATATATAGGAGGGGGAACTCCATCATATATAGAAAGCAAATACATAAAAGCGATTATGAAAGAAATAAAAAAGAAAAATATAAGAAAAAATGCAGAAATAACAATAGAAGTTAATCCAGGAACTGTGACAGAAGCAAAATTAAAAGATTACAAAGAATGTGGAATTAATAGACTAAGTATAGGCTTGCAATCAACAAAAGATGAATTATTAAGGCAAATAGGAAGAATACATGATTATAATCAATTTTTAGAAACATATAAGCTTGCAAGAGAAGTTGGATTTGAAAATATAAATGTCGATTTAATGATTGGTTTGCCAAATCAAAAAATTATGGATTTAAAAGAAAGTTTAAATAAAATAATAGAATTACAACCAGAGCATATTTCAGTATATTCTCTTATAGTTGAAGAAGGAACTCCGATATCTAAAAAGATTCAAAGTGGAGAATTAACATTACCAAATGAAAATGAAGAGAGAAATATGTATTGGTATGTTAAAAATACATTAGAATTGAGTGGATATAATCATTATGAAATTTCTAATTTTTCAAAAAAGGGATATGAATCTAGACATAATATGAGTTGCTGGAATCAATGTCAATATTTTGGCTTTGGAGTTGCAGCACATTCATACAGAGACATTACAAGATATTCAAATATTACGGATATAGATGAATATATAAAAAATATACAAAAAGGAAATTTGTCTAAAAATAGAATTATTCATGAAATCCAAAAAGAAAGTGATACAGAAAAAGAGTATATGTTATTGGGATTGAGAAAGATCGAGGGAGTTAAAATAAATGATTTTAAGGCTAAATTTGTGAAAAATCCAATTTATTTGTTTAGAAACGAATTGAAAAAATTATCAGATGAAAATTTGATTGCTGTTGATGCTAATACAATAAGGCTTACTCCTAAAGGGATTGATTTGGCAAATTTAGTATGGGAAGAATTTGTTTAATAATTAATATATTGATTTTTGAATGTAAACGATGTATAATGGTAACATAAAATTTGTGGAGCACAAATTTTAAAATTAGAGTTATTGGTTAATAACAAAACTCTACAATAATTTAAGGAGGGTAGTATTTAGTAACAATTAAAATTTTTATACTTGTATGAAAGGAGTCTATTATGACTAAAAAACTTATTAATGTAAAAGTAACTGACAACCGGATGGAATATGTAGAAGTAGCTATTCCTGCTGATATCAATGAGATAGAGCTTAAAGCATGTCTTAGAGACTTGGGGTATATCTCATCGTATCAGCGATCATATCTTACAACAAAAGTGTATTTGGAAAACGATGACAAGAAAGAGCAGGATGAGGAAATTTGTATTGATAAGTATCGATCATTAGGCGAATTAGGTATTGAAAAAAATAGCAGAATTGTTATTGTAAAAGGAGAACCTGAGCCTGAACCTCAGTATGAAGATGATTATCCTGATTTCATGTCAATGAGATTTTTATACGGTTGTCCGATGGCACAGAGTGTAGAGGAAGCTATAAATCAGGCTGAAAAGTATACTGATGATGATAGCTATGTAACAACAGGTCATATTAACTTTGACTAGTTGAGAGGTGAGTATATGAATAATAGAAAATATGAATTATACACTCTTTTTTTAGAAGTAACTAGTCGATGCAATGCACTTTGTGATCATTGTGGTAGTAGATGTACTGCTAGTAAAAAAGATGAATTATCTTCAGAAACTTTCAAAAAAGTACTTGATAGTGTAGCTAGAAACTTTGGAACAGAAACAATCATGTTAGACATTACAGGTGGAGAACCACTTATGAGAAAGGATTTGTTTGAAATCACTGGATATGCAGACGAGTTAGGATTTAAGTGGGGATTGGTAACAAATGGAATGTTAATAACAGATGAAATTATTAATAAAATGAAAAAAACACATATGTCTACAATCACAATTAGTCTTGATGGAATGAAAAAGACACATGAAGAATTTAGACATCTACCAGGTTCGTTTGACAAAATCATTTCTGCTATTGAAAAGCTCAAAAAGGCTAATTTTGTTGAACATATTCAAGTGACTTTTATAGCAAATAAAAACAATATTTTAGAATTACCAGAAGTTTATCGGCTATTAAGTATGTTTGGAATTGATTCATTGAGAATCAGTGGAATTGATCCAATTGGAAGAGCGAAGGATAATGAAAATCTGATGCTTAGCAGAGAAGATTATTTGTATCTTTTTGATTTTTTAAAGAAACATCAATTTTCGGAGCTCCCGGTAGTATGGAGTTGTACGCATTATTTTGGTAATACAAAATATACTCTTGATCCTACTGGAAAGAGATTTAAATGTGAGACAGGAATTCATGTTGCATCAGTTCTTTCAAATGGCGACATTTTTGGATGTCCTAATATTCCAAGGAGACCAGAGTTGATACAAGGTAATGTTTTAGAAGATGATTTTTGTGAAGTTTGGAAAAATAAGTTTGAATTTTACAGAAATCCTAATAGAACAAGGGCTAAACAATGTGAAACATGTGAATATTGGTTTGATTGCAAGGGTGATAGTTTTCATACTTTTGATTTTGAAACAAATACACCACAGTTTTGTTATAAAAAGTTTTTAGAAGGAAAGATAGAATTAGCTGCTGATGATAATGCAACCTATGAAGATGTGTTTATGTCATTGTTTCGAAAAAATGGAAAAATGGAAACTATTACTGTTAAGCCATCAAATTTTAAGGCAAATAAAACAGTTGTATTTACTCCACAAGCTACAAAGGATTTATTTAGCTTTTTTCATTATGGAGAATATCATCCAAGTAACTTGTATGAACAGCAAGTGGCTTTAGTAGGACATAATCTTGGTAAAGTATCTTTAGTGAAATATATTGTTCCAACAATTTTATATAACCGAGCTGGGAATATGGCAACAATGGACGACTTTTGTATCAATCAGATTATGAATGAGGTGGCAATCATAAATGAAAATATACCAAAGTCAGCTAGAGTTTATCAGGATTCACTTGGAAAGGTTGAATTTATCGGATTTGCACATAGTCATCCACAGGACACAGAGTTTAAATTTAGTAGAAATGATACTAAAAATCATACTGATTTTGCGAAAAAATATGGTGATTTTTTATCTATTATATTGAATCCACAAAAGGAAAAAATTGTGTGCTTTGCTGGTAAGGATTGCGAGCAGACCAATTTGATATTGTTATCTAAATAATTGCTAAACAGCAGGTAGGTTTTATTAAAACTTATCTGCTGTGTTTTTTGAATTACTTTAAATATAGTTACAATTACTGATTATAGATATTTTAGAGATTAATAATATATTGTTTTGCAGTACCGCGTAAGCGAACAAATGAGCGTAGCGAATGCGATATGGAGCAATCTACATACAAATATTTTAATATGAAGATTGCGACAGCAAGGTATAAAAAACAATATATTATTAATCTCTAAATTTATATTAAAGAATTGTTTATAATAAATTAATCAAAAACACTAAATAAATTTAATATATAATCTTGACATAATGTGGAAAACATGAGAGAATATAGGCATTGAAATAAAGAGACAGTAGGTGAGAAATGAATATAAAAGAAATAAAAGCAATCATAGAAGCAATACTATTTTCAGCAGGGCGAATTGTAACTGAAGAAGAATTAGTATTAGCTCTAGAATTAGATAAAAACCAAATTGAAGAAATAATAAAAAATATGCAAGAAGAGTATAAAGAAAGAGGAATAGAAATCATCAAAATAGAAAATGGATATCAATTATGTAGTAAAAAAGAATATTATGAATATATCTATCCTATTTTAGACAAAAGAGCAAAACCAAATTTATCACAAGCAGCTTTAGAAACACTTGCAATAATTGCATATAATCCAAGAGCAACAAGAGCAGAAATAGAAGCAATAAGAGGAGTAAATAGTGATGGAACAATATACAAATTGCTAGATTATGGATTAATAGAAGATGCAGGAAAAGCTGATTTACCAGGAAAACCAACAACATATAAAACAACAACAGAATTTTTAAAAATGTTTGGATATGAAAGTTTAACTAAACTACCAGAATTACCAAGATATAAATTAGATTCAAATAGACAAATAATAATCGAAGAATTAATCGAAGCGGAGGCTCCAATGCCGAGTATCAATACAGAAGAATAATTAAAGAGATATTATAAAAAAGGAGAATAAGATTATGGAAGAAAATAAAAATTTTGTAAAAGAGATTACTAATATAGATGAAAATATAGCACAATGGTATACAGATATTGTAATAAAAGCTGAATTAGCAGATTATACAGACACAAAAGGATGTATAGTAATAAGACCATATGGATATGCGATATGGGAAAATATTCAAAATTATACAGACAAAAAATTTAAAGAGACAGGAGTAAAAAACACATATTTTCCTGTTTTAATACCAGAAAGTTTATTAGAAAAAGAAAAAGAACATGTAGAAGGTTTTGCACCAGAAGTAGCTTGGGTAACAGAAGCTGGAGGAGAAAAATTAGAAGATAGATTATGTGTAAGACCAACATCAGAAACAATAATAACAACTATGTATTCAAAATGGTTAAAATCTTGGGCAGATTTACCATTTGTATATAATCAATGGTGTAATGTATTAAGATGGGAAAAAGAAACAAGACCATTTTTACGTTCAAGAGAATTTTTATGGCAAGAAGGACATACAATACACGAAACTATAAAAGAAGCAAGAGAGAGAACATTGCAAATGTTAGAAGTATATGCAGATGTAGTAGAAAATTTTTTAGCTATTCCAGTAATAAAAGGAATAAAAACAGAAACTGAAAAATTTGCTGGTGCAGAAGAAACATATACAATAGAAACAATGATGTATGATGGTAAAGCATTACAATCAGCAACATCTCATTATTTAGGACAAAATTTTTCAAAACCATTTAATGTAGCATTTCAAAATAGAGAAGGAAAACAAGAATATGCATATCAAACATCATGGGGAATTTCAACAAGAGTTATTGGAGCAATAATCATGGCTCATGGAGACAACAGAGGATTGAAATTACCACCAAGAGTTGCACCAGTACAAGTAGAAGTAATACCAATAGCACAACATAAAGAAGGTGTAGAAGAAAAAGTTTCAGAAATCTATGATAGAATAAAAACAAAATTTAGAGTAGAGGCAGACTTTAGAAGAAAAGTATCACCAGGAGTTAAATTTAACGATTCAGAAATGAGAGGAATTCCACTTAGATTAGAAATGGGACCAAGAGATATTGAAAATGATGAATGTGTATTAGTAAGACGTGACACATTTGAAAAAATTACAGTAAAACTAGAAAATCTTGAAGAAAAAATAGCTGAATTATTAGAAGATATTCAACAAAACATGTATGATACATGTAAAAAGAGAATGGAAGCAAAAACAACAATTGCACATAATTTAGAAGAGTTTAAAAACAATATGGATAAAGAACAAGGATTTATAAAAACTATGTGGTGTGGAAGTGCAGAATGTGAAGAAAAAATAAAAGAACTAACAGGTGCTAAATCAAGATGTATGCCATTTGAACAAGAACATTTAGGTGACACATGTGTATGCTGCGGAAAGAAAGCAGATAAGATGGTTGTTTGGGGAAGACAATATTAATAATTACAATTTGCAGTTAATTATTCATATAAATTTAGAAACTTAATAATATATTGTTTTTGAAATACCGCGTAAGCGACCAAATGAGCATAGCGAATGCGATATGGAGCAATCTTCATACTAGTATTTTTTAATATGGAGATTGCGACACCAAGGTATAAAAAAACAATATATTATTAAGTTCTAAGTATATTTTATTGTAAATTTAAATATGAATGTTTTGTGAAATCTTTATTAAAATAGTTGTAAAAAAAGCAAAAAATTGATATACTTTAAATGATTAATTCTTTAAAGAAAGGAAAGTGATTTTTATGGAAGAAAATCAAGAAGAGAAAAGAGAAGAAATTGTAGAAATTGAAGAAAATACAGAAGGTGCAAATGACGGAATAAAAATATCAAATGATGTAGTAGCAGTAATTGCAGGTGTTGCTGTATCAGAAGTGCCAGGGGTAGCAAGTATGTCAGGAGGATTTGCAGGAGGAATTTCAGAAGTATTAAGTGGAAAAAAGAATCTATCAAAAGGAATTAAAGTAGATGCCGGAGAAAAAGATGTAAAAATCGATGTAAATATAATAGTTGAATATGGTTCAAGAATTCCAGATGTAGCATTTGAAATTCAAAATAGAGTAAAAAAATCAGTAGAGAACATGACAGGACTAAAAGTATCAGAAGTAAATGTACATGTTCAAGGAGTTAAAACAGAAAGAGAAGAAAACAACAACGAAGAAAGTGAAGAACAAAACGAACAATAAATTTATAACAAGAGAGGAAGAAGTAAAATGAAATTTTTAGAGAGATTTACATTAATAGTATATTCATTTGTAATATTGTTATTATCAGTAATATTAAGTTTATTAATATTTAACTGGATTGATTTTGATGTTGTTACAGAAATGGTAAAAGCTCTAATTACAGGAGATTTATCATCAAAAATAACATTAGGAGTAAGTGTTGTATTTATATTATTATCAATAAAATGTATGTTTTTTGATGAAAGATCAAAAGAGAAAGTAAGAGAAACACAAGGAGTATTATTAAAAAATGAAAATGGACAATTAATGATTTCAAAAGAATCTATTGATAATATGGTAAAAAATACAGTTATGGGATTTGAACAAATAAAACAGTGTAATACTAAGATTGATGTAAACAGTGAAAATCAATTAAGAATAACATTATTTTTAGTAGTAAATGAAGGTGTAGTAATAAAAGAGCTTGCAAGTAGTTTACAAAGAAAAATAAAAGAAGATGTAAAAAGAGTATCTGATTTAGAAGTTGAAGAAGTAAATGTAAAAGTAACAAGCTTACAAGACAACAAAAAAAGTAAAGAATAGGATGATAAAGAATGGAAGGTTTTAAAGAATTTATATCTAAATACATAGGAGCTATAATAGGTGTAATAATTGCAGTATTAATATTATGTACAAGACTATATGAATTAATAGTAGCAATAGTACTTATAGTATTAGGTGCATTTGTTGGCAATTATGTTCAAAAAAATAAGGATGAAGTAAAAGATAAATTGAAAAAATTTATAGACAGATTATAATAATTATATGAGAGGAGGAAATGCTAGTCTTCGGTGATGACTGGCATTGCTATAAAAAATGAAACGATCAGCAATTAGAGAACTAACATTTAGATTGATATATAGTTTAGAAATTCAAAAAGTAGAAGATTTAGAAGAACAAATAGAATTATATATACAATGTAATGATATAGAAGATGATGATGCAAAAGAATATATAAAAGATGCAATATTAGGAATAAAAGAAAATAATATAGAAATACAAGGATTAATAGAAAAAAATCTAAAGGCTGATTGGAAAATAGACAGAATCTCAAAAATAGATTTAAGTTTGTTAAAACTTGCAATATATGAAATAAAATACAAAGAAATACCATACAAGGTGGCAATAAATGAAAGCTTAGAGTTAGCAAAAAAATATGGAGAGGAAACATCTAAAAATTTCATAAACGGAATTTTAGCAAGTGTTGTTAAGGAGATGAACTAATGAAGTATAATGCAGTAACTGTAACACAGTTAAACAAATACTTAAAAGACAGATTTGATGAAGATGAAAACTTAGGAGCAATATTAGTAAAAGGAGAAATCTCCAATTTTAAAAACCATTACACAGGACATCTATATTTTACATTAAAAGACGAAAATTCGTTAATAAAATGTATAATGTTTAAAAGCTATGCTGAAAGGCTAGCTTTTAAACCAAAAGATGGAATGAAAGTAATGGTTTTTGGGTCTGTATCAGTATTTGAAAGAGATGGAGTATATCAAATATATGTAAAACAAATGATGGAAGATGGAATGGGAGACTTACATGAGCAATTTGAAAAATTAAAAGCTCAATTAGAATCAGAAGGATTATTTGATGAAGCACACAAAAAGCCAATTCCATTATATCCAAAAGTAGTAGGAGTATTAACATCACAAACAGGCGCAGTAATAAGAGATATAATAAATGTATCAACAAGAAGAAATCCTAATGTATATATACGATTATTACCAGTTCCAGTTCAAGGTCCTGGAGCGGCAGAGCAGATTGCAGAAAAAATTAAAATAATGAATGATCAAAAATTAGCAGATGTGCTTATAATTGGTAGAGGTGGAGGTTCATTAGAAGACCTATGGCCATTTAATGAAGAGATAGTTGCAAGAGCGATATATCAATCTGAATTACCAATAATATCAGCAGTTGGACATGAAACAGATTTTACAATTGCAGATTTTGTTGCGGATTTAAGAGCACCTACACCATCAGCTGCTGCGGAATTGGCTGTACCTGATGTATATGAGCTAAAACAAAAAATAAACAATTACCAAAATAGGTATAGATTAGCTTTAAAAAAGAAGATAGAATTAATGAAACTAAGATATGAAAAATGTATGAAATCAAGAGTATTTACAGATCCTATGAGAAAAATTAGAGATATGGATGTTACATTAGATTCTTATGTTCAAAGATTAGAAAATAAAATAAAGATAATACACAAAGATAATAAATCATCATATGTAGAATTAGTAACTAAATTAGATACATTAAGTCCATTAAAGACATTGACTAGAGGTTATTCTTTAACAGAAAAGGATAACAAAATTGTTAAAAGTGCAAATGAGTTAAATAAAAATGATAAAGTGAAATTGAAATTTCATGATGGAGAAAAAGATGCAATAATTTGTTAATGGGAGATTCCCAAGAAAGGATGAAAGTATGAAAAAACAACAACATATACTAACATTAATAATTGTATTAGCAGTAATAGGAATTGCAGTTTTAGTTTGTTCAATTATATATGATGAAAAAATAAGAGACAATAAAAAAGCGGTAGAAACAATAAGTGTACCACAAATAGATAATATAGAAAAAGAAGAACCTGCTAAAGAAGAGGAAAAGCCAGAAGTGAGTACAAATACAGAAAGTGATTATGTAGGAGAGGAAGAAAAAGAATCTCAAGAGCAAGTAGAAGAAGAACAAAAAAAATCAAAACAGACTGATGATGAAAAAGCTTTAGAACTTGCTAAAAAAGAATGGGGAGATGATGATTCTGTATCATTTAGTATAGAGGAGAAAAAAGATACAAAAATCTATGTTGCAGTAAAAAATGATGCAACTGTAATTCAGTGGTATGAAGTTAATACTAATGATTGGACAATAAGTGAGTATTAGAAGTATAATCTTTGTAAATAAAGAAAGGAATTAAAGATGAGTAAAGAAAATTTTGAAGAATCAATGAAAAAACTAGAAAATATAGTTACAGAGTTGGAAAACGGAAATTTAAATTTAGATGAATCAGTACAAAAATTTGAAGAAGGTATGAAAATAGCAAAACAATGTAACAATATATTAGAAGATGCAGAAAAGAAAATAACCATACTTTTAGAAAAAGATGGAGAATTAAAAGAAGAAAATTTTGAAACAGAGTAGACAAAAGAGGGGAAAAGATAATGAATAATTTACAATTAGCACTAACAAATAAATATTTATATGCACCATTTTTACTATGGCTTTGCATACAAATTTTTAAAGTGATTTATGATTTAGTAACAACTAAAAAATTTAATTTTAAAAGAATAATTGGAGCTGGAGGTATGCCAAGTTCACATTCTGCAGTTGTTACATGTTTAGCTACATTAGTGGGAAAAGCTGAAGGAACAGATAGTATAATGTTTGCAATGGCTACAATATTTGCATTAGTAGTAATGTATGATGCTGCAGGAGTTAGAAGAGCTGCTGGAAAACAAGCACATTTATTAAATAAAATTATAGAGACACCAGGACTTACAGGAGTTGAAGTTCAAGAAAGATTGGTAGAAGTATTAGGACATACACCATTACAAGTTATAGTTGGAGCAACTCTTGGAATTGTTGTAGGTATATTGGCTTAAATATTATTTAGAATATAAGAAAATACTAAGTGAACAAATTTCTTAGAAAGGACTGTGATAAAAATGACAGACATTGAAATTGCTAAAAATACAGAACTAAAGAAAATAACAGAAATTGCAGGGAAATTAGGAATTACAGAAGACGAAATAGAAACATATGGAAAATATAAAGCTAAAATTTCTGGTGAATTATATAAAAAGATAAAAAATAAAGAAGATGGAAAATTGGTATTAGTAACAGCAATGAGTCCAACACCTTTAGGTGAAGGTAAAACGACAATATCGATATCAATTGCAGATGGACTTAGAAGAATTGGAGAAAGTTCAATACTTGCATTAAGAGAGCCATCATTAGGACCTGTATTTGGAGTGAAGGGAGGAGCAACAGGAGGTGGATATGCTCAAGTTGCACCAATGGAAGATATTAACCTACATTTTACAGGAGATATTCATGCGATAACATCTGCAAATAATTTATTATCAGCAATGATAGATAATCATATTTATCATGGAAATGAATTAGGCATTGAAAAAGTAGTATGGAAAAGATGTGTAGATCTAAATGATAGACAATTAAGAAAAGTAAATACAGGACTATCAGGAGAAAGCAAAATAGTTCCAAGAGAAGATGGTTTTGACATAACTGTAGCATCAGAAGTAATGGCAATTTTATGCTTAGCTGAAGATATAGAAGATTTAAAGACAAGATTAGGAAATATCGTTATAGGATATAACAAGAAAGATGAGCCTATTTTTGCAAAAGACTTAAAAGCAGAAGGGGCAATGACAGTTTTATTAAAAGATGCAATAAACCCTAATCTAGTACAAACTTTAGAACATACACCTGCTATTATACATGGAGGTCCATTTGCAAATATAGCACATGGATGTAATTCAATAATTGCAACAAAAACTGCAATGAAACTTGCTGATTATACGATTACAGAGGCTGGATTTGGAGCTGACTTAGGGGCAGAAAAATTTTTAGATATCAAATGTAGAAAAGCAAATATCAAGCCAGATGTTGTGGTATGTGTGGCTACAATTAAAGCTTTAAAATATCATGGTGGAGCTTCAAAAGAAAGTATCTTAGAAGAGAATATGTCAGCATTAGAAAAAGGAATGAACAATCTATATAGACATATTGATAATATTAGAGGAAAATTTGGTTTAAATGTTATTGTTGCAATTAACAAATATAATACAGATCAAGAGAAAGAACTAGAATATGTTCAAAATGAGCTTGCTAAAAGAGAGATAGTCTCAAGTGTAGTAGAGAGCTGGGCTAAAGGTGGAGAAGGTGCAATTGATATATCTAAAAAGATTGTAGAAATTGTAAAAGATAAACCAGAAAGATTTGAATATATATATGATTTAAATGAAACTATAGTAGAAAAAATTAATAAAGTTGCTATGAAGATTTATGGTGCAAAAGGTGTAATATACCCAGAAGAAGTTACTAAAAAGATAGAAAAGATTGAAGAAATGGGATATGGGAATTTACCAGTTTGTATAGCTAAAACACAATATTCATTTTCAGATAATGCAAAGAACTTAGAATGTGATGAACCATTTGAAATAAACATAAGAGATATTGAACTAAAAACTGGAGCTGGCTTTATAGTGGTGCTAGCAGGAAAAATTATGACTATGCCAGGTCTACCTAAAATACCAGCTGCTGAAAATATTGATATCGATGAAAATGGAGAAATTGTTGGGATATTTTAAATCAAAAGTAAATTAAGGAACAATTTTTTTTAAAAAAACTTGACAATGACGAGAATAGTATGTAAAATATAGCGTATAATAAATGAAAAACAAGAAATTAAATAAAAAGTTTGCGTTAGAACAATGCAAAGCTATTAGAAGAAATGGAAAGAGAAAAAGGGTCACCGGCTGAAAGCCCTTTACAGTCAACCTAATAAGTGAAACACATTGGAGCAAAAAAGTAAAATAAAAAGAGGAAAATTTAGTTTGTGAATTTTCAAGCTGGGTGGCACCGCGGAGTTGATTCGTCCCTGCATTAATAAGAAATTATTGATGCAAGGGCGAATTTTTGAGTTTGTACGGTTGGGACCGGTTCTCAACGGTTTAAATAACGCAACTTTTTGAAGAAAAGAGGTAAATATGGAAGAATATAGAACACATAGTTGTAATGAAATAAGTTTAGAAGATGTAGGAAAAAAAGTAAGAATCGCAGGATGGGTAGAAACAATAAGAGACTTTGGGGGATTAGTATTTTTAGATATTAGAGACATGTATGGAATAACACAAGTTGTAACTTCTGGAAAAACAGAAGATGTAGATTTTGCATCACATATTCCAATTGAATCAACTGTTACAGTTTATGGTACAGTTCGTAAACGTGATGAGGAAACTATTAATACAAAAATTAAAACAGGACTTGTAGAAATTCGTATAGAAGAAATTAAAGTATTAGGAAAAAGAACTAAAAATTTACCATTTGAAGTAAACGAAAATCAAGAAGTTCGTGAAGATCTAAGACTTAAATATAGATTTTTAGATTTAAGAAGTGAGAAACTAAAAAATAATTTAATATTAAGAGCAAATGTAATTCAATTTTTAAGAAGTCAAATGATAGAACAAGGATTTTTAGAAGTACAAACTCCAATTTTGACAAGTTCGTCACCAGAAGGAGCAAGAGACTATTTAGTGCCAAGCCGTTTACATCCAGGAAAATTCTATGCATTACCACAAGCACCACAACAATTTAAGCAATTGCTTATGGTATCTGGAATAGATAAATATTTCCAAATAGCACCATGCTTTAGAGATGAAGATGCTAGAGCAGATAGAGCTCCAGGTGAGTTTTATCAACTTGATATGGAAATGAGTTTTGCAACACAAGAAGATGTCTTTAAAGCAATAGAACCTGTAATTTACAATACATTTAAAAAATTCTCTGATAAAGAAATTTCATCTGCTCCATTTAGAAGAATAACATATAAAGAAGCAATGCTTAAATATGGTTCAGATAAGCCAGATCTAAGAAACCCATTATTCATAATAGATTTATCAGAATTCTTTAATAAATGCACATTCAAACCATTTATAAATAGAACAGTAAGAGCAATCAAAGTAATCGGACATATGTCAAAAGGATTCCATGAAAAAATGCTAAATTATGCTATGTCAATAGGAATGGGAGGACTTGGATATTTAGAAGTTCAAGAAGATTTGTCTTTTAAAGGACCAATAGACAAATTCATTCCAGAAGAATTAAAAAAAGAATTATTAAAAATTGCAGATTTAAAACAAGATGATACAATATTCTTTATTGCAGATAATGAGAAAAGAGCAACAGAACTAGCAGGACAAATTAGGACTGAACTTGCAAAAAGATTAGATTTAATAGATAATAGTAAATTTGAATTTTGCTGGATAGTAGACTTTCCGATGTTCGAAATTGATGAACATGATAAAATTCAATTTAGTCACAATCCATTTTCAATGCCTCAAGGTGGATTAGACGCATTAGAAAATCAAAATCCATTAGATATTTTAGCATATCAATATGATTTAGTATGTAATGGAATAGAATTATCTTCAGGAGCTGTAAGAAACCATGATATCAATATCATGCTAAAAGCGTTTGAAATGGCAGGATATACAGAGGAAGAAGTAAGAACAAAATTCGGAGCATTGTATACAGCATTTCAATTTGGAGCTCCACCACATGCAGGAATTGCACCTGGAGTTGACAGAATGCTAATGTTATTAACTGATTCTGAAAGCATAAGAGAAGTTATTGCATTCCCATTAAGTAGCAAAGCAGAAGATTTAATGATGGGGGCACCGGGAAATGTAAATAAAGATCAACTTAGAGATGTACACATAAAAATAGATATTAAAAAATAAGATGAATAAGAACCTCTAACTTAGAAATACTAATAGTACTTTTAATAGGAGGTTTTTATGTATAATTTTAGAACGGATTTAGCCTTAGAGAGAAGAGATATTTATAAAAAGGCAAATAATTTAAAACAAATTGATGGTGTAGAAAGTACAGAAGAAGAAATAAATGAAAAACTCAAAGTAACAAGAGTTAAAATTACAAATCAAAATGGAGAAAAAGCAATAGGAAAGCCTATAGGAAATTATGTAACAATAGATGTTAAAAAACTGAAAATAGCAGAAGATGAAGATATTCAAAAAGCTTCAGACATAGTTGCAAATGAACTAAGGAAAATAATAGATATCCATACAGATAAGCAAGGAGACATACTAGTGGTGGGATTAGGAAATATATATGTAACGCCAGATGCATTAGGTCCTAAAGTAATAAATGAAATAGATGTTACAAGACATATAATAAAATATTTACCACAATATGTTGATGAAGGAACAAGACCAGTTAGTGCAATATCTCCGGGAGTTTTAGGAACTACAGGAATTGAAACAGTAGAAATTTTGAAAGGTATTGTAGATAATATTCATCCTAAACTATTAATCGTAATAGATGCATTAGCATCTAGAAGTATCGACAGAATAAGCAGTACAATTCAGATTTCAGATACTGGAATTGTTCCAGGAGCAGGTGTTGGCAACACTAGACAAGAAATTAGTAAAAATACATTAGGAATACCTGTTGTAGCACTTGGAATTCCAACAGTTGTAGAACTTGCTACTCTTGTGTCAGATGGTATTGATATTTTTATTGATAGATTACAGGAAAAGGCGGAGTCTAATGAGTATTTGAACAAACTTCAGCAAAATGATAAATATGAAGAAGTTAAAGAAGCTCTTAATGTTGGTGATTATAATATGATTGTTACTCCTAAAGAAATTGATGATTTGATTGAGAATATGAAAGATATTGTTGCTAGAGGTATTAATTTTGCTGTCTAAATATTTTTCTTATTTGATCTAAAATAAGTCACACATAAAAGCAAATATAATCTTTGCATTGTGTTACTCGGCTTATTACAAACATTAAGAAATTCTAATTTATTTTGTGGCACCCTTCCACTCTCGTGAACTCTTTCCACAAAATTGCATAGAATTTCTAGATGTTTTCCATGCACATTCGTAACTTCATTTAAAGATTATATTTGCTTTTAGGTGTGACTTTTAAGAAATAATTAAGAAAAAAATATAGTCAAAAAAATGTAATAATGCTATAATAAGACCATACAAAATGAGTATGGTCTTTTTTATAAACGAAAATAAAAGGGAAGGAGAGAAGAAACTAGATGCCAGAAAGAATTGAAATAACAAAAATGAAGCAAAACTCAGAAAATAGAGAATATGTAATAGAAAATGTAAAACAAGAAGGAACATTATTAGAATTTGCAAGTGAAGAACTAAGAGATGATAAAGAAGTCGTATTAGAAGCAATACATAACAACCCAGAAGCACTAGAATTTGCAAGTGACAGATTAAAAGGAGACAGACAAGTAGTATATGACTCTGTTAGTAAAGTAGGATGGACATATTGTTATGCACAAGAAAATCTATTAGAAGATAAAGAACTATTAATGTCAGGTTTGAAGGTAACAGGACAAATATTATATTATGCAGCACCAGATATGAGAGATGATAAAGAAGTTGTAGAAGAAGCAGTAGCAAATAAACCAATTATAATTAAATATGCAAGTGGAAGACTTAGAGAAGACAAAGAGATTGGAATAACAGCTATGAAAGTGAATAAAAAATGTTATGAATTTTTAGGTCCAAATTTAAAACAAGATGAAGATATATTGAAAATAAAAAATGGTGAAACAGAATAGAACAAAAAAGTACCATTCTTGGGACAAAACAGAACCGGTCCCAAATGTGCAGTGAGCAAAACAGAACCGGTCCCAAATGTGCAAAATGCGCAAATGCAAAGAGAAGGAGGAATAAAAAATGAAAATTTTAAAGAAAATAAATAAGGGATTAATTTTAACTATATTAGTATTAGTGATACTAATTATATATTTTGTTAATTTAGAAAAACAAAGAGATAAAGATAAACCAGATATAAAAAAAGCATGTGAGGAGTTTATTGCTTTTACTGATAAATATGCTGTATTACCAGAAGAGCTACAAACACTTCAAAATGAAATTCCTGAAGAAAAAGTGGAAGATTATATAAGACAAATGAAAAAGGACTTGACAAATTTTATGATAGATAATCCAGAAGCCATAAATATACAACAAAAGAATTTAGAATATAATTTAAAAAGCGGATATGATGTTTTACAAGTAAGAACTAAATTATCTAGAAGAATCCAAAAAATTAGTAGTTATCAATTTGAAAATAATCAAGTGACTGTAATGCTAGAAGATAATATAGAGGAAATTGTAAAAACTTCTGATGGAAATAAAGAATACACAAAAAGTAATGAATTATCTGTAAACGAAGACGAAATAATTTTAAAGAAAGTTGATGGTAATTGGAAAGTTGTTTATGCTAATTTGCAATTTGCTGATAATCCTAATTATTATAATGGTGTTAGAGAAAATGTTATGTATTAAAACTTTAAAAATTTTTAATTAAAATAAATAGAAAAGGTCAACAAAAGTATGAAAAGAAAAGGAGGATAATAATGGGGAAAACAGTATTAGAATTAAAAAATGTAAGTAAATCTTTTGGAAAAAGAAAAATTATTGATAATTTAAATTTAGAAGTTCAAGAGGGAGAAATTTATGGATTTTTAGGACCAAATGGTTCAGGAAAAACAACTACAATAAAAATGATTTTAAAATTGATAAGCAGTGATTCTGGCGAAATAAAAGTAAATGGATATGACACAACTAAAGAATTTGAAAAAGCAATGGAATGTATAGGAGCGATAGTAGAAAATCCAGATTTATACAAATATATGTCAGGAATTGATAACTTAAGATTGCATGCAAGAATTAGAAATATAGATGAAAAAAGAATTGAAGAAGTTTTAGAATTAGTAGAACTAAAAGGAAGAGAAAAAGATAAAGTAGGAAAATATTCATTAGGAATGAAACAAAGATTAGGTCTTGCTTTGACACTATTACATAAACCAAAAGTTTTGATTTTAGATGAACCAACAAATGGATTAGATCCTGCAGGAATAAAAAAATTAAGAGATATTTTAAAAGAAATTTCACATAAAGAAGGTGTAGCTGTATTTGTGTCATCACATATATTATCAGAAATGCAGTTAATGTGTGACAAAGTAGCTGTACTTGATAATGGAAAAATAGTTAAAACTGAAAATATTACAAATGCAGACAATGATGAAGAAGTTATAGAAACAGTAGAAATCAAAGTAAATTATTTAGAAAAGGCACAAAACATTATTAAAGATAAATTTCAAATAGATACAAAAATAAATAATAAAAATATAACAATTGCACTTCCAGCAAATAAATTGCCACAAGTAATAAAAGAATTAGCAGTTGCAGATGTAGAAATAAAGGCAGTAATACCAAAAGAGCATTCTTTAGAAGATATATTCTTTGATGCAACAAAAGGAGGAAAGTAACATGAAAATATTTAAATTATTTATAGATGAAAACATAAAAACGTGGAAAAAGTTTTCAACTAAATTAGCAATAATTCTTATTATATTAGCACTTGTTGCTGGATTAGGATTGACAAAAGTCTTACAACATATGGATGAAAATAGTGACTCAGTAATTCAATATGCAAGCACTTGGAAAGAAGGAGTAGAAGAAGATATAAATTCATATAAGGAACAATTAAAAGAACCGGATTTACTGCAAAGTGAAAAAAATGACATTCAAAATAAAATAAAAATTGCTGAAGTTAGATTACAAAATAATATTAGTGTATATTCTGTTAATTGGAAAAATACAGTATTAAATAGTTTAGAAGAAAACATGGATGAAAAATTACTAAATATAGTATTAGATAATAATTTTGAAGGTTATATAAATTATGAAAAAGAAAGTGAAAAACAGAAGTTAAATCAAAAAGAAATAACACAGCAAGAATATGATGATAATATTCAAATTTTAGATTTACGCTATAAATATCAAATAGGAAATGTAGGAAATGAAGAGGTTATAAGAGATTCAAAAGAAGGATATTTGTATAAAATTAAAAATGAACAAAAAAGTATAAGAACAGGAATTGACTATCAAAGTAATAGAGTTCTAACTGCAGAACAGAGAAAAGAATATGAAGATGATATAAAAATAAATATATACAAAATTGAAAATAATATAGTGAATGAAGACTATTCAACAACAACAAATTATAGAATGATGTTTGAATCGTTAACTTCAAGTTTTGTAATAACATTAATTGCTATATTTGCAATGATTGTAGCAGGAGGCGCAATATCATCAGAAGTTTCTACAGGAACAATAAAATTTTGGGCATTAACACCAAATAAAAGATGGAAAATATTAACTGCCAAAATACTATCAATAATATTTTATTTAGTAGTAATAACATTAATAATGTCAATACTAAGTATAATCTGTGCAAATATATTTTTTGATACAGAAGGATATGAATATATTTTTGTTAAAAATGGAAATGTAGAGAAAATAGGAAATACATTATTTATAATAGAATATTATTTTGCAAAACTAATTCCAGTAATAATATTTGCAATATTTGCATTAATGCTTTCTGTTATAACTAGAAATACGTCTTTATCATTAGGCTTGAGCATTGCTACATATATGGGAAATAGTATAGCTATGATAATAATAAATTCTTATATAAAGAAAGATTGGATAAAGATAATACCATTTAATAATTTGAATATTGCAGATAAAATTTTCCCAAATTTTAAGAGTATGCTATCAACAGGTTTAGAAAATACAACGACAACGTCTTTAGGATTTTCTATAGCTGTGCTAGGTGTATGTGCAATTCTTATGTTTGTGACTATGTACGATAGTTTTAATAAAAGAGATATAATTTAAATACTGTATAAATGCTATTTTAATACTTTTAGAATAATTATGAAAAGCATTAAACATATTTTTAAAATTTATAATATATTGTTTTGCAATACCGCGTAAGCGATTAAACGAGCATATGCGAGTGCGATATGGAGCAATCTACATACTAAAATTTAATATGAAGATTGCGACAGCAAGGTATAAAAAACAATATATTATAAATTTAAAAACATTATATAATTTTAAAGAATTGTGAATTGAAATTAGACAGTAGCATAAATTAAGAAAATTTTACCAAAAATATTGCAAAAAAAACTAAATAATAGTATAATATAAAAGGTGGAAAAATAAAATATAATATAAAATCCACAAAAGACGCTAAAAAACACAGATGCAAAAAAGAATAAAAAAGAAAAGAGAGAGGTAAAAAATGGAGTATTTGTATATACTAAAACAAGTTTTAGTTTATATTTTAACAGCATACTGGTGTTATCAAACAGCAATTAGTTTGTGTTCACTAATAAAATTAAAAGATAAACCATATTTAACAAACAAAAAACACAAATTTATGGCAATAATACCAGCACATAACGAAGAAAGAGTAGTATCAAATTTAATAGAAAGTTTAAAAAATCAGACATATGATAAAGACTTATATGATATATATGTAATTGCAGATAACTGTACAGACAACACAGCAAATGTTGCAAGAAGAGCAGGAGCAATAGTATTAGAAAGATTTGACCCAGAACACAAAACAAAAGGTTATGCATTACAATGGTTTCTAAAACAAAAAATAGAAGAAAACGCAGATTATGATGCATTTTTCGTATTTGATGCAGATAATATAGTAGACAAAGACTTCATAGTAAATATGAATAAAAAACTATGTCAAGGAGAAGATGTAGTTCAAGGATATAGAGATATTAAAAATCCAACAGACAACTGGATAACTGCCGGATATGCATTATTCTATTGGACAATGCACAGATTATATCATTTAGCAAGATATAATGTAGGATTATCAACATTATTAAATGGAACAGGATTCATGGTAAGATTTGATGTAGTAAAACCAGATGGATGGCAAACAGAAACATTAACAGAAGATATTGAATTTTCACTAAAAAGAATTATAAAAGGTAAAAAATTAGGTTGGGCAACAGATGCGATAGTATATGATGAACAACCAACATCATTTAAACAATCATGGTCACAAAGAAGCAGATGGACAGTTGGACATATGCAATGTATGAAAAGATATACAGGAGAACTATTTAATAGTGTAAAAGAGCATAGATCATTAGTAACATTTGATGGGTTCTTATATATAGTAGGAACAACACCAATGTTAGTAATAACAATGTTAGTATTATTTATAAACTGCGCAATGTATGCAGCACAATCAATGACAAATTTAGAATTTGCAATAAATATATTAAGATATCTAGTACCAACATTATTGTTACCAATAGGAACAGCAGTAGTTGCAATGGCATTAGACAGAAAACCAATAAAACCAATGCTAAAAGGATTATTATATTATCCATTATTTATGGGAACATGGGTAATAATAAATATCAAATGTTTATTTAAAAGAGAAACAACATGGGAGAAAATCGAACATGTTAGAGACATTAAAATTGCAGAAGTTTCAGAAGGAGAAGAAGTTCCAGAAAAAATATAGATTACACGGAAAACGTGAGGCACGAATTATCGTGCCTTTATCTAAGTAAAGGGAGAAAAATATGTCATTTGAAAAAGTAGAAGTATATGCATTTGTAGGACCATCAGGAACAGGAAAAAGCTATAGAGCACAGATGGTAGCAAGTGAAAAAGATATACATTTCATAATAGATGATGGATTATTAATAAAAGATAATGAAATAATAGCTGGTGTTTCGGCAAAAAAAGCACCAACAAAAATAGAAACAGTAAAACATGCATTATTTTATGAAGATGATGAAAAAAAGCCAATAGAAAAAGCAATAAAAAAATATAAGCCAAACAAAATATTAATACTTGGAACATCAGATGGAATGGTACAAAAAATAGCAGCAAATTTAGGATTACCAGAAGTATCACATATAACATATATAAACGAAGTTGCAACAGAAGAAGAAATGCAAACAGCTCGAAATATTCGTGTTACAGAAGGAAAACATGTAATACCAGTGCCAACATTTGAACTAAAAAAAGACTTTTCAGGATATTTACTTGACCCATTGCAAATATTTAAATCAAAAGGAAAGGGGCAAAAACCATATATATCAGAAAAAACAATAATAAGACCAACATTTAGTTATTTAGGAAGATTTACAATTTCTGATACAGTATTTAGGCAAATAATGGAATATCTAGCAGAAAAAATGCCAGAAATATATAAAGTAATAAGAACAAGAGTAACAAGTACTGAAGCAGGGCCAACAATATATATGGAGGTTTCTGTAATGTATGGATGCAATATTCAAGAAACACTTAAAGAATTTAAAACAAAAGCAAGAAAAGAAATTGAAAAGTTGACAGCAATGAATGTTATAGCACTTGATGTGGTAGCAAAAGGTATATATGTACCAGGACAAGATTAAAAGAAAGAGGTAGCGCAAATGATGATATTTAAACAAATAATAAGAGCTATAGTTAGAGGAGCAATACGTTTATATTTTATAGTTGTACATAGAGTAAAAGTTATAGGAACTGAAAACATTCCGAAAGACAAAAAAGAGCCACTAATTTATTGTGGAAATCATAGAACATATAATGACCCACCATTAATGGTTGTTACAGCAAAAAGACATGTAAGATTTTTAGCAAAAGAAGAACTTCGTAAAAATCCATTTTTTGCATTCTTAGGAGTTGTATTTGATGGAATATATGTTAAAAGGGATTCTAAAGATATATCTGCATTAAAAACAACACTTAAAGCATTAAAAAATGGAGAAAGTATAGCACTATTTCCAGAAGGTACTAGAAATGGAGTAGAAAAAGGAGAAAAAACAAAAGATGGAGCAGCATTTTTTGCTGTAAAGACAGGTGCAAGAGTTATTCCAGTAGGAATAACAGGAGGAGAAAAGCCATTTGATAAAATGACAATAAGATACGGAGAACCAATGGATTTCAGCAATAGAAGTAAAGATGAATTAGATGAAATTACAGAAGAAATAATGGAAAAAATATTAGAATTAGCAAAATAGAAAAAGGGAGAGAATAAGAAAATGAATAATCAAAAAATAAGAAATATTGCAATAATTGCACACGTAGACCATGGAAAAACAACATTAGTAGATGCTTTGTTAAGACAAAGCCATGTATTTAGAGAAAATGAACAAGTAGCAGAAAGAGTAATGGACTCTAATGATCAAGAAAAAGAAAGAGGAATAACAATACTTGCTAAAAATACAGCAGTAATGTTTAATGGAGTAAAAATCAACATAGTTGATACACCTGGACATGCTGATTTTGGTGGAGAAGTAGAAAGAGTATTAAAAACAGTTGATGGAGTACTTTTGTTAGTTGACGCATTTGAAGGTGCAATGCCTCAAACAAGAGAAGTATTAAAAAAATCATTAGCAATGAATTTACAACCAATCGTAGTAATAAACAAAATTGATAGACCTGGAGCAGAACCACAAAAAGTATTAGACCAAGTAATGGAACTATTTATAGAATTAGATGCAAATGATGATCAACTTGATTTTCCAGTTGTATATGCATCAGCAAAAAATGGTACAGCAAAATTAAATTTAGAGGACCCAGACGGAGACTTAACATGTTTATTTGAAACAATAATAGAAACAATAAAAGCACCTAATTGTGATGAAGAAGGACCAGCTCAAATGTTAGTTTCTAATATAGATTATGATGATTATGTAGGAAGAATTGCTATAGGAAGATTAGAAAGAGGAACAATAAAAGTTGGAATGCCTGTAAGTATATGTGAAAAAGATGATAAGATATCACAAGGTAAAATAGCAAAAGTATACACACATATGGGATTAAACAAAGTAGAAGTTGATGAAGTATCAGCAGGAGATATTATAGAAGTTTCAGGTATGCCAAATATTCATATAGGAGATACAATTTGTGACTTCAATAATCCAGAAAAAATACCATTTGTAGATATTGACGAACCAACAGTATCTATGACATTTAGTGTAAACAATGGACCATTTGCAGGAAGAGAAGGACAATTTATTACATCAAGACATTTGAGAGATAGATTATTTAAAGAATTAGACAGAAATGTAAGTTTAAGAGTAGAAGAAACAGCATCACCTGATTCATTTGTAGTATCAGGAAGAGGAGAATTACATTTATCAGTATTAATTGAAACAATGAGAAGAGAAGGATATGAACTTTTAGTTTCAAGACCAAAAGTAATCATTAAAGAAATTGATGGTGTAAAATGTGAACCAATTGAAAGATTAGTTGTAAATATTCCAGATGATTCAGTAGGAACAGTAATTGAAAAACTAGGAAGAAGAAAAGCTGAAATGGTTAATATGGAACCAGCTGAAGCAGGACATACAAAAATCGAATTCAAGATTCCAGCAAGAGGATTAATTGGATATAGAACAGAATTCCTTACAGATACAAAAGGTGAAGGAGTTATGAACAGCATATTTGATTCATATGAACCATTCAAAGGTGAAGTAGTTGCACGTGTTAGAGGAACAATTGTAGCGTTTGAAAAGGGAACATCAATAACATATGGCTTATACAATGCTCAAGACAAAGGTGAATTATTTATCGGTCCTGGTGTTGACGTATATGAAGGAATGATTGTTGGATTAAACTCAAGAAGTGAAGATTTAGCTATAAATGTATGTAAAGAAAAACACTTAACAAATACAAGAGCTTCTGGTTCTGATGATGCTTTAAGATTAGTACCACCAATCCAAATGTCACTTGAAAAAGCTATTGAATTTATACAAGATGATGAACTTGTTGAAGTTACACCAAAATCAATTAGATTAAGAAAGAAAATATTAGATAATAAAGAAAGAGAAAGAGCAGCAAGAAACGCTAATAAAGCATAATTATAATTGCCAGTACATTTATTTTAAGTACTGGCATTAATTTTAAGAGTGAAAAAGAAAGAAACAATTGTACTTTGTGGAAGGGATGAAATTAAAATGAATAAAGAAGAATTAGAAAAAATAAAACAGAAAGCATTAGAAGAACATATTCCAATAATTATGGATGATACATTAGAAGTAGTAGATAAAATATTAAAAGAAGTGAAACCTACAAAGATATTAGAAATAGGAACAGCAGTAGGATATTCTGCAATGTGCTTTTCAGAATATTTACAAGAAGGCGGAAGAATAGATACAATAGAAAGAGATGAAGAAAGAATTGCTGAAGCAAAAATAAATATAAAAAATGTTGGTGTAGAAGACAAAGTAAAAATATATGAAGGAGATGCAGTTGAAATATTACCAACATTAGACGAAAAATATGATGTTGTATTTATAGATGCTGCAAAAGGAAAATATCCATTTTTCTTGAAAGAAGCGTTAAGGATGATAAAAACAACAGGAGTGATATTAGCTGATAATATTTTATACAAAGGCTATGTTATGAGTGATTATAACAAACACAAACAACGTACAGCTGTTAGAAATTTGCGTGAATATATAAAAGAGGTTACAGAAAATCCTAGTATTGAAACTGAAATATTAGAAGTTGGAGATGGACTTGCTGTAAGTAAAATAAAATAATAAAAAATGAACCCACCTGAGAAATGACTCAGGTGGGTTTGTCAATGTTAGTTGTATCTTGGTTTTTCAGTTACATACATGGGTTCTATGAGACCGGAATAATCAATTCCGAACTTAGGATAATATCCTTTGATGTGGACTTTACTCTCGTCAAAATAAAAGACTTCATCCCATTTTTTATTCCTTTTTTGCTTATACTTGTTATGATTAGCAGGTTCATAATTCGCCTGCGATATTGTTGTAACTTGTATTTCAGAATATATTCTGTTTTTAGAGTTTGATTTTGAAATCAGTTCATATGAACTATGAAAAGCCTGATAACCGTGAGTTTTGGGTTGAGATATGTAGTCTTTACCCAAAATTGATAAACCTGGAATGATAGTTTTTTCATCAGGAAGTAAAATATTTGGATGTTCTTCCTGAGAAAAATTGCTTTTTGTTACAAGTTTGTCCGGCCCAGCCAAATTCACTGAAATCGGAAAGCTTTTTTGAGTATTAAGATAAGAGAAATGTTTCATAGTTTCAGAAACTATTTTGTACTCATAACTTAATGTTTCCTGGCTTTCTTCAGCTAAGATAATGATTTTAGATGCAACCAGATCTCGAATTTCTGGTGAGCGTCCTTCATCAAAGATTCTTTCACAACGTTTATAAATCTCACTAAGAGCACTTTTAAAACGTTGTAAAGAGCAAAAATCAACTTCAGGAAATTTCTTTTCGATAAGCTTATAGTTTTCTGAACTTATCTTTGATTGCATTTCCATGTAATCTGCAGCCTTTTTCCGTATTTGTGCAGATTCATACAATTGCGAACCCAATTGTAAAATCAAAAATTCGTCGGAACTAAAGTTTTCAGCTATTTTTATGCTGAAAATTTCCAAAAATTCAGCTGTTAAGCGGGCTGTATAAATTGCATCACGGAATAAATCTCCAAGTAACTTTTCTTTTGATGTCATATTAGTTCTCCTTTCAAGACATTGACAAATATTTGGTTACATAAATATTATATCATATGATGAAAAATAAAGCAAATAATCGGAACTTATAAAAAAGTAGATTTTATTTTTGAAAATTATTGACATTCAATTATAAATATGGTATTATAATTATTGTCAGTTAGATATGCGGATGTGGCGGAACTGGCAGACGCGCTGGTCTTAGGAACCAGTGTCAACGACGTGGAGGTTCAAGTCCTCTCATCCGCACCAAGACAAGTTTTCGTCGAACTTTTTGGAAGTCTTGATACAACTTAACTTCAAGATATCAAAAATTTTGATGGACACAAAAATCTTAAACCGTTTCAAAAGAAACGGTCTTTTTTTGACCCAAAATATTGAAAAAAGGAGGTTTTGTGGTATTATGTTACACATAATTAAAAAAGAAATCAATATGAGTAAAGAATTACTCTCTAAAATTGAATGGACTTGCAAAATGAAAAAGGCAAAACCAGAAATTATCGATGGTACATTAAGAATTGTGGAACATACTAATTTAGCGTATGTAGAGCCACACAGAGTAATTATTAAAGATAAGCTGTACTTATTCTTTAATGAGCAAGATTACTTTTACATAGATAGTTTGGAAAACAAATATCCACTATCAAAATTTAATGAATACATAACATAGAAAAGCAAGGCATTTGATATTTTAGAGTTTAAAAAAAATTGTACTATATTGATTTATTAATTATGTTTAAAAGAAAAATAGAGATAGTTGAAACAATAAATATAAAATTCTAAAGTGTCAATAGCTAAGACAATATGCTATATGGCACTTTTTTTGGCGTCTTTCTATATTCATTAAAAGAAGGAGGTAATGTTGTAATGAATGAAGAAAGAAAAGTTGCAGGAATTTATATTCGTGTAAGTACAGAAGATCAAGCAAGAGAAGGATTTAGTTTAGGTGAACAGGAGGAAAAGTTAAAACAACTTTGTGAGTATAAGGACTATAAGATTTACAAAGTTTATAAGGACGCAGGAATATTAGCCAAAGATATGGAACACAGACCAGCTTTTCAGCAAATGCTAGAAGATATGAGTGCAGGGAAAATTCATATAAACTAGATAGAGTTACAAGGTCTGTAAGAGATTTAGAGGTTTTAATATCAGATTTAGAAACATATCATTGCTATCTTGTTTGCGACCGTGATGATGTAAACACCAGCACAGATAATCGGTAGATTTTTTGTCCGTATGCTAACTGTTTTATCACAATTAGAAATTGAAATAGTAAGCGAAAGAACAAAATTCGGTTTAACAGGTGCTATAAAATGTGGACATATACCAGGAACTTGTCCTATAGGTTACAAAAGAGATGAAACAAAGAAAGTGATAATTGATGAAACTACAAAAGATATAATTATTAGAATATTTAATCTGTATTTACAAGGCAAAAGTTATCAAACAATAGCTAATATCCTAAACGAAGAAAAAGTTTTAAGTCAAAAGAAATGGAAAGATTCTAAAATTGAAAAGATAATCAATAATAGAATTTACGTAGGAGATTATGAAAGATTTAAAAGAGTAGCAAAAGAACAAGGAAAAGAGCCTGTAATATATCCTAATGTTGTAGAATCAATAATAACAAGAGCAATGTTGGAAGATGTTCAAATTCAAAAAGAAAAAAATCAAAGAGCCTATTGCAGAGACAGAGCTTATATCTTTATGCAAAAGATGATATGTCCTAAATGTGGCAAAATAATGCAGTGTAAAGGGACAGGTGGTAAAAAGAAGAAATATATGTATTACCATTGTACAGATTGTAAAATTTATTTTCGTGAAGATTTAATTGAAAAACAGATAATGCCAATGATAATGGACTTAATTGAATATGATATGACAGTAAAGAAATACTTTTATCCTGTTTTAGCTGATAAGAAAGAACGAAATACAGCCAAACTAGATAAAGAAATATCATCATTACAAAGTAGAAAAAAAAGAATAAAAGAAGCATATTTAAAAGAAATTGTTGATGTAGAGGAATTTTCAAAAGAATATAAAGAAGTTGATGAAAAGCCAAAAGAAAAAACACCAAGAAATATATATTTTGCAGAAAAACGAGGTGAGCCAACCAAATATAATCTAATGAGACAAGCTATGGATGAAGCAATGGAAATATGCGTAAGCTATTCGCAATTTAAAAAGGTAATGTATAAAAAAGGCTATATTATAAATGATGATAATAATAGAAAATACCCTACAATTCGTTCAATAAATGATAAAAAATCAGTAAGAATGTATCAGTTAGGAGAAAAGTATTTGCCGAAAAAATATTACAGAAAGAGTTTTTCAAAATCCATGTTATGGGCAAGATGAATATTATAAATTGATAAAACCAAAAAATAATTATACAAAATATAAAGTTTATAAATATAAAGGAAATTTAAAAGATATTAGTAAAATGAGTGGAATTGATGTACTTTTTATATTACTATTTCATCTATTAGGCTTAATACCAAAACGAGAAAATTACAAACCATTATCTCCAGAAATGAAGCAAGAAGTTAGAAAAATGCAACGATATTCTAGTGAAATTAGACTTATTGTGACAGAGAAATTTAAAACATTAGATGATGTAAAAAATTATATTTCACAAATTGAAAAAGATATAGAAAGTGTTACCAATTTAAGACAAAAATATAGAAATAAGCTAAGAAATTGCACAGATGATAATTTAATAAAAGAATACAAAACAAAGCGAGATGAATGTACTACTATGATAAATAAGTATAGAAAAAATCTAAAAATAGCAAATTATATTTTAGAAGATACACCAAAAGTTAAAGAAGTTATAAAAATTGAAACACAAATGAAAAGAACTCAAGAAGATATTACTAAAACAAAGAAAAAGGATAGAAATTTAAACAGATAATAATACAAAGAGGTTGTTATATATAAAAGTGGCAATCTCTTTTATATTAATTTCTGGAAATAATTGTTTTTATACTGATTTTATGATATAAATAAGGAAATATTAAAGCACTTTAAAAGTTAAATTAAATAATATTTGTAGGAGGTAGTAATGGAACAATATAACACTTTAGATTATTATAATAAAAATGCAAAATTATACTTTGAGCAGACAGTAGAAGGAGATTTAAAAGAAAATTATGATAAATTTTTGAGCAAAATAGCAAAAAAGTCTTATATATTAGATTTTGGATGTGGTTCTGGTAGAGATAGTAAATATTTTATGGAAAAAGGATATAAAGTCAAAGCTATAGATGGTTCTATAGAAATGTGTAAATTAGCAAGTAAATATATTGATCAAAATGTTGAATGTATGAAATTTGATGAATTAAATGAGGAAAATACTTATGATGCAATATGGGCTTGTTCATCAATATTACATGTTGAAAAAAAAGAATTGCCTAGTGTATTAAGTAAAATGATAAGAGCTTTAAAAACCAATGGAGTGATTTTTACAGCATTTAAGAAGGGGGATGGTTACGAAATAAAAGAAGGTAAATATTATAATTTTTTAACTAAAGAAGAATTAGAACAAATATTGAATAATATTAATCAAAATATTAAAATTATTGATTATTTTGAAACTTTATCAAGTACTAAAAGATCAGAAAAAGTAATATGGTCAAATTATATTTTACAAAAAATTTAATAATACAAATTATAGGTGTTAGGAGGAAGGAAGATTATGAGAGAATTAAAGATTAATGGAATTTATAAACATTATAAAGGAGATTTATATATTGCGTAAGATGTTATTTATCATAGTGAAACTTGTGAAAAAATGGTTGCATATAGGGCGTTAGATGGGGATAACAAATTATGGTGTAGACCTTATGAGATGTTTTTAGACGAAGTAAATAAAAATGGACAAAAATATAGATTTGAATTACAAGATATAAAAAGCATAAAAGATTAAAAGAAAAAATAAAAATTTTCAGTTTAACAGATGGGAGGATTAAGTGAATATTATAGAAATTTATAATAAATATTATTTACCAGAAAATTTACAAATGCACATGTTAAGAGTGGCAGCATGTAGTAATTTAATAATAGATAACTGGAACGGATTAGAAATAGATAAGGAATCAATTATTAGGGTCTGTTTATTACATGATATGGGAAACATGGTAAAAATACCAGAAGAGGAATCGAAGGATGAAGAATTTTTAAAGGTAAGAAAAAAGTATTTTGATAAATATGGAACTAATGACCATGAAATTAATTTAGAAATAGGAAAACAAGAAGGATTAACAGAAAAAGAAATTACTATATTGGATGGAAAAAGGTCAAGAAAAAATGAAGAAACATTACAATCAAATTCTTATGAAAGAAAAATTTGTGCTTATTGTGATCAAAGAGTAGCACCAAATGGAGTTGTAGGAATAAAAGAAAGATTAGAAGATGCCAAAATAAGATATAAAGATAAGCCATTGTCAGTATGGTCTAATGAAGAAAAGGCAAATTATTTAATAAAATGTTCTTTAGGTATAGAAAAACAAATTATGAAGTATTGTAAATTAAAGCCAGAAGATATAAATGATAGTACTATAGAAACATATATAGAAAAACTAAAAAAGTATGAAATTTGAAAATGAGGCAAGTGAAAAATAGATATAATTAAACTTTGATGAGATTTTTGCTAAATATAAAATTTGATAATGTTATTGGCAAAAATAAAAAAAGTATTAAAGAAAATAAAAAAATTTTATTTGACTTATAAATGTGGTTTTAATTATACAAATAGAATGGAGAAATAATAATGAAAATAGCAATTATCTCAGATATACATGGAAATTTAGAAGCATTAAAAGCAACTCTAAAAGATATAGAAAAAAGAAAAGTAGACAAAATTATATGTTTAGGAGATATAATAGCAAAAGGAGTACATCCTAAAGAATGTATATCATTAATAAGAACAAACTGCGAAATAGTATTACAAGGGAACTGTGATGTTCATTTTTCAACAGAACATAAGAATATTGATGAAATGAATGAGCAAGAGAAAAAAATAATAAAATGGAATCAATCATTAATAAATAAAGAGGATAGAGAATATTTATTAAATTTACCATTTTGCCATGAATTTTATATGAGTGGAAGTTTAGTAAGATTATTTCATGCAACACCTACTGTTAATAATAAAGCAATATTAAATGTTGATAGTATTGAAACAAAATATAAAATGTTTTTACCAAGCGAAAATACGCAATCTAAGGATATTGCAGATGTTGTAATATATGGTCATATTCATCATCCATATATGGACAAAATATACAATAAAACTATAATAAATGTAGGAAGTGTAGGAAATGCTTTCGATGTTATAAGGAATAAAAATAAAGATAGTGACGTGTTAGAAACTACGAAAAGT
Organism: uncultured Clostridia bacterium; assembly: GCA_934130975.1. Taxonomy (GTDB): domain Bacteria; phylum Bacillota; class Clostridia; order TANB77; family CAG-508; genus CAG-269. Next base: position 5,670 of record CAKOYU010000007.1, on the reverse strand, counting down.
AATTATCTAATAATTGAAGGAGAATACGGAAGTAGAGAATATTCGTCAGATATTTCATTTCAGTTTATAAAAGTACCTTATGATATTGACAGGGAATTAGAAGATGAAAATTTGAATATTGAAAAAGAAAATTACAGATTTGAGCTAAAACAAGGTGTGTATAGAGATATGACTAAAATTAACGAGAATTTTAAAAAATTAGGAATAAATGTGGATAAAATCTAGGAAGGAAAATTGTAATGGAAATTATTGTAGGAGGAATTATTGAAAAAGACAATAAAATATTAATGGTAAAAGAGGCAAAAAAGAAATGTTATGGAAAATGAAATGTTCCTGCAGGACATTTAGAGGATGGAGAAACAATATTTGAGGGTGCTATTAGAGAGATATTTGAAGAAACTGGATGTAAAGTTAGATTAAAAAATATGCTTCCAATAATGAGTGGAGAATTAGAAAACACTACATTTATGATAATAACCTTTACAACAGAGTTATTAGAAGAAAAAATATGTTTTAATAAAGAAGAAATTTTAGATGTGAAATGGATTTCAAAAGAAGAATTAGAAAATATGGGGTGCGAAGATTTAAGAGATGAAAAGTTAATAAAGAGAACATTAGAGATGCTTAGGAAAAATAAAATATATCCATTGGATATAATAGAAATACTATAATATATAAATAAAGAAAGGTAATGTAATGATTGATTTTAGAAAAGCACAGGAAAGTTTCAAAGAATACTTAAAAGACTATGATTTAGAAAATGGCAGTATTAAATTAAAGATAAGACATACGTACGAAGTAGTTAAAAAAAGTGAGCATATAGCAATAGGACTAGAACTAGATAAAGAAAATATCGAACTTGCAAAAATAATAGCATTGTTGCACGACATAGGAAGATTTGAGCAAATAAAAGAATTTAATGAGTTCAGTGATAAAAAAATAGAACATGCAGAATTTGGCGTAAAAGTATTGTTTGAAGAGAACTTAATAACAAAATTTATAGAAGATAGAAAGTATGATAATATAATTAGTAAAGCAATATATAATCATAATAAATTTAAAATAGAAGACGACTTAAATGATATTGAATTACTCCATTGTAAAATAATAAGAGATGCAGATAAGATTGATAATTTTAGAGTTAAACAGGATGATAAATTTGAAGATATGTTTCCCAAAATATATAATAAGGAAACTATAAATTATGAGGTAGTAAGTCAAAAAGTATATGAAGAATTTATGAAACACAAATGTATAAAATTGGAAGATAGAAAAACAATAATTGACTATTGGGTTTGTGTAATAGCTTTTATATTTGATCTGAATTTTGATATATCTTTAAAATATGTGCAAGAAAATAATTACATAGATATTCTTGTAGATAGAATTAAGTATAAAAATGATGATACAAAACAAAAGATGGAATATATAAGAAAATGTGCAAAAGAATACATAAAAAAATAAACATAATTAAATCTTGAGGAGATTTTTTAATAAAATATCAAATTTTGCCAATGTTATTGGCAAAATACAAAGGAGGGTATTGAATGGCTGATTTAATAGAACAAAATAATCAAGTCTTTGGAAATTACTATGATAGAATAAATAACTTAATATTAAAAACAAAGCAAAATGTTGTGAAAAATATTAATTCTGAAATGGTCGAACTATACTTTGAAATAGGTTCTACTATAAATGAATTAATTGAAAACTATAATTTAGAGGCATCTCAAAATGAAATATTAAAATTGTTTTCAGAAAAGTTAACTCGAGAATTTGGACAAGGTTTTAGTGTTCCAAGTTTAAAGAAAATGAAAAAGTTTTATTTAACGTATAAAGGTGGTTCCACGCTGTGGAACCAGTTGAGTTGGAGCCATAATCGTTTAATAATGAATATAGACAATGAGGCTAAAAGAGATTTTTATTTAGAAGAAACAATAAAGTCAAATTAGAGTGTTAGACAATTAGAAAGGCAAATAAATAGTTTTTATTATGAAAGGCTTTTATCAACAAGTGAAGAACATAAAGAAGAAGTAAAAAATGAAATAAATATTTTAGAGAAAAAGGAGAAAGTTCAAGATTTTATTAAAGACCCTTATGTTTTAGAATTTTTAGACATAAAAGACAGAAGATTTTTAGAAAAAGACTTAGAATCTAATTTAATTGAACATGTATCAGAATTTTTACTAGAATTAGGTAGAGGATTTTCTTTTGTAGCAAGGCAAAAAAGAATTGATGTTGATGGCGATAATTTTTATATTGATTTGGTATTTTATAATTATGTGTTAAAATGTTTCGTTTTAATTGATTTAAAATTGGACAAACTAACTCATCAAGATATTGGACAAATGGATTTTTATGTTAGATATTATGATAATGAAATAAAAGCAGAAGATGATAATCCAACAATAGGAATTATATTGTGTTCAGATAAAAAAGATACAATAGTAAAATATTCTGTTCTTAATGATAATAAAAATTTATTTGCGTCAAAATATCAACTATATTTACCAACAGAAGAAGAATTAGCAAGGGAAATTGAAAAACAAAAAGAAGAATTTGAAGATAAGAAATAGAGTGGTTCCACAGTGTGGAACCAGTAAGGTATAGTGTTAAAGGAAGGGATAAAATTATGAATTATATAGATATAACACCATATGTCAAGCCTAGAAATGTATTCAATTTTAATTTTTCAACAATATTATTGTTTAGATGTACAAAACGAAAATATGCAGAATCATTTGTAAAAGGAAAGATTTTCTTTAATCAACCTAAAAATTGGATACAAATTGAAAAGGATGGCAATAAAGGACAAGGAGATGTTTTAGAAGGGACATTTCTTTCAGCAAAGGAGAATGATAATTCTAATTTTATAAAAAAGTTAAAAAAAGATAGCAATCTAACGCATTTTTATGAAAATGGATTTGTATATTTTAGAAGGAAAAAGATAGAAGAATTATATTCTATATGTTTTTATGGGTTAAAAGATAATAGTTTCACACAAAAAAATATTGAAAAGGATGGAAAGGCACATTATATATCTAGAGTAGAAAATAGTTATTTTACGGATTTTTCTAACAATATCACAGAATTAGACTACGAATCTATAGAGGATAATGAGAAACCTGTTGTTATGTTTATTAATAATCCTCATAAATTATTTGAAAGAGTAAGAGATGCCTTAAAGAAAATTGGACTAAGCGAAGATGAAATAATTATTTCGCCAGTTGAGTATATCGATAAAAAAGTTGTTTCAATTTCTGCTATACCATATCCAAAAGAATTACTTTTAAAAGATAATTATTATTCTCAACAGAGTGAAATAAGAATCATAATTAATAGCTCAAATGATAAATTTATGAAATATATGAAAGATAATAATAATACAATAGATATTGGAAATATTGAGGATATTACAGAAATATATGATTACTATTTTCAAGATTTATTAATAGAAAAAACAGGAAAGAATAGTATTATTTTTACTCTACCAAAACCTATGTTGGAATCTTTTGAAGAAATGAATTTAGAAAGATTATTAAATATAATAGTACAAGTTTCTTCTAATACAATACCTCAAAAAATGGGCGATGATGAAAAAGAAGAATTATTAACACATATAAAAAAATGTATAAAAGATAAATATAATATAGATGTAGAATATAATAATGGAAAAATAGAAATATATAATGCTAATGAAGAAATTTTTAAATATCTTGAAAATTTAGAAAAACCATATAAAAAGGTGTTATATTTTGAAAATAGAATAAATTCACTTATTTTAGAAGGAAAATATAAGGAAGCATTAAAAGAAGTGGATAATGAATTGGATGATGACGAATTAAATAGAATAGGAATATATTATATAGGAAAAATTCTTGAAATTCAAAAAAAATATTTTGAAGCCATTGAAAAATATACATATTGCATTAATAATGAAATAAAAGAATGTGATTCTTTATCTTCTAGATCAAATTGCTATTGTAGAATTGGAAAATACAACTTAGCTTTAAAAGATCTAGAAGTTTTACAGGATAAAATAGGATACAATTCACAAATTTATGCAAATAAGGGCATAAACTATGTTTTTTTAAATAAATTAAATGATGCAATAAAAGAGTTTGATAAATCAATATCAATGGAAGAGAATAATCCATTTGCCTATTATAATAGAAGTGTAGCTTATTATAGATTGTCAAATTTCAAACAAGCAAAAGCAGATATTGAAAAAGCATTAAAATATGATTCTCGAAATGAAAAATATAATGAAGAATATAATAGATTTTACAAGAATATTAGCTAATGAAAATATTAACTTTTATAGGTTTAAAATAGATATGTCACAAATACATTGAAAATAAAATATTGAAAAGAGAGCACAAAAATGATATTGTTTAAATGACCAAAAATAAACATATCGGAGGTGCTCTCTTATGGGTAATAATATCACAGATAGATTAAAATATAAAGAGTCAATAGTAAAATTTTTAAGAAAATATGGAGTGGCAAAAGCAGCATATAAATTTGGAGAATGTAAAAGAACAATATATAGATGGAGAAATAGATATGATGGAACATTAGAAAGATTAAAAGATAAATCAAGACGTCCACATTCACATCCAAATCAACATACAGAGGAAAAAATAAAATTAATAAAAAATTATAAAAGAAACAATAAAGATACGGGATTAGTAGTATTATGGATAAAATTACGTCAAGCAGGATATACAAGAACAATACAAGGATTGTATCATGCAATGCAAAGATTAGGAATATACAAAAAAACACCAATCAAAAAGAAAGAAAGTGAACCGAATGAATGGGTATCAGGAGAATATCCAGGGGATAAGGTTCAAATAGATGTTAAGTATGTTCCAAAGAATGTATGAGCAAAGAATTACAGGAAAGAGGAGAAAAATTTTATCAATATACAGCAATAGATGAATATTCAAGATTAAGATATACATGGTTTACAAATGCACATGATACATATGCTTCAAGCGAATTTGCAAGAAGATTAGTAAAATATTTTCCGTTTAAAATAAAGACAATACAAACAGATAATGGATTTGAATTTACAAATAGATTAAGTTGGCAAGCATTTTTGAAAGATAAAAAAACAATGTTTGAAAACACATTAGAAGAATTAGGATTAGAATATAAAGTAATAAAGCCACATATACCAAAACAAAATGTAAGAGTAGAAAGAAGTCATAGAAAAGATCAAGAAAGATTTTACTATAAAAGAGTATTTTATAGTTTAGAAGATTTAAGAAATCAAGGAAAAGAATGGAGAAAAGAATATAATAATTTTCCTATGAGGCCACTAGGATGGTTGAGTCCCAGGGAATTCATAAAAAAATATAAAAGTCAAGAAGAATCGTTATTTGCAATATAGGTGCTCAAAGTATTTATTTTAAATAATTTGTGACAAATGATTGACTAACCTACAAATCTCTTTTACATTAATTTTTGATTAGTGTCAAGAAGTTTCGGAAAATAATCCAATAATATAATAAGGTTTGTGAAACATAAAGATATGAATAAGTATCTTTATGTTTCATTTTCTATGTCATAATTAATTGAAATATCATGAGAAATACTATTTAATATAGTATAAGTACCAGTTTTTAAACCATTATTTAAAACAGGAATATTATGAAGTTTATC
>CAKOYU010000006.1 GCA_934130975.1 uncultured Clostridia bacterium | reverse complement strand
TAAAGCTTTCTGGAACTCCTGGTTCAGGAATATTTTCACCTTTAACAATTGCTTCATATGCTTTAACACGTCCTACAGTATCATCTGATTTTACTGTTAATATTTCTTGTAATGTGTATGCAGCACCATAAGCTTCTAGTGCCCAAACTTCCATCTCTCCAAAACGTTGTCCACCAAATTGAGCTTTACCTCCAAGTGGTTGTTGTGTTACTAATGAGTATGGTCCAGTTGAACGAGCATGTATTTTGTCATCTACTAAGTGGTGTAATTTTAACATATACATAACACCAACTGTAATTGGACTTGCAAATGGTTCACCTGTTCTACCATCATATAATGTTTGTTTACCATCTGGTGTTAATCCAGCTTCTTGTAATAATTCTTCTATTTCTGGTTCTGATGTACCATCAAATACTGGTGTTGATATTTTATATCCTAATGCTCTTGCAGCTGCACCTAAATGAACTTCTAGAATTTGTCCTAAGTTCATACGTGATGGTATACCTAATGGGTTTAATAATATATCTATTGGTGTTCCATCTGGTAAGAATGGCATATCTTCTTTTGGTAATATTCTTGAAATTACACCTTTATTACCATGACGTCCAGCCATTTTATCTCCAACTGATATTTTTCTCTTTGTTGCAATATAACATCTAATTACTTGATTTACTCCAGGGCCTAATTCTTCTGAGTTTTCTCTTGTAAAGATTTTTACATCAACTATTGTTCCAGCTTCTCCATGTGGTACACGAAGTGATGTATCTCTTACTTCCCTAGCTTTTTCTCCAAATATAGCACGAAGTAATCTTTCTTCTGCTGTTAGCTCTGTTTCTCCTTTTGGAGTTACTTTACCAACTAATATATCTCCAGGTCTTACTTCTGCACCAATTCTTATAATTCCATTTTCATCTAGGTCTTTTAATGCGTCATCACCAACATTTGGAATGTCTCTTGTAATTTCTTCTGCTCCTAGTTTTGTATCACGACATTCACAATCATATTCTTCGATATGGATTGATGTGAATACATCTTCTTGTACTAATCTTTCATTTAATAATATAGCATCCTCGTAGTTGTAACCTTCCCAAGTAGAGAATGCAACAAGCATATTTTTACCTAATGCCATTTCTCCATCTTTTGTTGCAGGTCCATCTGCTAAAGCATCACCTTTTTTAACCATTTCACCTTTTCTTACTATAGGTCTTTGGTTTATACATGTTCCACCATTTGTTCTCTTGAACTTACGTAGTTTGTGTACAACTGTTTTTCCATTGTTGTATTTCATTGTAATAGTGTCACCTGTAACTTTTTCTACCACTCCATCATCTTCTGCTAAAATTAATATTCCAGAATCCATTGCAGCTCTGTATTCTATACCTGTTGCAATTATTGGAGCTTCTGTTGTCATTAATGGAACTGCTTGACGTTGCATGTTTGATCCCATCAATGATCTTTTAGCATCATCATTCTCTAAGAATGGTATCATGGCAGCTGCTATTGATACTAATTGTTTTGGTGATACATCTATATATTGAACTTCATTTTTGTCAACTTCTATAATTTCGTTTCTACGTCTTACACGTACACGATTATTTATAAATTCTCCATCTTCCGTCATTGGTTCAGATGCTTGTGCAATTGTGAAATTGTCTTCTACATCTGCACTCATATATTCTACTATGTCTGTTACTTTGTGTGTTTCTGGATCAACTTTTCTATATGGTGTTTCGATAAATCCATATTCATTAATACTTGCAAATGATGACAATGCAGATATTAATCCAATGTTTGGTCCTTCTGGAGATTCTATTGGACATAATCTACCATAGTGTGTATAGTGAATATCACGTACCTCAAATCCAGCTCTTTCTCTTGAAAGTCCTCCAGGTCCTAATGCAGAAATTCTTCTTTTATGTGTTAATTCTGAAAGTGGATTTGTTTGATCCATGAATTGTGATAATTGTGAACTTCCAAAGAATTCTCTTATTGATGATGTTATTGGTTTTGTGTTTATTAATGTTTGTGGTGTTATAACATCTAGGTCTTGTATTGTCATTCTTTCACGAACTACTCTTTCAAGTCTTGTTAAACCAATTCTAAATTGATTTTGTAATAATTCTCCAACACATCTTATTCTACGATTTGCTAAATGGTCTATATCATCTTTTTTTCCTAATCCATTATACATATTTAATAGATAGTTTATTGATGCTATAATATCTTCTGTTGTAATGTGTTTTGGAACTAGTTCTTCATATCTTTCTTTTATTGTTTGTACTAGGTTTTCTTCTGTTGTATTTTCCATAATGTTTTTTAATACTTCATAATTTACTTCTTCTTTGAAGTGTAAACTACTTAAATCAACATTTGGTAATACTTTGTGGATATTTACTATTCCATTGCCTATTACTCTAACTTTTTTGTCTCCAATTTTTAAATCTACTATATTTATTCCTGCATTTTGGATATCCTCTGCTACTTCTGGTGTAATTACTTCACCTGCTGTGACAAATACTTCTCCTGTTTCTTTGTCCATAATATCTTCAAATGCTACTTGATTTTTGATTCTGTTTGCTATGCTTAGTTTTTGGTTGAATTTAAATCTTCCTACTTTTGCTAAGTCATATCTTCTATTATCAAAGAATAAACCATTGAATAGACTTCTTGCTGCTTCTACTGTTGGTAATTCTCCTGGTCTTAATTTTTTATAGATTTCTATTAATGCTTCTTCTCCTGTTTTTATTGGATCTTTTTGTATTGTTGTTTCTAATAATGTTTCCTCTCCAAATAAATCTCTGATTTGATCATCTGATATGATACCAAGTGCTCTTAATAGTGTTGTGATAGGAATTTTTCTTGTTCTATCTACACGTACCCAGAATATGTCGTTTCCATCTGTTTCATATTCTATCCATGCACCTCTTAATGGCATTACTGTTGATGTGTATGTTTTCTTCCCTGTTTTTGTATCAAATATTTCATCATAATAACATCCTGGTGAACGTACTAACTGGCTTACTACAACTCTCTCTGCACCATTTATGATGAATGTTCCACTTTCTGTCATTAATGGGAAATCACCTAAATAAATTTCTTGTTCTTTTATTTCTCCTGATTCACGGTTTATTAATCTTACTTTTACGTGTAATCTTGCTGAATATGTTGCATCTCTTTCTTTTGCTTCTTCTTCAGTGTATTTTGTTTTGTCTTCCATATAATAGTCGAAAAATTCTAGAACTAAATTTCCTGTATAGTCTACTATTGGTGAAATGTCTTTTAATACTTCTCCTAATCCTTCTTCTAAGAACCAATCATATGAGTCCTTTTGTACTTTGATTAGGTTTGGCATTTCTATGTAGTCTCCAACTTTTGAAAAGTCTTTTCGTGTGGTTCTTCCGAACTGAACATCTTTGATTTTCAAATAAATCACTCCTTAAAAAATATTAAGCAGATTTAAAGTTTTATTTTATTTAGAAAAATCTCTTCTTAATACATATTTCCGTAAAGATTAGATAATTGTCTGCTTCCACAATTTCTTTTCTTTATTTCCATATCTATAATTCTTATTTTTCTAATTTTTAACTATTGTGAATTAATTTTTTCTTTATATTTTTTCAAATGGCACAAAAATCCATTTTTATAAAGTCATACATGTTTAATGATAACATAAAGATGTTGTATTTGTCAATGTTTTAAGCTCATTTTCTCAAAAAAAATATCCCGATTGTTGAAATATCAATCGAGACATTTTTTATTTTTATCTATCATAATTTTCATTATTTTCTGTTCTTATTTGTTTTCTTAATTCATCTAGTCCAATTTCTTTTTCTCTTCCTTGCATTTTAATAGCCTCTTGAGTCTTTCTTAAAAACTCCTCTATTTTTTTCTTTTCTTGTGTTAACTCAGGCATATTAGGAATTATCTCTAAGTCTAACATTTGAATATCTCCATCCTCATCCCAACTTCTTGTTTCTACTTCTTTTCCATAATCTGAATATGCTAATCCTTTTCCATCTTTATATTCTATTTCTTCTCCATTCATCGTTTTTAAACTTATACATCCTTTTTGTGCCATTCTTATTATATTTACTAGCGATGTATCTGCTGTAACATTACATATTATTTTTTTATCTTCTTTCCCTGAATGTATTAACAAATTATACATTTCATTTGCTGATTCGGCAACCGCTAATTTAGGGTTGCTCTTTATATTTTCATTATTTAGATTTTGCTTTCGAGAATTAACTCCACCTATTACTGCTAAATCTGATATTACTATAGAATTATCATCTTCTCCATATATTAAATACCAATCATTATTACTTCCTATTTTTACATTTGCATTGTCTATTCCATATTCGTATTCAATGTCTTCAACATGTTGTACATCTTTATAATTCATTAGTTGTTGTTCTTCTCTGTAGACAATGTTTTCTATCTGTTTAAGCAATTCAACTTTTTCTTCTGTAATTTCATTGCCAGTTAAATTTTGTACCTTTCCTACTTTTCCATACCATAATGGTATCTCAGTAGCCTTTGCTTCTATTTTAGAGTTGTCTTTTCTCTCTTGTATTTGTTTTAAGTCTTTTTCATCCATATTAGCTAGAACTACTGGTGTACCATTCGAACCATTTGGTGCATATCCTCCTGCTGAATCTATCCACGCTTCTCCTCTTTGCCCATTCATACCATTATAAGTATAATACGCTTCATCTGGCACTACTATTTGTGCTTGTGGCAATTCACCAAGGCCTTTTAAATCATTATATCCCGTTCCCGCTGTTACTTCTTTTAAAACCAGTCTATCATATTGTTCTTGTGTTATTTTTTTATTTTTTAATAATTTACCTAAGAATTTTTTATCTTTTTCTATTGCCTGTTTTCCTGCTTGTTTATAAATTTCTAATATCTGTGTCTGTTCTTCATCTGACAACGTATCAAGTGTATCATTATTAATTTCAATATTATCAAATGTCAGTCTATCATATGCTCCATCGTTTCCCTTTTGTCTTATTGTTAATGATTGACCTACTATATTCTTAGTTTGTCCGTCTTCATCAAGCTCCTCTACTACAAATATTCCTCCATTTTCTTCTACAGAGCCTAATAACATTGCCCCTTCTCCAACATCTCCAAATCTCTGGCAACATGTTGTTATATTTCCTGCAAATAAATTTAAAACATCATCTGGTTCTAGCATTCTTCCTCTATATTTTGTTGTATTAACTGATATTGGTGGAATTGTAGTTCTTTCTCTTTTTTTAGTTACATCAAATACTTTTTGAACATGTGCAAATTCGTCTTCTGTTACTATCTGTCCTACACTTTTTGATAATTTAGCTAATTCTTCATCACCTGGTCTTTGATTTCCATATTGTCTACTTGACATATATCCTATTATTCCATCTAATGTTAATTCTCCTTTTTGATATATATTTTTTAATTCTGGTGAATTTATTATTTGTTCAAAATTATTATGTATTTGACCAAATCTCTCATAATATTTAGGATTTTCTAAAAATTCTTTTCTATGTTTTTTGAAAAACGTCTTAAAGTCTTCTGAATATGGTTCATGAACAGGTCCAAACATATCATGAATTTGCTGATATGTTACTATTTCCGGCAAATTCTTGCATGCTAATAGCTCATATGCTTTTTCTCTTTCTATTCCTTCCTTAGGCACTGATATTGAGCTCGTTTGTACATTTGTCTTCTTTTCTGCCCTTTTTTCTAATATTTTATTTAATTGTTCGATTTCATCTTTTGAGAAATTTTCTGGCAAATCATCAAATGTATATCCTATTTGTTTTAATATTTGATTTAATTTGTATTTCCAAGTTCCTCCCAATTGTTCTTTTGTATCTTTTAATGATTCTAAACAAGAATGATTTATTGTTTCAAGAAATTCTTTATTTTGGGCCAATCTTAGTACACTATCAACAATTTTTTGTTCATTTTGTCTTACATATGGTGATCCTGCATTTTGTAGTTTTTCTTCTAGTCTTTCTTGTAATATATCTAATTCGATTTTTCCATTTTCTCTAAATATATTTTCTATTGCATCATTTATCATTGCTTTTATGGGGATTATCTGCATTGGTACTATTTGACTACTTAATGTTCCTTCTATTTGTGGTTCAACTTTAGATAAACTTTCTCTTATTATTTTTTTATTTGCACTCTTTTCTACTTCTTGTATCTTGTCTAACATTGATGCAAAAACTTCTATATCTTGTTGTTTTAGTATATTAAATACTAATTCTGTTAATGTTCCATTATATCCTTCTTCTAAATTTTCGTTTATTCCTTTAAACAGTCTTTTTTCTATACTATTTTTTTCTTCTTTATCATTAGCGCTTTTTATTTGTTGTAACTGTTTCAATACTTTTAGAGTTATTCCTAAATCTCCATTTATTTTAAATTTAGTATCATATAGTTCTTGAAATGCTTCATCTTTTTCTAATGTATATTTTTTTATCTCTTCTTCTGTTAAACTAGGTAATTCTACTATTTTTTCTATTTCTTCTATCCCTATTGTATCTATCATTTTTTTATAAAACATATCCATTTGACATTCATCATAATCTTGACTACTTATTTTAAAATTTGCTTTACTTTTTATTCTTTGTATATTTTCATATTCATCACGGAACAATATTTTTTGTGCTAATTGATATTGATCTGATAAAAGAAATTGTGTATATCGTGGATCTTGAAAATTAGGAGCTAGAGCATTATATACAATTTCTCGTATCTCAATAGGTATATTGTCAGAAATTTTAATATTTTTCAAATTATTGCATCCACAAAACGTCATATCACCTATTTTTACTATTGTTTCCGGAAGTTCTATATTAGTTAAACTTGCACAGTTTTCAAATGCACAAACATCTATTTCTTTCAATCCCTCTGGTATTTTAATATTAGTTAAACTTCCACATTCCGCAAATGCTAAATAACCTATTTTTGTTACTCCTTCTGGTATTTTTACATTTATTAAACTATTACATCCAAAAAATGCCTCATTACCTATTCGGGTTACTCCATCTGGAATTTCAACATTAGTTAAACTTCTGCAATATTTAAATACATTATCACCAATCTCTGTTAATCCTTTTGGAATTTCTATATTAGTTAAACTTCTGCAATATTTAAATACATTATCACCAATCTCTGTTAATCCTTTTGGAATTTCTATATTAGTTAAACTACTACAGTCCTCAAACGCACCATCACCTATTTTTGTTACTCCTTCTGGTATCTCAACTGTTCCATTTACTATATCATTTTCATCAACTTTTATTAATACTCCAGCCTCAATTCTCATTTTTATCCCTCTCGATTTAATAATTATTTATAATTACTTTTTAAAAATTTTTCTAAAAAATCTCTTTATTTTTTCCAAAACACCTTCATTGATCTTAGCAAGTGACAACTCACTTACTTCCTCTATTGTTTGTTGCTCAACTTCCTTTTTAATTTCTTCACTTAATTCTCTTGGAATCGGCAGTATTATGTTTTTATATTCATACATCTCATTTGACGCTTTTATAATATCTTCTACATTTTGCAAACTTGCATTTACAATTACATTTTTACTATGTACTAAATTAATAAATTTATATGCAATTTGTGAATTACTTGTATATATTGTTGCACCTTGACTATATGTTGTATTTATTTTTTCAATTACTTCTTCTATATTTCCATATACTATTTCTCCATTATTATCTCTTTTAGCAATTTCCGCTAATCCCTTGTCTTCTATATAAATATATTTTAGTTCGCTTTCCTCTTTATTCTCATATCTATTCTCTATTAATGTTTTTCCTGTCTCATCATATGTATAAATTACTTTATCGAAATATTTATAAAAGCATTCTTCATATGGTAAAATCATTATTAAATTCTGATCTATTCCAAATTTCTTTAATGCTTCTTTGAAAATTTCTAAAATCAAAAATTTTACACTATGCTCATCATATTCAACATCTGAAATTACTATGCTGTTTCTTGATTTTATAGCTCTTATAAAATATTTTATCACCTCTATTGTATCAAATGTTTCTACTGCAATTACTCCAATAGGCATAAGCAAACTTGTTGATATAAATTTTTCTTTATTTATATACATTCTCCTATAATCTTTATATTTTGTTTCTTTATCTATTTCTTCATCTATTGCATTTTTTATATCTTCATATTTATATTTTTCTTCTTTTAATTTTATCAATTCTTCTATTTCATTTTTATTTGCTATTATTCTTTCTTGTATGTATTTTAGAAGATTTTCTGTAATTTGGTAATTATTATTTAATCTGTAATTATTGGTAGCATTTCTTAATTTTGATACATTATCTGTCATCACTATGCCCATTCTCCTTTCTTATTTGTTTTCTTAATTCATCTAGTCCAATTTTTTTTCTTTTCCATGCATTTTAATAACCTCTTGAGTTTTTCTCAAAAACTCCTCTATTTTTCTATTCTCTTGTATTAATTCAGGCATATTAGGAATTATCTCTAAGTCTAACATTTGAATGCCTCCGTCCGGAAGTTTTATATTAATCAAATCTATAATTTTAACGTTTTCTGGTATATTAAGTTTTCCCCATTCTACATCATCTTCTTCAACTTTTACCAGTACTCCATCTTCCACTATCATATTTATATACCTCATATCATCATTTCTTTTATTATACCAAACCAATATTTTTTTAGCTATAGTATTAGCTTTTGTAATACAAATTTAATATTCGTGCAATATTCTTGTAATATATTCTTGACATTTTTATATGTTATAGTAAAATAGAATAAGTTTTATTAAAGGAGGGCAAAAATGGCAAGTTTACCATTAATCGTAAAATACATCATAGTTTTCGTTATCTCTATGGTTCCAATAGTAGAATTAAGAGGAGCTATACCAATAGCAGAAAGTCTTGGATTAAATATAGCATTATATTATCCTATAGCAATTATAGGAAATATGCTCCCAGTTCCATTTATATATCTATTTGCAAGAAAAGTTCTTGAATGGGGCAAAGACAAAAAACTAACGAAAAAATTTTTCACATGGTGTTTAGAAAAAGGTGAAAAAGGTGGAGCTAAATTAAAAGAATCAGCCGGTAATAGTGGTATATTTTTTGCACTATTATTTTTCGTAGGCATACCACTACCAGGAACAGGAGCTTGGACAGGAACATTAGCAGCTAGCTTTTTAAATCTTGATTTTAAAACTAGTATCTCTGCAGTTGCTCTTGGAGTTATACTAGCTGGTATTATAATGTCTTTAGGTAGTAAAATAGTAGCAACATTAGGCTGGGCCGGAGTTATTGCAATAATTGCAGTAATTTTAGTAATAGTTGCACTTTCAATATTCTTAAAGAAAAAGAAATCAAAAAAGAATTAACTTAATATTAAATTTATGCACCTACAATTGGGTGCATATTTATTTTGTTTTATATTATAAAATGGTTGCATAAGGAGGAATAAAATGAACAAATTAAGAATACCAGAAAATCATAGTGGAATAAGTAAAACATTGCGCTTGCCAGAAAACATTGTAGAAAAAGTACAAACTTTAGCAAATTTAAAAAATCTTTCCTTTAACAAAACTATTATTTCTTTGCTTGAATTTAGTTTAGAAAATCTTGATGATAATGACAAAGCAATATTGAATAATACAATTAACTAAATAAAAATAAGATTTTCTCGAAAAAAGAAAATCTTATTTTTGCGTTATAAACTTAATTGTATTTCTGTATCATTATCTAAGAATAAAACTATATTATTTTTTCCAATATCTATTTGATATACTTGATTTAAATTTAATGATAAATATACTTCTTTAGTCATATCTCTTAAATTCAGAATGTCACTTTGTATTTTATATATCATTTTTTCCATAAAAAATTGATTTATTATAAATCCATTTTGGCTAACTCTTACTGTCTTTTTTTCTAATTCATCTAAACATTTTTTTATTTTTACAATCATATTATTATCCATGTTTTTAACCTCTTTCTTGTTATACTTTCCACTTATAACAGATTTTATACTATTCACCTCTCTCTCCTAGCACAGTAAAAACTTACAACTTGATTTGTGCTTATTTTTCCTTTGATTGTAATCTAGTGACAATATGACATAATCCAATTTAATGCAATCGAAGTTGCATAGATTAAAAAAATCTCGCACTTAAACTTACTAAGTACGAGATTATATTAACATTTTTTTACTTCTTTTTCAATACTTTTCATGCATATTTCTTAGAGTTCTTAAATTCAATCCAATCATCTATAATTATCTTTAATACTGCAGCTACTGGCACTGCTAAGAACATTCCTAAAACTCCCCAATATGCGCCTCCAACAGTTACTGAAAATATTACAAGCAATGGACTTATTTCTAGCGAGTTTCCTATTATTTTTGGATTTATAATATTTGAGTCGATTTGTTGTAATATTACAACAACTATCGCCATTATTAATGTTTGAGATACTCCTCCTGTTATAAGTGTAATTAATACACTTATTGCAACAGCTACTATCGCTCCAAAGTAAGGTATTATATTGAATAATCCAATCATAAAGCCAAGTAATACTGCATATTTTACTCCTATTACACTCATTCCAATAGTTACTAAAATTCCAACTATAATTCCATCAATTATTTGTCCACTTATAAATTTAAAAAAGATTCTATTTGTACTATCAACATATTT
Source organism: uncultured Clostridia bacterium (assembly GCA_934130975.1). GTDB lineage: Bacteria > Bacillota > Clostridia > TANB77 > CAG-508 > CAG-269. Next base: position 72,737 of record CAKOYU010000006.1, on the reverse strand, counting down.
TCCAATTTTATCACATGTTTTTTCATCAAATATTGCCATAGTTAACTTTCTGAAAAAATTCATTATTGAACCTCTTTGTAAAAGTATATATACTGATACTACAAATGATACAAATATATCAAATATTCCATTTGCAACACCTATAACACTTTTAATATATCCAGTTATTTTATCAGTACTTACATATTGTTTAAAATCTATATTTTGTATTGAGTCTCCTATACTTTTTACAATATCTTCAACTTGCTTACTTTTTAATATTGAATCATCTGGTAATGCTCCAAGTTTTTCCATTGCTACATTCCAATAATTTTGAAAATTATTTACTAATTCCATCACACTATCAATTACAACCGGTAATATTACATTAACCAATAATATTATTAACGCAATTGCTAAAATATATGTTATAAAAACGCTTATTCCTCTTGCTTTCTTTTTTATTATTTTCTTTTTTGACTTTTGAAATCTTTTTTCAATCCTTGAAGCTGGTATATATAACAAATATGCTAATAATGTTCCTGTTAAAAATGGTGCTATCACATCAAAAAATCCTTTTATCGCTTGACCTATTGCTGTAACATTGTCTAAAAATTTATATACAGATATTATTGCTACAGCTAATAAAAAATAATACATCCATTTTGATAAATTCTTTTTTATTTCGTTCATTCTATCACCTTTGCTTTCTATATTTCTATTTCAATCCCTACAGGGCAATGATCACTTCCATAAATTTCTGGATAAATCATTGCTTGTTTTATTTTTTCTTCTATATTTTTAGATGTTATAAAATAATCAATTCTCCATCCCACATTCTTTTCTCTTGCTTTTCCCATATAAGACCACCAACTATAGCAATCAGTTTTGTCAGGATATAAATATCTAAAGCTATCTGTAAAACCAGCTTGCAATAGTTCTGTCATCTTTCCTCTTTCTTCATCTGTAAATCCTGCATTTCCTTTATTTGTTTTTGGATTTTTTAGGTCAATCTCTTCATGTGCTACATTTAAGTCTCCACACATAATAACAGGTTTTGTTTCATTTAGTTTTAACAAGTATTTTCTTACTTCATCTTCCCAAATCATTCTGTAGTCCAATCTTTCTAATTCTCTTTTGGCATTTGGTGTATAAATAGTTACCATATAAAAATTTTCAAACTCTAATGTTATTACTCTTCCTTCTTTGTCGTGTTCTTCTATTCCTATTCCATATTTAACTGACTTGGGTTCTTTTTTTGTAAAAATAGCTGTACCTGAATACCCTTTTCTTTCTGCACTATTCCAATAACTTTTATATCCTTCAAACTCTAATTCTATTTGGTCTGGTTGACATTTTGTTTCTTGTATACAAAATATGTCTGCATTTACTTCTTTGAAAAAGTCTTTAAATCCTTTTGTTATACATGCTCTTATTCCATTTACATTCCATGATATTAATTTCATTTTTTCACCTCTTCTACCTCTTTATTTTACTATATTTAGGAACAAAAATCAATCAAAAAGAGAATTAGTCTCTAAAAAACTAATTCTCTCTAAAATTTTATTGTAATTGTTTCATAACTTCTTCAGCAAAGTTTTCTTCTTTTTTCTCGATTCCTTCACCTTTTTCAAATCTAGCAAATTCTACTACTGAAGCATCTTTTAATACTTGTGAAACTTTCATACTTGAATCTTTAACAAATTCTTGATCTACTAAACAGATTTCTTCATAGAATTTATTGATTCTTCCCATAACTATTTTTTCTGCAATAGCTTCTGGTTTTCCTTCATTCATTGTTTGTGCTTTTAAGATTTCTTTTTCTTTTTCTAATCTTTCAGCTGGAACTTGTTCTCTATTAACAAATTCTGGTTTTGCTGCTGCTATTTGCATACAAATATCTTTTGCCAATTCCTTGTTTGCGTTTGTCATATTAACTAAAACAGCAATTTTTCCATCTCCATGGATATATTTTTCGATTAATCCATCTGTTGTTTCAAATCTTGCAAATCTTCTTATAGTCATATTTTCACCAATTGTAGCGATTTTATCTATTAATACTTCATTAACTGTTTTTCCTTCTACTGCAATTGAAGGTTCTGCTAATAAATCTTCTACTGTTGCTGGATTATTTTTTACAACTTGTTTTGCAACATCCATTACAAATGTTTTGAATTCTTCGTTTTTAGCAACAAAGTCTGTTTCTGCGTTAACTTCTACAATTGCTCCAACTTTTCCATCTTCTGCAATGTAAGCTTCTACTATTCCTTCTGCTGCTACTCTTCCTGATTTTTTAGCAGCTTTTGCAATTCCTCTTTCACGTAATAATTCTGATGCTTTTTCTAAATCTCCATCTGTTTCTGTTAATACTTTTTTGCAGTCCATCATTCCTGCTCCTGTTTTTTCTCTTAGTTCTTTAACTAATGCAGCTGTAACCATTTTAAAATTCCTCCTTTTAATGGTGAGCAGACACTTTTGGTCTCTCCCTTTTATAAAAAATAAGAGTAGAGCAGTTAGAGCCCCACTCTTTTATTAAAAACAATATTATTCTTCTACTTTTTCTTCGCTTTCGCTAACAACTTGTTCCATTGATTCAGCTTCTTCTGAAACGTCTTGTTCTTCAACTGTTTCAAAGCTTTCTCCTTGTTTTCCTTCGATTACTGCGTTTGCCATAACATCAGCTATTAGCTTAACTGCTCTTATAGCATCATCATTTCCTGGAATTGGGTAATCTAAATCTTCTGGATTACAGTTTGTATCTACAATTCCTACTGTTGGAATTCCTAATTTTTTAGCTTCTAATACTGCTATTCTTTCTTTTTTAGGATCTACTAAGAATATAACTCCTGGTAATTCGTTCATATCTTTGATTCCACCAAGATTTCTTTCTAGTTTTTCCATTTCTTTCTTTAAGATTATTACTTCTTTTTTAGGTAATACATCAAATGTACCATCTTGTTCCATTGTTTCTAATTCTTTTAATCTTTGAATTCTTTTTTGGATTGTATCAAAGTTTGTTAGCATTCCTCCTAACCATCTTTGATCTACATAGTACATTCCACTCTTGATTGCTGCATCTTTCATGCATTCTTGAGCTTGTTTTTTTGTTCCTACAAATAGAACTGTTTTTCCTTCTTCTACTTGTTCTTTGATGAATTCATATGCTTCATCAATTTTCTTTGAAGCTTTTTGTAAGTCGATGATATGAATACCATTTCTAGCTTGGAATATGTATTCTGCCATTCTTGGATCCCATCTTCTTGTTTGATGTCCAAAGTGAACACCTGCTTCTAGTAATTGTTTCATTGCAACTACTGCCATTTTCTTTTCCTCCCTTTTTGTTATAACTTCCATAAAGTATCTGCATTTATATGGACCTTAATTCCTTTGGTTTTAAGGCACTTCCACATAAACTACTCTTTATGTGTTTTTTACGCTAATTATTATATCATATTTTTAAGATATGTCAAGCTTTTGCGCTATATTTCTACGCATTTTTCTAATAATTCAATCTTAACATCTCTATTTGTATCAATTCTGGCTATAGTTCCAATTGGAATAACAGTCTTTTTATCAATATGTCCAAAATTCTCTGATTTAATAATTGGCCCATTAAACTCATTGCCAATAGTATCTAATAAAATATCTTCCAGTTTAATTCCACTTTCATGAGTATAATTTCCAAGCCAAATTCCCCTTACTTTATCAAAAACACCATTCTGTTTCATATAATATAAGAAATTACTTGCCATTGCAGGTTCCGTTTCAAATCCTAGTTCTTCTAAAAACAATATTTTATCTGTAAAATCAATAGAATATTTTCCAGCAACCATACCACTTGTTAAATTTAGATTTCCTCCTATTAATTGACCTTCTTCAACTCCTTGTTTTATTGTTCTGTATTCCTCTCCTTGCAATCCTAATTCTGAACTTCCATCAACAAATCTTTTTAAAGCTTCTTTTAAGCTATAATCTGTTTCATCTGTTGCTATAGTTTTAAAATTAGTTCCACTAAATGTTACTAAGCCTGTCTTTTCTGTAATCATATTAGTCAAAGATGTTATATCACTAAATCCACAAATAATTTTTGGATTTCTCTTTATATTATCATAATCAATATATCCAAATGTTGAATTGCTGTTATTTCCACCTTTTGCACACCATATCATTTTAATATCTTTATCAGCAAACATCTCATTTATATCATCTGCTTTTTCTTTAGCTGTTGCACTATAATTATTAGTATTAGAAAATATATTCTTAGAATATTTAACTTTAAATCCTAAATTTTCTATTATTTTCTTTGCTTGATTAAGTTCTTCTACATTATCTCCTATAATAGGACTTGATGGTGCTATAACTCCTATTGTATCTCCTATTTTTAGCTTTTCTGGTATTATCATTTTTTCCTCCATTAATCTATTAATTCTATCAAAGCAGTTTCTAACCCATATGATTCTTTTTCAACTCTAAAAGAATGAATTAAATCAGAATTACATACACTACAGATTCCACAATCTATTATGTTTGTTTTTTTTAGTCCAGCTTGTTCCAAAATTATTTCATTAATTTTTACAGTATCAATTGCCCATCTCTCTTCGCCATCTACTGGAACTATTATTTCATCTATTTCTTTTAAATCTTTAAATTCATTATAAAATGGTTCTTGTACATCTTTATGAACTTTAAAATGACATTTTCTAATACTTGGACAAATGCAACAAATTATATCTGTAGGATTACATCCATAATCATTTTTCATTTTATTAACCGCTTCTATTGATATCCTCTGCAATGTTCCTCTCCAACCAGAATGTACATTTGCAATCACCTTTTTTACTGGATCAAAAAATAATAGTAAAATGCAATCTGCATTTGTAGTAGCTAAAGCTATATTTTTTGTATTTGTCACTAACCCATCTATTTCTACGTATTCTTGCAAGTTAAAATCTGGTCCATCCTTTTTTACTTTCTGCTCTACCGTTTTTATGTTTTTAGTATGTGCCTGATTTGGTTTAGCTATATTTATATAGTCTATTCCTATTGAATCTGCTAGTTTTCTATAGTCATTAACTGCCTTTTCGTATTCTTCATTTGTTAATGGCGTTGCATTTTTAGCCCTTGCTGTTCTAAAATCTTTATCCAATCCGATTGCATATGCATGTTTAATTATATCACTATATTCTAGCAATTTTCTAAATTGTAAATATTCAATTCCATCTTTCTTTACATGAATAACATTTTCATTTGATAAATCTTTCATATTTAAAATCCTTTCATAATATTTATAAATAGTAGTATTTTTATTAACTATTTTTAATTTTATGCAAAATTTCCTCTTTGCTCTTTTTATCTATATAATTATAAGAATTTTCACAACCACCCATATTAAATGAACAAATACTTTTATAATCGCAATACTTACATGGTGTTTTTTTATCTTTATAATATGGTTTTAAATCTATATTCCCTCCAAGTATTTCTCTTGAAATCTGCTTAATAACAGTATACATATATTTTTGCAATTCTTTAAATTGTTCAGCAGTTACTCCACTAGTTTTCTTTTCACTTAACTCTCCATCTTTTCCTATATAAGCTGGAACAAGTGCAGAACTTCCATTTTGTAAGTTTTTATCATGTAATTTTACTACTTTTACATCTGCTAAAATTAGACCTTTCATCTTGAAATTTGCTCTTATTTTTTCTTCAATTTCTTCTTGTTCCATTCTTTTATTAGATTTTATCATTTGTTCTAACATACTAAAATATAGCACTCCTGCAGGCATCAAATCTTCTTCTTTACATGATGCATCTAAATATGTTAGCAATTGAATTTGTAGCCCTGCATATACTTCATTTAAATCAATATTTTTAGCTGATGATTTATAATCTATTATTCTTAAATATTTTCCATCTTCTCCTTGTGCTGTATCTATTCTGTCTATTTTTCCTATTATTTCTATTCTTTTTCCATCTTCTAATGTTAGTCTTATTGGCTTATATTTACCTTTATCTCCAAATTCTACTTCTGTTCCTAATACTTCAAATCTACTTTGTACAATTGTGCCAATTATATATTTTAATGCTTTTTTAATTATCTTTTTTAATCTGATAACTAAAGCTCTATATTTTGCTGTTGATGTAAATATATAATTTTTATTTTGTCCCAATTTCGCATCAATTATTTTATTTATTATTTCTGACAATTGTTCTTCTGTAATTTCTTCTAATTTAATACCTTGAGATTTTACCGTTTCAAAAAATTCATCTATTACCTCATGAATAAAAGTTCCTGTATTTAATGTCTGAATTTTTAATTCTTCTTGTGGTCTAATTTTTAATCCATATTGTAAATAATAAGAAAATGGACAACTTCTATATCTTTCTAATTTTGAAATACTTGTTACTAATGTATTTCCATATAGTCTATCAATATTATTTTGCTCTATCTTTTCTGGAATATTCGTATAACTTAAACCTTTTAAACTCTGTTGCAGTTTTTCATTCCATTCTGCATCTTTTTTATAATAATCATACACATAATACCAAATTTTATCTATACTATCTTGATCCTTCAATTTGCTTAAATTTGCTATCAATTCTTCATATGTTGTTTTTTTATTTAATATTTCGCTCTTTTTTTCGATTACATCACTTTGTTCTTGTATCATAGGATATATCTTTTTTATTTTATTAATTAGCATTGATGGTCTTAATGCTTTACCTTGCATATCAGATGATGAATATAATAAATATAATTTTTCTTCTGCTGTTGTAAATGCTTTATATATATTAAAACTATCTTCATATAATTTATCTATTGTCCCTTTTGCAAGTTCAATTCCATCTTGTTTTAATATATCTCGATCTGAATCATTTAAAAATCCTTCATCTTTACGAACACTTGGAAACTCTCCATCATTTAGCCCTATTATAAATATTGCTTTTACTTTATGACTTCTTGACCTATCTACATCTCCCATTATTACTTGGTCTTGTGTTCCTGGTATTTTTGTTAAACTACTATTTTTAAATCCTATTTTTAATATTTGATTATATTTATCTATTGTTATTTTATCTTCATCAAAAACTAATACAATTTCATCTAATATTTCTATTATGTTTTGTAAACTGCTTTCATATTCATTTGCCAAGTCAACTTGTCCAATTTCATTTAATTCTTCTATCTTTTCTTGCACTTTTTCAAATATTTGTTGCTCTACAAGAAATTCATATATTGCCTTTGAAATACCTCTTACTGTTTTATTTTCATCTATTATATGTTTTAAATTCATTAATGGATTTACTAAATCTTTTCTAATTTGCTCTAATCTTTCGATTTCTGCTTTGTCTTTTTCTTCATAATTTCCATATGTGAATTCTTTTTTCCATTTATTTTGTTTTATTCCCCATTTTAAGCAATATTTTTCTAGTTTAAATATATCATCATCGTCTATATTAGAAAATCCTGTTTTTATATAATTAAATACCGCTTCATATGACCAATTTTTTATGAAGATTTCTAAAATTGAAAGCACATATTGTATTACAATATTTTGATTTAAATCTCTATTTTCATCTATAAATATTGGAATATCGTATTTATCAAATATCGCTCTTGCCAAGCTTGAATATGTAGCTATATTTTTTGTTATTATTGAAATCTCCCTATATCTATAACCTTCGTCTCTTACTAGTTTCAAAATTTTTTTTGCTACTTCTTCTATTTCTGAATATTGATTTTTTGCTAAGAATAATTGCATATTTTCTACTTGCTTATTATATTTTGTTGGTTTGTTATTATATAAATTTTGTTCCAAATGTTTTAATTCAATACTTTTAAATCTATATGTATTTTCTAATTTTATCTCTTCTATTTTGGATTCACAATTTTGTGCTACTTCTAATAATTTATTTACTGTTACTTGATTAGAATAAAATATATCTGTATCTGGATTTTTGATGTCATGCAATTCATCTGTACAGATTGTTATTGTTACTTGCTTTGCTATTTGCACAAGTTTTTCTATAATTTGATATTCCTGACTTGTAAATCCTGCAAATTCATCTATATAAATCACTGCTTCTTTAAACATATCTGTATTTTCCATATTTTCTGCTAAGATTGTTAATAAATCTGTTTCATCTATATATTTTCCAGAAAGTTGCTCTTCAAATCCATTATATACTACACTTAAATCTTTTAATTTGTTTTTTAAATATATGTCATCTTGCTTGTCTATTTCTTCACTTAATTGTTCTATACTAATTCCATGTTTTTTAAATTCTGTTATTGCAGTATCTAGCATCTCCACATTTTCATCAGTTTTTCCTAAAAATTTTAGCTCTTTTTTATTATTATTTAATATTGAATATATGAGCATTGCTTTTCCACATTTACTTAAATTAGTTTCTGTTTTTTCACCAATTTCATTTATTACTCTATATGCCATTCTACTTAATGTTACTACTTCTGCATTTAATACTGCTTGTGTATCTATTGCATCCATCAACTTCTTTTCTGCTGTGAATGAAAATTGCTCTGGAGTTATTATTAATATTTTATTTTCTTCTTTTATTTTTTGTGCTATTTCTCTGTAACAGTACTCACTTTTTCCTGTTCCTGCCCTTCCATATACTATTCTAAAACTCATATATTCCTCCATGTCTTTTTCGTAAATTATATATTATGGTATAATAAAAGTCAATTATCTTTATTTTTGTTCTAAAATATGTTATAATTAAAGATAAGAATATAATTGAAAAGGATAAAATGCGTATGGATAAAAAAACGATGGATAAAGAATTTTTTGAAATAACTAAATATTTAATAAATAACCCAACTGTATTGCAAATGAAAAATTACAGACAGCATTATGATACAAACTGTTATGATCATTGTATAGAAGTTGCTTATTGGTCATATAGATTCTGTAAAAAGCATAATTTAGATTATGTTTCAATGGCAAGAGCTGCAATACTACATGATTTATTTTTATATGATTGGAGACATTCTAAAGCAATGTTAAAAGGGTGGCATGCATTTAGACATCCACAAATTGCATTAGAAAATGCATTAAACATTTGTGATTTAAATGAAAAAGAAAAAGATATAATTTTAAAACACATGTGGCCTGTAACATTCTTTCAATTCCCAAAATATAAAGAAAGTTTTATTATAACTATCGCAGATAAATTAAGTGCTTTAAAATCATTTTATGAATACTATCAATCTCATTTAATGAAAAAGAAACTTATCAGATATGCTTACGTATTCTTTGCATTCACAATTTTTAAAATAAATATATAAATGTATAATTCCTACATATTTGTAAATAATATGTAGGAATATTTTTTTATGAAAGGATTTATATATGGATAATGTAAAAATTGGTAATAAAGAAGCAATAGCATTATTAGTAACTATTACTTTTAACCATATAATTTTAAATATCACAAAACCAATTATAAATTTAACTGGCTCTTCCTCTTTATTAAATATTCTATATATCAGCATAATAGTAATTTGCTATACATCTTTAATTTGCTATTTTCTTCAGAAATTTCCAACTTATGATATAATTGATATTTCAGATTACCTTGGCGGAAAAACTTTAAAATGCATCATTGGTATAGCATATGTTGCATATTTTGTATTTTGGGCAGGGATTTTGCTAAATCTATTCTCCTCATTTTTACAAATTATATATTTTCCAATGACTAAGCTTTTTTACATTATAATATTATTCTTAATTTCTGCAATTACTGCCTGCAATATGAAGCACAATGCAGTTTATAGAACTATATTTATATTTTTCCCATTTTTAATTATTAGCACTTTAATCTTATTTTTAGTAGATATTCCTTATTACGAAGTAGCTAAAATCTATCCTATATTCGGAAATGGTCTTTTTCCCACATTTGTTAGTGGATTATGTAATATTTTTGCATTTCAAGTAATTGCATACATTTACTTTATTCCACCTATTATGAAAAAGCCAGAAGATATAAAAAATATTTCAATAACAGCAATAGTACTATCTTCAATTTTTTTACTATTAAGTGTTGCCATAATTATATTCATGTTTAGTGGATTTGTTGAAACTGATGAATTAATGCCACTATATTCTGCAACTAAATATATTGAATTTGGTTCTTTTTTTAGAAAACCTGATTCTATTTATTTACTTATTTGGATTTTATCTTTTATGAGTTATTTAGGTATTACTTTAAAATTTTCGAACAGGATATTAAGAAAAATCACTCATATACAAAATGAAATTTTATTAAATATATTAATTGCAATTGGAATTTTTATTGTTAGCTTACTACCAAAAAATCGTGCACTTTCCACATTTCTTTCTAATACTGCCTATAAATATTCTTTCTTTATTTTGGTTATTGGCATCAGTTTTTCAATTTTATTCTTAGCAAATGTAAAAAAATTTATTAGGAGGTGGTTATCACGAGTAAAAACGCAATCAACATTATAGCCTTTTTAATATTACTTGTAATTTTTATTGGCGCATTTTCAAGTTCTTATACATCACACAACTTAACTAATTTAGCTTATGTCTTAGCACTAGGAATTGATGTTGGTGAAAATGCAAAAATAAAACTTACAGCTCAATTTACAAAATCAGCTACGTTTTCTCCTAATAGCAATTCTTCTGACGAATCTAGTAATATCATTCTTATTTCTGGAGAAGCAGATTCTATTTACAGTTGTCTTAATCTTTTAAATAGTTATGTTGGTAAAGAAATTAATTTAGCACATTGTGGTGCTGTTATATTTTCTGAAGATTTTGCAAAAAATGGTATTTCCTCTCAAATTTATAGTTTACTAAATAATGAAGAATTTAGGCCTACCACTAATCTTATAATCAGCACTTGCCCAGCATATGAATATCTTTCTAATGTAAAACCAAATCTTGAAAAAATTACTACAAATTATTATGCAACATATGAAATCACAAATAAGTTTACAGGCTATTTTTCTAATACTACTGTTGGTGAATTTTTTAACACTTTATCTGGTGATTTTTGTGACGGTACTGCAACTCTTGGTGGACTTAATGCTAGTGCACGTAAAGAACAAGAAGAATCTTCTAATTCAGAATCCTCTTCTAAAGATTCACAAGATTCCTCCCAATATATCTCTTCTGAAAAAGATGAAAGTGTTATTACAAATCCTGAAGATTTAACTGCTGGATCAAGTTCACTTCAAGGAAAGCGTGGCACAGAAAATCTAGGAATTGCTGTTTTTGATGATGATAAACTATGTGGAAAACTTACTGCTACAGAATCTATTTGCCATCTATTAATAGAAAATAATTTGAATTTTTTTATAGCTTCAATCGATAATCCTTGTAATGAAAATGAAAAAGATAAAATTGAACTTAATATAGTTCCTAAGAAAAATTCTAAATTTTCAGTTAATATTGAAAACGATATTCCTAATATATATCTTGATATCAATGTACAAGCTTCTATTTTAACCCTTGAAAAAGATATTGAATATGAACAAACAAGTACTCTTGAAAATTTTTCAATTGCAACAAAAAAATATTTAGAAAAACAATTTGATGATTACTTTAATAAAATCTCTAAAGATTTTGGAACAGATATTGATTCTTTCTCTTACAAAGCATTATCTCATTTTACTACCCAAAAAGAATGGAAAGATTATAATTGGAATGAGAAATTCAAGTCTGCACAGTTTCACATCAATGTAAATGTAAATGTAGTTTCTAGCCAAATGATTACCAAAACTTAAAATACATTTATAATTTATTACAATTCACAAATACATTATATTTATTTTGAAAATTTATAATATATTGTTTTGCAATACCGCGTAAGCGACCAAATGAGCGTAGCGAATGCGATATGGAGCAATCTACATGCAAGCAGCTTCAATATGGAGATTGCGACAGCAAGGTATAAAAAACAATATATTATAAATTTCTAAATATCTATTTAAGTAAAAGTAAATTGTAATAAATTATAAATGCATTTTTAAGTTTCTTTGAAACCTTTTCCAAGAACTTCTCTAACATTTCCTATAACAATGAAACAATGCTCATCAACTTTTTTAGCAATATCCTTTATTTTAGCAGTATCATTTCTAGAAGCAGCACAAATTAAAACTAATTTATCTTCATTTTTGTACATCCCTTTACCATATAAACCAGTTACTCCTCTTTTTACATTTTCTCCAATAACTTTAGAAATTTCCTCATTTTTATCAGAAATAATAAATAATAATTTTGTATAATATACTCCTTCAAATATTATATCTATCATTTGCCCATATAGATAAATCGCAATTGCTGAATACAGCCCAATTTCAATATGTTTAAAAAATAAAACATTTAAAGATATAATAACAATATCCATAATTATTAAATATTTGCTCATAGAAATGTACGGATTATAACCTTTAATTACCGTTGCAATCAAATCTGTTCCTCCAGTTGATGCTCCTACTTTTAATATTATTGCTGTTCCTATTCCTATTAATGAACCACCATATATACATGCCAAAAACCTATCATTTGTAATTGCTGGATATTTATCAAATATATCTATAAATGCAGATAAACTAACTGTTCCAATTAACGATTTAGCAAAAAATTCTTTTCCCAATCTATATCCTGCTAATATAAACAACGGAATATTTAATGTCATTATCATTACTCCCATTGGTATTTTTAATAAATAATATGTTATTGTTGCTATTCCAGCTAAACCTCCTGATGATAATTGATTTGGCAAAAGAAATGCAGATGTTCCAAATGCCATTATTGCTGATCCTACAATTGTTCCTATAATATTTATTATTCCTTTTTTTCTTTTAATACTGTCCATAAAAAAATCACCCTTATTACAATTATTTGTAATAACGAGTGATTTTATACTAAATTACTATCTTTTCTCCTGTTGTAGGATTATATGCCTCTTTTGTTGTTTGTGGTTCTATATTTAGTATATCTTTAAAATTGTATACATATGTTTGAATTCCATTACCACTTTCTCGATTTGCTTTTATTATTATAGGTTCAATATTTTCTTCAAAATCATGTGTTGTAATTTCATATGAATTTCCTTCAGTTGTACAATATGTCATATTTTGCATTGTTTCTTCATCATAAGTTGTTGAAATATTAATACTATAGTTTAATATATAGAAACTGTCTGGATTTTTTGATATTGAATTTTTTATTTTTTCAATTTCTGCTTCTAATTCTATTATTTTTTCTTTTTTTAATTTTTCGCTAAATTCGTTGTTACTTCCATCATAATTCATCAAATTAATATCAATAAAATAATTACTTCCTTTTTGATAATTCATATATGTATATGTTGTTGAATTTCTTTCTGATAGTGTATATAAATTTTTCAATCCAACATCACTTTTCTCAAAAATATTATTATCACTTAAATATCTATTATAAATAGCAATATAGTCTGCATATTCTGACATATTAATTTCTATTATATCATCATTTTCTCCCCAGAAAACGCTTATAGTTTTTGGTGAGAATTCAAAATTTTCTATCTGCTCATTTTTATATTTATTAATAAACACTGAAACTTCATTTTCTACATCTCCATAGTCTGATATTTCCAACTCTCCTGCCAAATTTGTTTTTACATTTCTTTTTACTAAACTATAATATGCTGATTTTCTTAAAATTTCTTCCATTGGTGCATTTTGTGTAAATAATTTATCAAATGTTATTTTTTCACCTGTTGTTAAATCATAATTTAAACATTTATAGCCTTGAAAAAAGCCATCACCATCATCATCTTTTTTCGCAACATAGCTTACTTCAAAAGAAAGTGTATTAGCAAAATTCGCTACATTTCTTTCATTGACAGATACATTTATAACTTCATCTAAATTCGTAACTTTATCTTTATATATATTTACGGCTAAGTTCTCAAGTTCTTTATTAATATTATTCTGAACCACATTATTGTTTAATCCATTTATTTGACAATATGTTATTTCAACCTTATCTTTTGCCGCTCTTTTTTCTAAAATTGTTAAGTCATTTTGATTATATGTTCCTTTTAGATTTATTCCTGCCACATCTTTTAATTCTTCTTCACGTTCTTCTTTTGTCATGTCATCTATTTCTATATTTTTATATATTATTGCTCCTACTGTTATTAATATACATATACTACAAAAGATCAGCGCAAAAATTGTTTTCGATTTAGTAGTTTTGAACATAGCCTGCCTCCTTTACTACATTTTGTCCTCTATTAGATTTCATCGTGTCTAATAATTTAAGCACATCACTATTTTGCTCTTCATTTTTTCTAGTAACAGCATAATATTTTGTTTGTAATCCATATAATCCTGTTTGAATATTTTCATATGTTGGATCAATTCCATCAATTGCTAGTAACTTCATTTTATCTGTTATATACATCGTTCTTGCATAATAATTATATGCATATCCTATAGTCGTTTTTTCATTACTATAATCTAATATAACATCATTAATTTCTGTATCATCATACTTAATATTTCCTATAATGGGTGTTGTCATCTTTTTGCCTTTCATAACTAATGACATCATTCCTTTTTGACTTACAGAATTTTCTGGTCTTTGATAAGCTATTATTTTTTCATTTTCTCCACCTAAGTCTTTCCAACTTCTCGTTTTTCCAGAATATATATCTTGAATTTGTTCTGATGTTAAATTATCAATAGGATTATCTGTATTAACAAAAAATACAAATGCATCTTTTGCAATCGGAGTTATATCTAGTTCTCCATTTTTTTCTCTTACTAAATTCTTTTCTTCTTCAGATGGATATGTAACTAAAATCAAATCAGTATCTCCATTGATTAAATTAGTATATGCATCTTCAGCTTTTGAATATGTAATATTAATTTCTTTCACATCTGTTCCAGTTAAATTTGCTTCAAATGCTTCTGCTAATGGCAATGTTTCAGCCAAACACTCTACTTTAGGATAATTTTCTATCGAAAATATTTTTTCTTGATTTTGAATTGTTCTTTTCTCTTCTGGATCTATAATCGGCTTGGTCTTATCTTTAGTAAAAAAAATATATCCTAAAATGCATCCAATAACTACTAATATCATTATTACTACTAATAATATATTTATTAATCTTTTGTTTTTTTCCATATTCTTCCCCTTTATTTATGATCCTCTAAAAACTCAGGATATGTCTCTAATACTTTTATATCTAGTTTTCCTGGTTTAATATCAGCATCCTGCTTTACAATTAAATCTAATGTATAAAGCTCTTTTAATTTTTCTACATTCTCTCTTTTATGTCCAATAACATTATTTGCATCTTGAGGATTTACAGTTACTTGTACTTTTTTTACTTTTACATTTAATTGTTTTATTTTTGCAAGAATCGTATCATACCATAATCCTGATTCTACTAATTGTCTAAAAGCTGGATGGTATGGTCCTGCAACAACTTCACTTCCCTCTATATTAGGATCTGTTATTTCATCTGTATTTTGTAATCCTACTCTTATTACCTCTATTCCTTTTTGATTAAACATTGACATTAACTCTTTACATGTTTCTACTGCTTGTACTACAGTTAAAGGTGTATATTTTTCATCTAGAAATTCTTTTTCTAATCTTGTATTTTTAATTACTAAAACTGGATATATCCTTACCATTTTAGGTTTTAATTTTATTAATTCTTTAGCTGTATTTATTTCATCAATTCTAGTACTTTCTGGTAATCCTACCATCATTTGATGTCCTAATTTAAATCCACGCCATCTTATCATTTTTGATGCTTTCTTTACGTCCTCAAATGTATGTCCTCTATTAGCTCTTTTTAATATATAATCATTTGCAGATTGTACCCCTAGTTCGATTGTTTCTACTTTATATTTCTTTAGCCTCTTAAGAATTTTTTTGTCTATGTAATCTGGTCTTGTTGATACTCTTATTGAATCAATTTTTCCTTGTTTTATATATTCATATGCTGTTTTTAAAAATTCTTCTTGCTTCTCTTCTTCTATTCCTGTAAAACTTCCTCCAAAAAATGCAACTTCCTTTTTTGCTTCTTTATCTTTTATATTTTCTAAATAAAAATCTATTGTTTTCTTTACATCTTCTGCTGTTATCATTTTTTGTTGTCCACTTATTGACCTTTGGTTACAAAATATGCAATCATTTGGACATCCTAGATGTGGTACAAATATTGGGATAATATAATGTTTTTTCATTTTTTCACCTCTTTTATTTTAAATTCTGCAATGCTTTTCTAGCTGCTTCCATCTCTGCAAGCTTTTTTGACTTTCCTGTTCCTTCTGCTAATTTTTTGTGATTACATTCTACTTGCGCTTCAAATGTCTTATCATGGTCTGGTCCAGTTTCTTTTATTATTGTATATTTTATTTCTACTTCTCCATGCTTTTGTAACTTTTCTTGTAAAACTGTTTTATAATCTTTTTGTCCCACATGTTGACTTGCTATTTTTATTGGTTCTTCTAAATTTTCTATAATGAATCTTTTTGCTTCTTCTAATCCTCCATCTAAATACATCGCAGCAATCACTGCTTCTACACTATCAGCTAAAATTGCAGGTCTTACTTCTTTATTTGTAGTTCTTTCTGATTTTCCAAGATACAAGAAATCACTAAAACCATGCATTTGCGCTATCTTGTGTAAACTAGTTTCACACACTACTGTTGCTCTAACTTTAGTCATTTCTCCTTCTTTTAAGTTAGGATAATTCTCATACAAATAAATACTTGAAATGAATTCTAAAATACTATCACCTAAAAACTCTAATTTTTCATTACTTTCCACATTGTGCTCATATGCATATGATGTATGGGTTAAAGCTTTTTTTAATAGTTCTTTATCTTTAAATGTATAACCTATATTTTGTTCTAATTTTTTCATGTTATGATCTCCATTCCTTTCTAAATACAAACCAAGTTGAAAAAAATCATAATATAATTCTTTTCAACTTTCTCTTTTAGTTTACCCTATTCTATTATATACTATTTTGCATTTTTTTCAAGTTTTTTCGCTAAAAAATTATATATATCATTATAGATATCATCTTTACACTTCTCATGCAAAATATCATGTCTTAAATCTTTATACAATTTAATATCAACACTTTTTATGCCAAACTTTTTAAATTTGTTATAAGCCTGAATTACACCTTTACTCTGGTTTCCTACAGGATCTTTGTCTCCAGACATAAACAAAATTGGAATATCTTTATTCATTTTTTTAATATTAGAATCTGTATTAGTATAATCCATTCCTTCCAACAACTCTCTAAATAGCCCTGCTGAAAAATCCTCACCTCTCATTGGATCTGATATATATTCATCTAAACTTTCATTGTTAGAACATAACCAATCATATTTTGTTCTATTTGGTTCAAAACTTTTATTATATGTTTCAAATGTTAATTTTTGAATTAATGGGCTAGTATTATCTTCTCCTACCTTTTTAGCTTCATTATTCACTATCATTTGAGCCAGCTTTATTTGCATTTTAGGAACAGTACCTGTTCCCATTATAATAGCCATATCTATATTTGTATCATAATCAATTAAATACGTTCTTAATAAAAATGATCCTAATGAAAATCCTAACATGAAATATGGTAGTTGTGAATATTCACTACTAATTATTTTTTGACATTCATTTATATCTTTTACAGCAAAATTCCAACTTCCTTTTGGTCCAAAGTACATTGGCTTTGCTTCTTTTGCAATAGATTTTCCATGACCTATATGATCATTACCACAGACTATAAATCCTTTTTCTGTAAAATACTTTGCTAAGTTTTCATATCTCTCTATATATTCTGTAACTCCATGAGCAATTTGCAATATAGCAATTGGATCTGTTTCTGGCAACCATTTTACTGCATGTATTTCTGTTTTTCCATCTGCTGATTTATAATAAAATTCTTCCTTTTTCATACTCTTTCCTTTCTATAATAAAATAAAAGAACGAATTTATTTCGTTCTCCTTTTATTTTATACATTTTCTTTTATGTAGTCAACTACATCTCCTACTGTAACAACTTTTTCTGCATCAGCATCTGGAATTTCTATATCAAATTCTTCTTCTAATGCCATTACTAATTCTACTATATCTAATGAATCAGCTCCTAAATCATCTATAAAAGATGCTTCCATTGTAACAGCTGTATCAGCAACTCCTAATTGTTCTACAATTATTCCTTTTACTTTTTCAAAAACTTCTTCTGAACTCATTACAAGTTCACCTCCTCTCATGTGCTAAATGATATCTGTTTTTAATAATCAAATTTCACCTGTAACATTTATATTATATGTTCATTATTTTGTCAAGCATATTTATAATATTTTTTGTTTTTTATACTACCTATTCAGTATTTTGTCTGAAAGTGTTTAATTTCAAGCCTTTGAGCTGTTTTTTTCAAATTCTTCTATCATTTTATCAACAGCTTTATTCTCTACAAATTTTTCAGCTTGTTTAATTGTAAATTCAAAAAGTGTTTCATCACTACTTCCATGTGCTTTTACAACAGGTTTTTTAACACCTAAAAATAGTGCTCCTCCATATGATTTATAATCCATTGTCTTTTTAAATCTATTTATTGCAGGAAGACATGGTACTGTACATATTTTTGAAATTAAACTTTGTGTTAAACTTTCTGTTAATGTTCTTTTTACAAATTTTCCAAGACCTTCTGTTGTTTTTAAAAATACATTTCCTGTAAATCCATCTGTTACTATTGCATCTATTTTTCCTGAAAAAGCATCTCTTCCTTCTACATTTCCAACAAAATTGATTCCTAACTCTTCTGATTTTTCTTTTAATAGTTTATAACTCTCTTTTACTAATTCATTTCCTTTTGTTTCTTCTGTTCCTATATTTAATAATCCAATTGCTGGTCTTTCTATTCCAAATGTATTTTTTAAATATATTGTAGACATTTGAGCGAATTGTAATAAATTTATTGGTTTACAATTTGTATTTGAACCAGAATCAATAAGTAATAATTGACTTTTATATGCTGGAAGTATTCCTGCTAATGCTGGTCTATCTATTCCTTTTATTCTTCCTACAAGTAATGTAGCTCCAGCTAACAAAGCTCCTGAATTTCCTGCAGAAATAAATACATCTCCTTCCCCATCTTTTAGCATTTTAAACCCAACTACCATTGAAGAGTCTTTTTTATGTTTTATTGCTACTGTTGGTTGTTCTTCCATTTCTATTGTTTCTATTGCATTCTTGATTTTTAGTCTTGAAGATACCTCTTCCAATTCTTTTCCTGTAAATTCTTTGATTTTTTTTCTAATTATTTCTTCTTTTCCTATTAATGTTACATTTGCTTTTACTTGGTTTATAGCCTTTAGTGCTCCTTTTATATTAGCGTCTGGTGCATTATCTCCACCCATTGCATCTAATAATATATTCATTTTTTATTTCATTCCCTTTCTTTATGTTCTTATTTATATTTATGATTATTCGTGATGTTTCTATTTTATTATTGTTTTTATAAAATTGCAATAGGTTTAATTAATTTTAGCTAAAAAAACAATGTAATTGTTTTTATTAAATTACACTGCTTTTATATATATTTAATTATTTAACTTCTTCATTATCTTTTTCTTGTTCTCCAATAATTTGAGTTTGTTCCTCAGTTTCTTGTTCATTCTCTTGTAATTGTTCTTGAGACATTTTAATTCCTGCTCTTTCTTGAAAATCTCTTAATTTTTGATGTGAAGAAACATTTTTTTCACTTCCATCAGTTATATATTTTTGTTCTTCTTTTGCTGGAAAATATTTCTCTGCTTTATTCTTTAATCTTTTTAATAGGCTTGGTTCATATTCACCAGTAACTTCCATAAGCTCTTTATTTTCTTCTGCCTGTTTTACTATTTGGTCTCTGCTCTTTCTATTCCAAGGTAAAAATGCTCCTTTAGATAAATCATTTTTATCCCATTTTATTGGTAAAATTTTATTTAGTGTTTCTTTATCATTGCTTTCTATTGCATTAATAGTTTGCAATACCTCTTTAGAAGTTAATATCTTATTAGCTAATCCCTCTTTTAATCCATATGCAATAATAGGATCTAATTTGCTTAATTCTGGCATTTTTATTATGTCATCCATTTCTTCTTCTAAGTCACTATATATATCTGATTTTTCTATCTTTTCATTCTCTTCTAAATTTTCACCATATATTCTATTTTTTATGCTTTTTTTCATTTTTGCTACAATTTTTCCAAAAAGCCCTAATTTTTCTGAATCATATTTTTCAAAATATTCTTTAGATTTAGCTACACTATATACTTTTCCATTTGAATCTATCAATTTAATTTTTCTACCAATAGTCATTTTTTTATCTTCTGTTTTTTCTGCTGATTCTTGATAAGTCTTTTGTTCAATTGCTTTTGTTCCAGCAGGCTTTGTTTGGTTTTTTTCAGCTATGATTTGCTTTTGCTCTATTGGTTTTGTTGTAGCTTGTTCTTGTTCTATTGGTTCTGTTACAACTGGCTCCTGTTCTGTTGGTTCTCCTGTAATTTGATTTTGATTATTTTCTTTTACTTCAAATATTTCAGATAATTCTGATATAATGTGTTTTCTATCATGTAACTTAATATCTTTAATTTGATTTTTTATCTTTCCTAATTCCTTATATTCCTCTCTTAAGCTTTTTTCATCCAATTTTGAATCAATTTCTTTAATTTGATTTTCTAAATCTGGTATTACAATATTTTTTCTTCTTTGATATAGAACATCATTTTCATTTATACCATTTTCTTTCCAAGTCTCTATTCCTTTAATCTGTTCTTCTAATTGCTTTTCCAAATGTTTTTTATTTTCTAATAATTGCTCTTTGTTATTTACATATTCTACAATTTCATTTCTTCTATTTTCAAGCTTTTTCTCCATATCAGAAACTACTTTTCTAAAATCATTTTCAGTATTTTTTATTTTTTCTTCAATGCTTTTTCTTTCCTCTTTTATTTTGTTAGCTTCTTCTTCTAGTTCAGCAGCTTCCTTATCTCTAATTGGTATATCTGCTGGAAAAATATCCTCATCCCACTTTTCATTAAATTTTTCTTTTTTTTCTTCATGTTCTATTTCTTTTTTATTTATTCCCTCATTCAACTCATTATCTTGATTATTAAACTTTTCAATATATTCTTTTATTTCTTTTGATATCTCTTCTTTTATTTTCATATTTTTCTCCTTTCTATTTGCTTACGCAAAACACTATCTTTATTATAGCATTTGAGGCAATTTTTGTCAAACATTATGTTAATGTAATATATTTTTAAACTTTTTGTAATACTTCTGTAACAATATCGTAATATATATACAACAAAAAGAAGCCAATTTCTTGACTTCTTTCTATATAATAATTCATTTATTATTCGATTATATCAGCAACAACACCTGAACCAACTGTTCTACCACCTTCACGAATAGCGAATCTTAATCCTTTTTCGATAGCGATAGGTGTAATTAATTCAATTGTCATTGATACGTTATCACCTGGCATAACCATTTCTGTTCCAGCAGGTAATTCGATAACACCTGTTACGTCTGTTGTTCTGAAATAGAATTGTGGTCTGTATCCGTTGAAGAATGGAGTATGTCTTCCACCTTCATCTTTAGTTAAAACGTATACTTCTGATGTGAATTTTGTATGTGGATGAATTGTTCCTGGTTTACATAGTACTTGACCTCTTTCGATGTCTTTTCTATCAATTCCTCTTAATAATGTTCCGATATTGTCTCCAGCTTCAGCTTGGTCTAATAATTTTCTGAACATTTCTACACCTGTAACAACAGTTTTTCTTCTTTCAGTTGTTAAACCAATGATTTCAACTTCGTCAGAAACTTTAACAATTCCTCTTTCTACTCTACCTGTTGCAACTGTTCCACGTCCTGTGATTGTGAATACGTCTTCAACTGGCATTAAGAATGGTTGATCGATTGGTCTTTCTGGTGTTGGAATATAGCTATCTACAGCATCCATTAACTCTTTCATTGGAGCATATACTGGATCATTAGGGTCTGTTGATGTACTTTCTAATACTTTTAATGAAGATCCTTTTATAATTGGAATGTCATCTCCTGGGAAACCATATTCTGTTAATAGGTCTCTAACTTCCATTTCAACTAATTCTAATAATTCTGGATCATCAACCATATCACATTTATTTAAGTAAACAACGATGTATTTAACACCTACTTGTCTAGCTAATAAGATGTGTTCTCTTGTTTGTGGCATTGGTCCATCAGCTGCTGATACAACTAATATTGCACCATCCATTTGAGCTGCACCTGTGATCATGTTTTTAACATAGTCAGCATGTCCTGGACAGTCTACGTGTGCATAGTGTCTTGTATCTGTTTCATATTCTACGTGAGCTGTGTTGATTGTGATTCCTCTTGCTTTTTCTTCTGGTGCTCCATCGATTTGATCATAAGCTTCGTATTGAGCTTTTCCTAATAATGATAAATATTTTGTAATAGCAGCTGTTGTTGTTGTTTTTCCGTGGTCAACATGTCCGATTGTACCGATGTTAACGTGTGGCTTTGTTCTTTCAAATTTTGCTTTTGCCATTTTTTATTTCCTCCTTTAATATTTAGAATAATCATTTTATAAATGTTTATTCTTTTATTTTTTAATATTAATAACTTATTTACGCACTTGCATTTTACAACATTTCTATAGAAAATGCAAGTGTTTTTATAAAATTAGTTTTCTTTTTTAGCTCTTGAAGCAACAATTGTTTCAAGTACTGATTTAGGAACTTCTTCATAATGAGATGGTTCCATAGAGTATGAACCTCTACCTTGTGTTTTTGAACGTAAGTCTGTTGCATATCCAAACATTTCTGATAATGGAATAAATGCATGTATTTCTTGCATTCCATCATCTGAATCCATACCTTCCATTCTACCACGTCTAGAGTTTACATCTCCTATAACATCTCCCATGTATTCTTCTGGAACTGTTATTTCAACTTTCATAATTGGCTCTAAGATAACTGATTTAGCTTGTTTACATCCTTCTTTGAATGCCATAGATGCAGCAATCTTGAATGCCATTTCTGATGAGTCAACTTCATGGTAAGAACCATCTACTAATGATACTTTGAAGTCGATTACTGGATATCCAGCTAAGATACCACTTTCTGCAGCATCTCTCATTCCTTGTTCTATTGGTTTAATATATTCTTTTGGAACTGCTCCTCCAACGATTTTGCTTTCGAATTCAATTCCTTTTCCTGGTTCTAATGGTTCCATTTCAAACCATACGTCACCGTATTGTCCTTTACCACCAGATTGACGAATAAATTTACCTTGAACTTTTACTTTATTTCTAATTGTTTCTTTGTAAGCAACTTGTGGTTTACCTACATTACATTCTACTTTGAATTCTCTTTTTAATCTATCAACAATTATGTCTAAGTGTAACTCACCCATACCTGCGATGATTGTTTGTCCTGTTTCTTGATTTGTATATGCTTTAAATGTTGGATCTTCTTCAGCTAATTTTGCTAAAGCAATTCCCATTTTTTCTTGAGCTGCTTTGTCTTTTGGCTCAATAGCAATATCAATAACTGGTTCAGGGAATTCCATTGATTCTAGAATTATTGGATGATCTGGATCACATAAAGTATTTCCAGTTGTAACATCTTTTAATCCTACTGCAGCTGCAATATCACCAGCATATACTTTTTCAATATCTTCTCTGTGATTTGAGTGCATTTGTAGAATTCTACCAATTCTTTCTTTTTTATCTTTGCTAGAATTTAAAACTGTTGATCCTGTTTCTAGTACACCTGAATATACTCTAAAGAAACATAATTTTCCTACGAATGGATCTGTCGCAATTTTAAATGCTAATGCTGCAAATGGTTCACTATCAGAAGTTTTTGCTTCTGTTGGTTCACCATCTAGTGTTTCACCTTTGATATGTGGTATATCAAGTGGTGATGGCATAAAGTCAACTATTGCATTTAAAAGTTCTTGTACACCTTTGTTTTTATATGAAGAACCACATGTTACAGGAACCATTTCGTTAGCGATTGTTCCTTTTCTTATTCCGCTTTTGATTTCTTCTTCAGAAAGTTCTTCACCTTCTAAATATTTCATCATTAATTCTTCATCTTGTTCGCAAACAGCTTCTATCATAGCTGTTCTCCATTTTTTAGCATCTTCAACCATATCAGCTGGAATATCTGTTTCTTCAATTTCTCTTCCTAAATCATCTTTATGGATGAAAGCTCTCATTTTTATTAAATCAACTATTCCTTTAAATTGATCTTCTGCACCTATTGGTAATTGAATAGGAACTGGATTAGCACGTAATCTAGTTTTTAGTTGATCAACACAAAGCATAAAGTTTGCACCAACAATATCCATTTTATTTACATATACCATTCTTGGTACTTGGTATTTATCAGCTTGTCTCCATACTGTTTCTGTTTGTGGTTGAACTCCACCTTTAGCAGCTAATACTGTAACTGCACCGTCAAGAACTCTTAAAGATCTTTGAACTTCTACTGTAAAGTCTACGTGTCCTGGGGTATCAATTATATTGATTCTATTGTTTTTCCAGAAACATGTTGTTGCAGCAGATGTAATTGTAATACCTCTTTCTTGTTCTTGTTCCATCCAGTCCATTGTAGCAGCACCTTCGTGAACTTCTCCTATTTTATGTGTTTTACCTGTATAGAATAATATTCTCTCTGTTGTTGTTGTTTTACCAGCATCAATGTGAGCCATTATTCCTATATTTCTTGTTCTCTCTAATGGGTATGCTCTTCCTGCCATATTAATATTTCCCTCCTTTAATTGGATAAAGGGTAATGTTCCTACACCCTTTTACATTGCATTTCTTAATATCTCTATATCTCTCAAAATGCAAAACTCTAATTTTGATTAAAAGTGATAAGATGTGCATTTTTAATAGTTATTTCAAGCCGAAGTCGTACGATGGTACGTCGAGGTTTGAAATAGTTATTGAAAATGTGCAGATTATTGCTTTTAATCGAAATTTTACCATTTGTAATGAGCAAAAGCCTTATTAGCCTCAGCCATTCTATGTGTATCTTCTTTCTTCTTGAATGCTCCACCGTTTCCGTTAACAGCATCCATGATTTCACCAGCTAATTTTTCAGCCATAGTTTTTTCATGTCTGTTTCTAGCATAGTTAACTAACCATCTTAAACCTAAAGTTTGTCTTCTTTCAGGTCTAATTTCTAATGGCACTTGGTATGTTGCTCCACCAACTCTTCTTGCTTTTACTTCAAGAACTGGCATAATGTTTTCTAATGCTGCTTCAAATACTTCTAAAGGATTTTTTCCTTCTTTTTCTTTTATTATATCAAAAGCATCATATACTATACCTTGAGCAACTGATTTTTTACCATCTAACATTATGTTGTTAATTAATTTTGTAACAACTTTGCTATTGTAAATTGGATCTGGTAATACATCTCTTTTTGCTATATATCCTCTTCTTGGCACTATTCTTCACTCCTTTTCTTTTTCTGATACCCATAAGGTATCTAAGTTACTCTGGAAAGTATAATCTTTCCCGTATAGTGCTACATAATCTATTCTAAATTTAAGTACCTTAATTTAGTAAATTGTGTGCACTAATCTGATTAATTCAAAAAATTAAATAAATTAGGTATATTGTGCATTTTTTGATGTTTATTGCAAGGTGAGGCTATACATTTGTATGCCGAAGTTTGCAATAGATGTCGAAAATGTGCAAGATGCCTGATTTAGTTTATTTTTTATTTTTTTGGTTTTTTAGCTCCATACTTAGAACGAGCTTGCATTCTGTCTTTAACCCCTGCTGTATCTAATGTTCCTCTTATTATATGGTATCTAACACCTGGAAGGTCTTTTACTCTTCCTCCTCTAATTAGAACTACACTGTGTTCTTGTAAGTTATGTCCTATACCTGGGATATAAGATGTTACTTCATAACCATTTGAAAGTCTAACTCTGGCAACTTTTCTTAAAGCTGAGTTTGGTTTCTTAGGTGTTACTGTTTTTACAACTGTACATACACCTCTCTTTTGTGGAGCTCTATTATTTGTTAATGTTTTGTTTTTTGAGTTCCATCCATGTTGTAATGCTGGTGCTGTAGATTTTGCCTTTGATGTTTGTCTTCCTTTTCTTACTAATTGATTAATTGTTGGCACTTAAATTTCACCTCTTTCTTTTATATTTTATTTTAATAAATTAAAACCGCTACGGATTTACCTAATATAGGTTTTCCATCGCGGTTTATATTTTATCATTTTTACCTGATTATGTCAATATTTTTTCTTTTAATTTTATTAATATTTTCCTTCTGGTAATCTATTTTCACTATTTATAGCAAATAGTCTTCTAAAAATGTATTTTATTCCACTAAAAGCTGATATTCTTCCTATTATATCTATATTCTCGTTTTTCAATGCTTTTCTACATATTTTAGAAATTTCGCGTTTTTCTATTTTACTTAAATTAGTTCCATCTATATATGCAATATTATATGTTATTGATGCAAAATCTGTTCTTAACATTTCATTTTTTGCAAATGACATAGCATAATTATAAATAAGCATTCCTGCATCACAGTCATATTCATTTGCAAATTTACTTAATAATTCACAAACTAATGGATCAATCTTTTTAATTACACTTTTGTCCAAAGGCTTATACTCTACTACTGCATAATTTATTAAAATTTCTTTTATTTTCTCTATTTCTTCTTTAGTATTCAATAATGCATTTCCTGTTACTAGTTTTGTAGGTTTTATTGATATTTCTTCTCCATTGTTAGCTTGTGCTTTGTAAATAAGCTCATTATTTTCAATTTTAACCATTATATTTGATAATAATACTGGTTCATTTAGTAAATTATCATATTTTTCTGTATTTTTTTCTTCAAAAGCTATTATTTCCTGTTCTTCTGTTATATTTTTCTTTGTCTGTTCCGTCTGTTCTGCAACTATTTGTTCTACTATTGCTTTTGCCAATTCTTCAATTTGGTCAATTTCATTCTTTTCGCTTTCTTCCACAATGTTTTCTGAAATTATACTATCTTCTTTTGTTAAATTTTCTTCTTTTATTTCCTCGAAAGGTTCACCTTCTAATTCTTCTATTGAAATCTCTTCTATTGGTTGAAATTCTTCTACTTCCACTTCTTGTATTGGTTCCATTTCTTCTATTTCTATTTCTTCAACCAATGGCAATTCTATAATTTCTTCCTCATTTTCTTTTTCATCACAGATAATTCTTGACCAATTTTTGTCTGCAACAGCATTTTTAAATTCTACTAGTTCTGCTAAATTTTCTTGACATTCTTCTATTTGTATTTGTTTTTCTTCTGTTTTTTCTTTATATTTCAAACATTGCTTATCTTGAATTGTATCTTCTTGTTTTGCATTTTCTGATAATTCTGGCATTCTTCCAAATCTTTCGAAAAATTCTTGTTTTTGCATTTCATATCTAGCATTTCTTTCTTCTTGAAGAGAAACTCTTTCTATATATTCTTCTTTAATTTCATTTATTTTACGAATTTTTCTCATTTCTTCTGTGATTTGATTATCTATCATTAGATTTACTAATTTTTTCACTTCTAAAAAACGTTTATCAAGCTTATTTTGTAATTCTTGACTTTGATTGCCTAGTTTAGAAATTTGTTTTCCAAGCTCGTTAACTTCAGCTAAATTTTCTTCAATATTAGCTTCTTTTTTTCTATTTCTTTCTTGTGCTAGATTGTTTCTTTCATTTTCTATTTCTATAATTTGTTGTTTAGCTTGTCCTGATTCTTCAACAAAATTTTTAACTATTTTTTGTATTTCTTCAAATCCTCTCATCTTACAACCTTATCAAGTAATTATATTACTTAATAAACTCCTTTCATTTGTGATATATTCTATTACATTTTATATTCTAACACAACGTATTTTTTTCTACAAGCATTTTTTGTTAATTTTTTTCTTTTTTTGTAAAATATTGTTCTTTTAAATCCACAAGTGCTCTATCTGCAAGTTTTCCATATTTTATTTTTTTATCTTTTATTTTTTCTCCTAATGGTGGTACAATTCCAAAGTTCGCATTCATTGGCTGAAATTTGTCATTTTCTGTTGAAATGTATTTAGCTAATGCTCCAATTATTGTTGTTTCTGGAAATACTATTTTATCTCCATTTTTATATTTTTGACATGCATTTAAACTAGCTAACATTCCTGATGAAATTGATTCTACATATCCTTCAACACCTGTTATTTGCCCTGCAAAATATATATTATTATTACTTTTCAGATTATATGTATTATCCAACAGTTTTGTTGAGTTTATATATGTATTTCTATGCATTACACCATACTTTACAAACTCTGCATTTTCAAGTCCCGGAATCATACTAAACACTCTTTTTTGTTCTCCAAACTTCAAATTTGTTTGAAATCCTACAATATTAAATATCATTCCATCAACATCATCTTGTCTTAATTGAACTACTGCATATGGTCTTCTTCCTGTTCTTGGGTCATCAAATCCTACTGGTTTTAATGGTCCAAATCTTAATGTATCTAATCCTCTTTTTGCCATAACTTCTACTGGCATACACCCTTCAAAAATTTCTCGTTTTTCAAATTCATGTAATACTACTCCCTCTGCATTTATCAACTCATCGCAAAATCTTTCATATTCCTCTTGATTCATCGGAAGATTTATATAACTTGCTTCTAGATTTTTAATTCTACTTTGCCATTGCTCAATCGTTTCATCTTTTTGCTTTTCTTGTTCATATCTATTACCCCAAAATGCTATGTTAAAATCTATACTTTCTTTTGTAACAATTGGAGCTGCAGCATCATAAAAATATAATTTGTCTTGTCCTGTTATTTTTGAAATTTCTTTTGCCATTTTTTCTGATGTTAATGGCCCTGTTGCTATAATTACAATTCCATCTTGCGCAAGTTTTTCTATATCTGTTACTTCTTCATGTATTATTTCTATTAATGGATTATTTTCAATTTCTTGAGTTACTTTTTGTGCAAATAATTCTCTATCTACTGCTAATGCCTGTCCTGCAGGTACTTGCGTTTCATCTGCTATTTTTATTAACAATGAATCTAAATATCTTAATTCTTCTTTTAATAAACCACAAGCATTTGTATGTAAATTTGATTTAAATGAATTACTACATACTATTTCTGCTAAATCTTTATTACTATGAGCTTCTGTAAATTTAATTGGTTTCATTTCATATAATTTTACTTTTATTCCTTGTTTTGCAATTTGATATGCAGATTCACTCCCTGCAAGTCCTCCTCCAATTACTACTATGTAATCTTTCATAATTACTATCCTTTCTTTTAATACGTTTAAGTTAAACTGTTAAAAAATATAATTAAAATAATATTACAATTTATAACTAAATTATATATTTTAAAAAATTAATAATATATTGTTTTGCAATACCGCGTAAGCGATCAAATGAGCATAGCGAATGCGATATGGAGCAATCTACATACTAGTATTTTTAATATGGAGATTGCGACACCAAGGTGTAAAAAACAATATATTATTAATTTATAAATACATTATTCTATAAATGTAATACGTAATTTATATTGTTCAACAGTTTAAGTTAAAATTTATTCAAATAATTTCATAATATCTTCTTTAGATAATTTACTAATAAATGATGTTCTAGTATCAAGCACATTATCTATTAGTGTAGATTTCTTTTTCTGTAATTCATAAATTTTTTCTTCTATAGAATTTTTAGTTATTAATTTATATACTTGAACATTATTTTTTTGACCAATTCTATAAGCTCTATCAGTAGCTTGATTTTCTGCAGATGCATTCCACCAAGGATCATAATGAATAACCATATCTGCTCCTGTTAAATTTAGTCCAGTTCCTCCAGCTTTAAGCGAAATTAAAAATACTTTTATATCTTTACTTTCATTAAATTCATCAACCATTCTAATTCGTTCATCAACTTTTGTAGCTCCTGTTAATTTAAAATAAGAGATACCATTTTTGTTTAACTCTTTTTCAATAATTTCAAACATTGATGTATATCCAGAAAATAATAAAATCTTATGTCCTGATTCTATAGCATCTTTAATAATTTCTATACATTGTTCTAATTTGCTACTTCCCTCTTTATAATCTTTTATAAATAAACTTGGATGACAACAAATTTGTCTTAGCCTTGTAAGTGCTGATAACACTTGAATATGACTTCTTTCAAATCCTTTTACATTTATTGTTTCTGCAATATCTTGTTTTGCTTGTGCTAAATAGTTCAAGTATATTTTTTCTTGTTCTTCTTTCATTTGATTATTTAAAACTGTTATTGTTTTTTCTGGCAATTCTGTTAACACTTCTTTTTTAGTTCTTCTTAGAATAAATGGTTCTATAAGCATTCTCAATTTTTTCATTGCTTTTTGATTTTCTTCTTTAACTATTGGTACTTCAAATTCTGTTTTGAACTTTTTATATGCAAATAAATAACCTGGCATTATATAATCAAAAATTGACCACAACTCTGCTAATGAATTTTCTATTGGCGTACCTGTTAATGCATATCTTGTATCTGCAACAATTTCTTTAACTGCTTTAGCATTTTGTGTATTACTATTTTTTAAATACTGAGCTTCATCTGTTATTGCAAATCTAAATGCATATTTAATTTCTTTATAAAATTCTATATCTCTTTTTAATAAATCATAAGACGTTATTATTAAATCATATTTTCCTATATTTTTTATTTGTTCTTTACGTTCTTGAGAATTTCCTCTTATAACTATTGTTTTTAATTTATTAGTGAATTTTTGAGACTCATTTTGCCAGTTTAATGTAAGTGAACTTGGACAAATTACTATAGATGCTCTTTTTTCTTCTTTATTCTCATCTATATATCCTGCAATAATTGATAACATTTGTATTGTTTTTCCAAGTCCCATATCATCAGCTAAAATCCCTCCAAACTTATAATTATCAAGAGTTTTTAACCATTTATATCCTGTCTTTTGATAATATCTTAAAACACTATCTAAGCTTGCTGGTATTTCTATATCTGTTTCATCACTATCTTTTTCTAATCCATTAATTATTTTTTTATATTCATCATTCTTGGTTATTGGAGTATTGTTAATTGTCTTTAATAATTGATTTAAATATAAACTTCTATTTACAGGAAGTTTTACTGGTCCATTTTCTAATTCTTTAAACTCAATATCCATACCAGTTACTAATTTATCTATAAATTCAATATCTTGATTTTCTTCTAAATTTATAAATGTCCCATCTTTTAGTTTATGATACTTTTTCTTTAATTCATATTTTGCCATAATTTCTTTTAATTCTGATATATCTATATTTAAATTAGTCAAATCTATAGTTAGTAAATTATTTTCCACTTTGATGCCCAAATTTCCTATTTTAGGTTGCTTTATTTGTTTAGATTTAAATTCATCTGTTACCATCACTTCAAATTTCTGCATATATTCATTTACATCATTTAGTAAAAAATTATAAATTTTATCTTCATCTGGAAGTATAAAACATTCTTTTTGTGCATAATACATAAATCCAGTTTTTCTTAGCAAATTAAGTGCTTTGTTTTCAGCTACAACATCTCTAGGGTATTTTATCTTAATCTTTTGTTGTAATGGGTTAAATTCTTCTTCTCCATAGCAAAATTTTGCATCTGCTAATATATGTTCATTTTTATCATAATCTAAAAATAGCTTAACTACTAATTTTTTAGGTTTATATTGTTCTATTTGTTGCTCATCTATCCCTTTAAATTCTATACTATTTTTTAGTTTTAATAAAATTATTGAAAATAGTTCCGGTAATTGTTCTTTTCCAAATATTAATTCAGTCATGAAATTATCTTTTAACATTTTTAATAATTTGAATGTTGTTTGCTCATATTTTTTGTCACATCTATAAAGTACATTATCTATTAATAAATATTTATATTCTTTTCCAATTATTATATCGATATCTCTCATTATATCGATTTTTTTATTTAAAACAATTTGATATTCTTCTTTACCTCTTTTCTTCATAACAAAATGCAAATCAGGATTTTCATTTTTTAATTCTATTTTCTCATCTTTATATTCTTTTTGAAAAGATATTTCTTGACCTTTTAAAATTTCAAATATTTCATCAATTCCACTATTATTTAATAAAATATATCCTTCATTTAATGCTTTTCCATAATATCTATAACTAGTATTTACACTTGAATTTACAAATCTAATTATTTCCGAATGTTTTAATATGAATTGTAAAATTTCTTGACTGTTATCCACAAACACTTCTTTTTTGTGGATAAATTCTAATTTACTTCCATATTTATATTTTTCTTTATTAATCATTCTGTCGTAAAATTCTGCCAAATTTTTGATTTTATACATTCTTTGATTTCCAATTTTAAATTCTACCCTTAAATTACTTTCATATTTGTCATAAATTATTTTAGGTTCAATCTTTATTTCTGGATATATTTCTTCTCTTTCATGTTCATTCGATTCTTCTATCTCTTGCATTTCTTCTGCATAAAATTCATTTACTATTTGTTTAAAATTTCTATATTTTGAATCAGTTCTTAATGTTTTATGAAAATCAACAGTGTCAGATTTTTCTATCATTGACATATATTTGTCATTACTTTCAAATTCCATCATTGTAGCAACTATATGTTTACATGATGCATATCTTTTTTGATAATCTTTGCATTCACATGTTACATCTATTATTTCTCCAGACTCCACACTAATATGTGTTCTGTAATTTTCTTGTCCACTTACATTTCCTGTTAATTCAAAATTATTTTTGTCATTATAATTTATTTTTTCTATTTCTACTCTTCCTGTTTTGGTATATAATCTAGCTTTTTGAATTCTTTCCTCTCCTGCATCATAATACAGTTCTTCTATTATTTTTTTATTTATTAACATCTTTTTTCCCTCGCCATTTCTTGGCTTATTATTATATCGCACTTTGGCTTCTTTGACAATAGAACAAATAAGAAAATTTTTCAATTTGAGTTTTCGACTGTTACAATTCACAGCCAAATTATATAGATTTTAGAAATTTAATAATATATTGTTTTTGTAATACCGCGTAAGCGACCAAATGAGCGTAGCGAATGCGATATGGAGCAATCTACATACTAGTATCTTTTATATGCAGATTGCGACATCAAGGTATAAAAAAACAATATATTATTAAATTTCTAAATGTAGTTGTTAATACCCTGTGAATTGTAACTTTCGACTAAAAGGAGAAAATCTCAAAGTGCTAGCGATTATAGCTATTATAAAAATAAAGCATATTTACAATTAAATTTGTAAACATGCTTTGTTTTTATGTATCAAAGAAATATGTTGCTTCTAAATCAGCTTCAAAAACAAGTAATGCTAATGGATATTTTGTATAAGCAATTCCTATTGTCCCATATTGTTCTTTAGGTTCTGTAAATCCCATATGCCAACGTATTGCATACTTCTCTTCACTTGTTAATTTCATATATTCTGTAATCATCATTACTGATTTTTCTCCATGTCCATATGGTATGGTATCATCTACTGTATAATAAGGAACTTTTTCCCATACTCCTAATGCATTTTTAGCATTTCTATAATCTATTTTATAAAAATTTGCTTTACATATATCATGTAGTAATGCAACTATTTTCAATGTATCATCTGAAACTTCAATTTTTTTAGATGAGTTTTTGACTTTTTCCACTAGTATTTCATATACTTTCATACTATGTTCTACAAGTCCACCTGCATAGTTTCCATGAAATCTTGTACTAGCTGGTGCCGTAAAGAAATCTGTACTTTCCATAAATTTTATTAGATCTTCTATTCCTTCTCTTTTTACTGTTCTTAATATCTTTAAAAATTCTTCTTTCAATATTTTCATTCCTTTCGGTTTTATTGTTTTCTTTTTTCTTCAATTATTTTTATTACAGCTTCTGCTTCTTCATCTATTGTCATTTTTGTTGAATCTATATATACTGCATCTGGTGCTTGTACTAATGGTGCAATTTCTCTTTCTGTTTCTAGTCTATGTCTTTCTTTTATGCTTTCAAGAACTTCTTCATATGTAGTTTTTATTCCCTTTTCTAAATCTTGATTATATCTTCTTCTGGCTCTTTCTTCTACTGAACAATCTAAAAATACTTTTACATCTGCATTAGGAAATACTACTGTTCCTATATCTCTACCCTCCATGATTATATTTGCATCTTTTCCCATTTTTCTTTGTAATGGAGTTATTTTATCTCTTACTTCTTTTATTGCAGCAAATTTTGCAACTACACTATCTACTTCTGGAGTCCTTATTTCCCTAGTAACATCTTTTCCATTTAATATTACTACTTGTGAATTGTTTTCTTTTTTTAATTCAATATTAATATCTTTAAGAACTTCTTTTATTTTTTCTATTTCTGTATAATCTATATTTTTATTTATACATTCTAGTGCAACACATCTATACATTGCTCCTGTGTCTATACTTATTAAGTTTAACTTGTCTGCAATTATTTTTGTTATAGTTCCTTTTCCACTTCCTGCTGTACCATCAACAGCTACTATAAATCCCATATCTTTCAACCTTTCTTTAATGTTGTTTATTTTTTAGTTAATATAAATCCTGTAGATATAAATCTTGTTCTATGTGCCCCAGAGCTATCTACTGGATCATTTATTATTTTTCCATTTACAACCATTGCACTTGAAGTTCCTCCATCAAGATTTGTTGCATTATATGCGCCATAATTTTGCATTATTTCAATTAAGTCATTCATATCTGCACCTGGTTCTTTTATTGTTCTTCCGTCTATTACTAAAAATAATACTATTCCATCTTTTCTTTGTCCTATAGCAGTACGAGGTGCTGTTCCCCAACCGCCATTTCCAAGTACTTTTGATGGTTTTCCATTTACTATTAAGAATGGTCCAAATGTTACACCATCTCTTATTTTCATATCTTGTGCTTGTTTAACTGTCATTTTTCCTAATACAAGTTTATTATCTTGTGTAAATCCTATTAGTCCACCTGATCCATTCCATGTTTTTGATGTTACTAGTTTTCCTCCTGAAAATGTTATTCCTAGCGGATTAGCACCATTACTGTTATAGTTAGGATCTTCAAATCCCCCACCATTTATTGCTATTAATGCATCATTATCTTTTGCCATTTGTGTTAAATATTGTCCACTTGTTCCTAGTTTCTTAGTATATACTGTTTTTATTCTTGATGGATCATATATAGCAGCTAAATATCCACTATATCCTTTTCCTTTTATTTCTATAATTTTATAATCATCATTATTAGGATCTTTTTCTAATATCGCTTTTTCATATTCATTTGCATAAGTTGTTGATTCTGATTCTGTATTTATAACAATTGTATTTGTATTTGTTATTTCATCAACTTCGCTTACTTTATTTTTAGCTAAAACTTCATTTATTGTGTCATCATCATAAAACCAAGTTGCTAAATATTGGTGTGTCATTGTTGTCATTGCAGTTGTTATTAACCAATCTCTAAATCCTGAAAATGGTCCATATAGCAAAAATCCTCCAGAACCAACTCCAAGTATTGCTAATATTATTAATACTAACCATATTTTTTTCCAATTTTTCTTTTTTTTCTCTTTTTTCTTATCATTTTTTAACGCTTTTGGTATTTCATCTATTTCATCATATTTTTTATTTTTCTTCATTCACATTTTCATCCTTTCAAAGTATATCAAATTAATACAATATTAACCTTTATCTTTCAATATCTCGTTTATTATAACAATTTTTTTTCTCAATAGCAACACATATACAAAATTTTTTTAATTGTAATTTTTGTAAATATCTTATTTCCGTAGTAACTACGTACATTCCTTTTAAATCACACCCAAAAAAGAGTTCACTTCAAAATGAACTCTCTTATTTTATATTATCTCTTATTTTATTAGCTTTTTTTCTGATTCTTTGAATAGCAGTATCTACTGATTTAACTTTAGCATTTAATTTTATAGCAATATCAGCATAAGATTTTCCTTTTTCATATTCATGTAATACTTGTAATTCAAATTCACTTAATGCTTCTTTTATTTTATTTTCCATACTCTCAAAGTATTCTCTTTCAGCTATTATTTCAGATGGATCATCTAGTGCTTTTATATCAAGCACATCTATTTTGTCTACATCTTCATTATCCTCATATGCTGCTGCATTTAATGAAACTGAAGAATTTAGAGGTATGTGTTTTTGTCTGTTTGAGTTTTTTACAGCTGTTATTAATTGTCTTTCTATACACATATTTGCAAATGTTCTAAATGAATTTTGTTTTTCAATATCATATGATTTAACTGCTTTATATAGACCTATCATCCCTTCTTGTACAATATCTTCTTTTTCTGCTCCTACCATAAAAAACTTATTTGCTTTCATATTAACAATATCGTTATATCTCTCCATTAGGCAATTTAACGCCACATGATCATCATTTTTTATATTTTCTATTAATTTTTCGTCTGTCATTTGTGTATATTCATTTTCATTAATTGAAAACATATTTTTTTCCATTATGTATTTTGTCCTCCTAATAAATCTATATTGTTATTATATACTGAAATCACTTATAAGTCAATGATTTTAGTTCAATGAATCAATTTTTATATCAACATTCATAATATTTTTTGCTATATCTCTAAATTCTTTTTCGGGCTTTGTTAAATAAATTTTTTCTTCTATATTTTTAGTATCATTTTCCAAATTGTTATTTTTTAAATATTGTTTCAAATATTGTGCAACCATTATTCCAGTATTTATTAGTTCAACTTTATACCCTAATTCTTCTTCTA
Organism: uncultured Clostridia bacterium; assembly: GCA_934130975.1. Taxonomy (GTDB): domain Bacteria; phylum Bacillota; class Clostridia; order TANB77; family CAG-508; genus CAG-269. The sequence continues at coordinate 35,834 of CAKOYU010000006.1, read as the reverse complement.
TTATTTTTTCATAAATAGGATAATGCGTACATCCTAATATTATTTGCTTTACATTTTTCTCTTTAAAGCATTTCATATATTCTTTTATTACTGATCTACCCTCTTTACTTTGTGCACGCCCTTCTTCTGCTATTGTTGCTAACATTGGACAAGCTTTGTTTATAACATTAATTTCATTGATTTTTTCTTTTATCTTTTTCTCCCATTGTCCACTTCTTATTGTTCCTTCTGTTGCTATTACTCCAATTTCTTTATACTTTTGTTTTTGAACATATTCAACTGTTGGTTCAATAATTCCTATTATAGGAATATCAAATTTTCCTTTTAAACTGTCTATAGCTTGACTTGTTGCAGTTCCACATGCTACTACAACAACTTTTGCCCCTTTATCTATTAATCTTTCTACATTTTTAATAGAATATTTAATTATTTCATCTTGAGTTTTATCTCCATACGGAAAATTATAAGTATCTCCCAAATATACAATGCTTTCATTTGGAAGAATTTTTCGTACTTCTTTAAATACAGTTAATCCTCCAACTCCAGAGTCAAATATTCCTATACTTTTATTATCCATTTCATTTTCCTTCCTTATATATTAATCTTAAAGTATATTAAATTATATAACAAAAACTCAAAAAACGCTATAATTATTTTAAAATTTTACACTATTGCTAATTAATAGTTACAATTCACAGCTAAATAATATAAATTCTAGAAAATTAATAATATATTGTTTTGAAATACCGCGTAAGCGACCAAATGAGCAAAGCGAATGCGATATGGAGCAATCTTCATATTAGTGTTTTAAATATAAAGATTGCGACACCAAGGTATAAAAAACAATATATTATTATATTTATAAATATAAATTTATAGTTGTATATAGTAACATGTAGCAAATAAAGTTTTTTTTCATATTATATATTAATCTTGGCTTAAGCCGATAAGAAAGGAAGTTTTAATATGGAAATTACTGAAAATAAACCTGAACCAATGCATCCTTTTGTAGATATTGATGGATTCATTGCAGATGGCAAACAATTTGATTTAGATATAGTTTTAGCAAATGATCATAGAGACGTTATTTACGGAGTAGTAAGAGATTGCTTTAAAGAACCTGTAAGAGACGCTGTTGTAAAATTAGTAGAAGTTGATTTCAAATTTGGAAAAAAAGAATTAAAACCTGTATCTCATACTTTTACTGATGATGAAGGCGAATTTGTTTTCGGTCCACTTTGTCCAGGAAAAAAATATGCTATCCAAATATGGAAAGATAATGTTAAACACATAAAAGTTTGCGCTAAATGTCATCATGAAGGAAAATGTCTAAAAGGAATAAAACTAGATTGTGATGATTTTCACCCTTGTGATAAACCATGCGACAAATGCGATTGTTCTAACGATTAACAAAAAAGTTGTCAAAAAGGTTAATTCCTTTTGACAACTTTTTTACATTATTCCCATTTTCTTAGCTAACTTCTTTCCTTTTTTTGTTATTTTCTTTGTTGACATCTCATTTTCATTCCACATCATAATAACACCTGTTGTAATTAATCCACCTATCATCATTCCTTTTACAAATTTCATATTTTTTCCTCACTTTCATAATTAATTTAACTATTTTTATTATCTCTTTTTTTATAGTGTTTATACTCTTTTAATAAGGTATATATTTCATGCATAGCAATTATTGCCAAAAAAACGCCAAACATTTTCTTTAATTTTAATACATCTGTATTAATAGAAATTATTGCCCCTATTATTGCCCCAATAATTCCTCCTATAGATGTAAAAATAGCCAAATTCAGATCAATATTTTTATTTTTATAATTAACAAAAATTGCAGTAATGGCTGTTGGTATAAAATATATTAAGTTCGTTGATTGAGCTAAATGTTGTTCAATATTTAAAAATGTCGTTAATAAGAATATTAATATTGTTCCACCGCCCATTCCTATTCCACTAAATATTCCCGAAAACATCCCTATTAATATAGGCATCATATATTCCTCCTTCTAGAAAAATAATATTTTTATGGAATAATATATCAAAAATATTACAAATATAATTTTTAATATATAATCTGGAATATTTTTTAATATTTTTGCACCAAAGTATCCTCCTATAATTCCTCCTATCGCACATAAGATTCCCGACTTCCAATCTATGTACTTATTTTTAGAATACAATATGCTACTAACTATAACCATTACCAACATACAACTTAATGATGTCCCTCTTGATTTTTTAGGATCTAATTTCAACATATATATAAATGCTGGCACAAGTATTAATCCTCCTCCTGTACCAAATAATCCACATATAATTCCTGCAATAATTCCTAATATTATTTTTTTTACAATCATGGTATAATTCTCCAAACACAAAATAAAACTGGTATTCTCTAACTACCAGTTTTATTTTTACCATTTTTCTATAATTTATCCGATTTGTTATCTAGATGTACTTTGATCTTCAGTTTGTTTTTCTCCAATTCTATCTAAATAATATTGTTCAAAACTATTATAAACTGTTTGCAAATTTTTCTCACTAACTTCATCAAGACTTATATAATTATCAGCATTCATTATATATTCTACATTAACTCCATTATCTTTAATAAAAACTCTTTCTGCCGTAACTTCTGTATACTTGCTTGCAGAGTCTTCAATATCTCCAATACCAGCAACTGTATTTTTAGATTTTTTGTCAACCAGTACATATATTCTCTCTATTGCCCCTGCTGGTACCCAATAATCATTTTCGCTCATTTTTCCTTCATCTGCAGCTTTTACATTTTCTCGATATGTTACTTCTCCATTATTAGAGACATTTCCTATAATATTTCCTTCTCCCATTTCACTTTGCAATATTATTCCGTAAATCTGTCTTATCAATTTTATTTTCATCATTCAATTTAGAATTATAACTTTCTAATATTTCATCTATTAACATTGAATTTATTGCATATTCTTCAGTCTCATATTCTTCAGCTTCATTTACTTTCATTTCATCTCTAAATTTTGAATTAGAGTCATCTTTTGTATTGTTTTCTTCTACTTTTATATTTGCATCTTGAGTTTCTCCACTAGTTAATAATGCATGTCCCCCTCCAATAGTTATACCAAGAGCTCCTAAAATTGCAATTATTTTGTTTCTCAATTTTCTTCTCTGCTTTTGTTTTTGTCTTTTTGCCTTATCTTTGGCTTTCACATACTTTTCAGCATCATCAAAAACATCAATAATTTCTTTTTCCTCTAATTTGCTTCCTCTTTTTTGCTCAATTCTATCAATTTTTTTATTTGCTAAATAAGTTATTCTATCTTCTCTTTTTTCTATGTCTCTTTTAGATTTCATATTTTATCTCCTTGTACATTTCTTAAATCCTTACATTTAAATTTTAACATAAAAACATTCTATTGTAAATTAATATTTTCATCTTTTATAAAGTATTTTGTTCCTAACATTTTATCTGGCAAATATTGCTGTTCTACCCAATGTCCTGGATAATCATGTGGATACTTATACCCTTCGTTGTAACCGAGCTCTCTCATTTTTTCTATTGGAGCATTTCTTATATGCATTGGTATTTCTCCAGTATCCTGACTTTTAACATCTTCTAGTGCTTTATTTATTCCTAAATAAGTTGCATTAGATTTCTTACAATTTGCTACATATACTGCCGCTTCTGCTAAAATAATTCTTGCTTCTGGCATTCCAACCATATGTACTGCCTGCATTGCAGATGTTGCAATTACAAGCGCTTGTGGATCTGCTAAACCTACATCTTCTGAAGCACATATTACAATTCTTCTTGCTAAAAATACCGGATCTTCTCCTCCATTTAGTGCCCTTGCTAAATAAAGTAATACTGCATCTGGATCTGATCCTCTCATTGATTTTATAAATGCACTTATATTATCATAGTGTGTATCACCATTTTTATCAAATATAGCTTTCCTATTTTGAATACTATTTTTTATTACTTCATCTGTAATATGAATATATCCATCTGATTCCATATTAGTTGTTAGTACTGCTATTTCTAATCCGTTTAGAGCTGTTCGTACATCTCCATTAGCTATATCTGCTATCTTTCTTAAAGTACTATCTTCTATTTTTACACTATATTCTCCAAGCCCTTCTTTACTTGTTAAAGCTCTTTTCAAAATATTATATATATTTTTTTCTGTTAATGGTTCAAGTTTTATTACCATTGATCTAGATATTAAAGCCTTATTCACTTCAAAATATGGATTTTCTGTAGTTGCCCCTATTAATATTATTGTTCCATTTTCTACAAATGGCAACAATGCATCTTGCTGTAATTTATTAAATCTATGAATCTCATCAATAAATAAAATGCTTTTTCCTGCTGGATTCATCATAAAATTTTGAGTCTCCTCTACAATTCTTTTTATGTCTGATACTCCTGCAGTTACCGCATTTATTTTATAAAACTTATATTTTGTTGTTTCACTTATTACCTTGGCAAGAGATGTCTTTCCACATCCTGGAGGTCCAAATAAAATTATACTTGATAATCTATCTGCTTTTATTGTTCTATATAATAATTTTCCTGGTCCTATTACATGTTCTTGTCCTTCATACTCTTCTAAAGTCTTAGGCCTCATTCTATATGCTAATGGTTCTGTATTACTCATCTTTCCCTTCCTTTCTGTTTGATTATAAAACGTGTTTGAAAAAATGTCAACATACATTACTAATCGGAACATTGACATTTATTTTTTTTATATTTATAATATCAAAAGTGAAAGGATGATTAAAATGTTAGCATATATAAAAGGTTCATTAGAAATGAAAAATAAAAATTATATAGTTATCGACGTTGGAGGACTTGGATATAAAATATTTATGTCTGAAAATGCTATAAATTCGCTTGGTGAAATTGGTAAAATTATTAAAGTCCATACATATTACAGAGTTAGAGAAGATGATATTAGTATATATGGATTCAAAACTCAAGAAGAACTTAGAATGTTCGAATTGCTTATTAGTGTTAGCGGAGTTGGTGCCAAAAGTGCATTAGTAATGATTTCTTGTATCGAACCATCTGAATTTGCTATTGCAGTTATTTCCAACAATGTAAAACTACTTACTCAAGTTCCTGGAATTGGTCCCAAATCTGCTCAAAGAATTATTTTAGAATTAAAAGATAAATTAAAAGCCGAACAATCTGAATTAGATGAAGAAAAACTAGAAAATCAAAAATTAAATTCTATAAAAATTTCAGAAAACATTCAAGAAGCAACTTCTGGACTTATGGTTCTTGGTTATACACGTAAAGACATAGAAAAAGCCTTCAAACATTTAGATGTTAAAAATCTTAGTGTTGAAGACTTAATTAAAAAAGGCTTAATTTTATTAACAGCTAAACATTAAAATTGTTTAGCTGTTCTATTTTATTTATATATTTTATTTAATATAATTCCTACGAAATGAACTATCTGTGTTGAATTATTATTTGCAATTTCTTTTCCTATCGCTTTTCCTCCGACAGTTATTGCAGCAACGCCTGCACTTATTACAAATTGTAAATTTACTCCTACTTTTTCTGAAATTTTTGCAGCTATTAAAGCACTAATTGCACCACTTAATACACCACAAATATCCCCTATAACATCCGCACATATATTAGCTACTTTGGCTGCATTTTTTATTAATTTTATAGATGTTTTTGCTCCCGCAACTTTTTTAGTTGCCTTTGCATGAAATTCATGCTCTTTAGCAACAGTTACTGCAACGCCAACTATATCAAATAATATACCTATTGCAATTACTACTATTAGTATTATTACTGATGATAGTATATTTAAATGTGTTACTCCATTATTTGATATGTATGAAAACGCCATCGATAATATAAATGTAGTTATAAATATCTCTATAAACCATTTTACTTTCGAGTGTTCTTTTTCTTTGTCTTTTTTCATTGTATATTTTCTTCTCCTTTTATACTAATAAAGCGAGAATTTATTAATAAAATCTCGCACATTTTATTTTTTACAAGATGGTAAAATCTAAGTAAATTTTACGGTTTAGGTCTAGTTGAATTTCTCTATTCTTTACTATATATTACTATATAGCTGTTTCCATTTAAAAAGAACACCTACATATTTCATTAGGCACTAGATCGCCACTTAAGTCCGTACCTTAATCCTCAGATTTCTATGCTTTTATGAAAGCAAACATTCTAGAAGTTTTCCTTGACATACTATTACTTATTGCTAGTCTTTTTTGCAAATGCAATTTCATAGTTAAACTTAATCCCAATACATTCACTCAAGACAGGCTACTCTATGTATTTTGTGTCTTGGCACTCACCATAGGTTTCACTTAAAAATGCAATTTAAGCCTCAACGAAACAAGGGAATCCTGTATATGCCATTATACCATACCCTGGTTTCTTTCATCCTACTCACACACAAAACTGGCATTTCGCGCACAAATAAGATGCTTCATCGGTATGCCCTTTAGTGGATTTTTAGCCCCACCCTCGCAATAAATAGTACGACTAGAATAATGCACCATCGTTATTATTATACCAAATTTATCCAATTTATCAAGATTAATTTCAGGTTTCTATAGGCTAATATAGCTTAATTTAGCTTGAAATTTAATGATTTCTTTCATTTTTCATGTTATTTTTTAAAATTGTATGTGTTTTCTTATTTGTTTATATATTTCTTCATGTATATCCTCAATTGAACGTAACTTCTTATCCTTAACACAATGTATTTCATGCCAATTATATTCTTTTGCAACATCACATGCAGCATTATATGCATCTGTTAAATGGTTTTTGTCACTTTCATGTATATCCTTTTTGGTTGTATGACTAAATTTATTTTCTCTATTTTCTATTAATTCTAAAGATTTTTCTACTGGCATATTCAAGAAAAATACTTCTGTTGGTATTGGCAATCCATATAAATCAAATTCAAAATCCCAAAGCCAATCTAAAAATTTTTTTCTTTCTTCTTTGTCATATATTTTTCCTGCTTGATGTACCATATTAGCCGTAGTATATCTATCTGCTAATATTATACCTCCATTATCATAATATTCTTTATATCCTAGTTTAAATGTAGCATATCTATCTGCAGCATAAAAAGTTGAAGCTATATATGGACTTACATCTTTAGCATTCTTTCCAAATTCACCTGATAAATACATCTTTACTAATGATGAACTTGGTGAATCATAATTTGGAAAGCTCACTGTTTTATAATCAATTCCATCTTTAGTCAATCTTTTTTCTAACTTTTCAAATTGTGTTTGCTTTCCACTTCCATCTGTTCCATCTATTACAAATAATTTTCCCATTTTATTAATCTCCTTTATTTTATATATTTTTTGATGTACTTTTATACAAAAATCTTATTATTTCAATAATTTTAGCATCTTATTTGCATTAGGATCTCCAAGTTTTTTTGATACTGCAGCATCATACCTGATAAGTAAGTCAATTATTTCTTTATGATCTCTTTCTCTGTCTTTTTCATATTTTTCCCATCGTATATTGTTTTCTTCCCAACGCTTATCGTTTTCATCCCAGCGCTTGTTGTTTTCTTCCCAACGCTTATCATTTTCATCCCAACGCTTGTTGTTTTCTTCTCTCATCTCTCGTATTTCTCGTTTATTATCTCTAACCTCTTCTCTTAAGTCATTTATTGCACGCAAAATTGGTACTACTATTTCATCATTGTTCATAGAATTCCTCCTTTAATTTGATTTAACATTTAGATTTTAAAAATTTTATATTATGAATAAAAAACTCATATTGATATAAATCGTACAAAAGTACCTCAAAAATATTATGACTAGATTATACATTCTAACTTAATATCTGTCAAGGAAAAAATAATAAACTTTGTAAATATTCTGTATAATATAAAAAAGCCACTTCTGGCTTTTTATTCTCCAATTGGGATATATTTTTTCTCTTCAATTCTCTTTTCTGGTTCCTTTGGAAATTCTATTGTTAGAATACCATTTTTAAAGTTTGCTTTTATGTCTTCTTCATTTACATTCTCTCCAACATAGTAGCTTCTTGAACACATTCCAGAAAATCTTTCTCTCTTTAAGTATTTAGCATGTTTATCTTCTTTTTCTTCATTCTTTTCTGCCGATACCGTCAAATAACCTTCATGTAATTCTATTTTTATATCTTCTTTGTCATATCCTGGTATATCAATCTCTAAAAAGTATTTTCCGTCTTTTTCTTTTAAATCGGTTTTCATTAATTTACTTTCTTTCTCTGTGAAAAATGCATCAGGAAAAACCTCATCCCAAAAATCTAATCCATTTCCATTTCTTCTTGGTATCATCATCATAATACATTACCTCCTTATATTTTATGTGTTGACACCTTTTTCGGTAGCACATATAAATAGTAAATTTATTTTTTCCTATTTACATTTTTATTATACACCCATTTTTAGCATTGTCAATAGTAGAGTGCTAAAATTCACAAAATTTTCACAAAAAAAAACTGCCACTATTGACAGTTTTTCTTAAATTTAAATTGTATTGCATACATTACCAAAGAAAATATTGTTGCAAGTATCGCTAAATAATATAAATACAAATCTATTCTAAATGAAATATTAAAATGGAATTGATTTATAAGCAATGAACACACTATTGCTAAGTAAAACAATACTGTTGCAAGTTTTCCATACCATTTACTATATACAACTACATCTTCTTTTTTATACATCAATGATGCTGATATAATCATAACACATTCTTTAATAAATACTATTGCAAATATCCACCAAGGTAAAATCTTCAATATAGCAAGTGATAATAATAAAGACATTTGCGTAAGTTTATCTGCAAGAGGATCTATTAGCTTTCCTATATCAGTAATATAATTATATTTTCTAGCAATATATCCATCTAATATGTCTGTTATTGCTGAAATTGTAAATATTATTATTGTTGCTAAAAAGTCCTCATTTACTACAGATGTAAATATAAATGGTATTAATATAAAACGTATAATTGTTAGAATATTTGGTATATTTTCTTTTTTCATTAATTTATTTCCTTTCAAGACTAATTTACATCAAACTTTAAATTTTCATTTTCAAGATTTACTGTAATGTTTTGTCCTTCATGTACTTCGTTTCTTAAAATCATTTCAGATATTTCATCTTCAACATATCTTTGGATTGCTCTTCTTAATGGACGTGCTCCAAACTTCAAGTTTGTTCCTTTTTCAAGTATAAATTCCTTAGCAGATTCTGAAACTTCTAAAGTCATATTTTTTTCTGCTAAAGCTTTTTTAGTATCTTTAAGCATTAAGTCTACAATTTGTATTAATTCTGGTTTTGTTAATGAATCAAATACAATTATTTCATCAATTCTGTTTAAAAATTCTGGTCTAAATACTTGTTTTAAATTTTCTTCAATCTTGCTTGTATCTACAGTTTGCTTAGCAAAACCTATTGAATTATTATTTAAGTTTGATCCAGCATTTGATGTCATTATTATTATTGTATTTTGGAAGCTTACTGTGTTTCCTTGTGAGTCTGTAAGTTTTCCATCATCAAGTACTTGTAATAATATATTAAATACATCTGGATGTGCTTTTTCAATCTCATCTAATAATATTATTGAATATGGTTTTCTTTTTACCTTTTCTGTAAGTTGACCAGCATCCTCATATCCCACATATCCTGGAGGTGCACCTATTAATTTTGCAGTAGAATGACTTTCCATATATTCAGACATATCTACTCTGATTATTGAATCTTCTGATCCAAACATTTCATATGCTAGACTTTTGGCTAATTCTGTTTTTCCTACACCTGTTGGACCTACGAATATAAATGATGGTGGTCTTTTTGTACTTTGTAATCCTGCACGATTTCTTCTTATTGCACGTGATACTGCACTTACTGCTTTATCTTGCCCTATTACTCTTGTATGAAGATTTGTTTCTAAGTTTAACAATTTTTGTGTTTCTGCTTCTGTTATTTTCTTAACTGGAATTTTAGTCCAACTTTCAATTACTTGCGCTATGTCTTGTGTTGTAAGATTTTTTAATTGAATTGTACTATTTAATTGGTCTATTTCTTCAATTAATCTGCATTCTTTAGTTTTTAAATCTGCAGCTTTTTGATAATCTTCTGTTGAATCAGCTTGTGCTGCATCTTCTTTTTGTGCTTGAACTTCTGCTAATTCTTGTTTTAGCATTTCTAATCTAAATAATTCTTTATTTTCTAAGTTTATTCTTGAACAAGCTTCATCAAGGATATCAATTGCTTTGTCTGGTAAAAATCTATCATGTATATATTTTTCTGACATTACAACTGTTTGTTTTATAATATCATTAGAAATTTTTACTTTATGATACTCTTCGTAGTATTTTTTTATTCCTTCAAGAATTTTTATAGACTCATCAACATTTGGTTCTTCTACCAACACTTGTTGAAATCTTCTTTCCAATGCAGAATCTTTTTCTATATATTTTCTATATTCTTTTAATGTTGTTGTACCAATTAATTGAATTTCTCCATTTGATAATGATGGTTTTAATATATTTGCCGCATTCATTGAGTGTTCTCCATCACCTGCTCCTATGATATTATGAATTTCGTCTATTACTAGAATTATATTTCCAAATTCTTTACATTCTTCAATTATTCCTTTCATACGAGCTTCAAATTGTCCTCTAAATTGTGTTCCTGCAACAACTGCTGTCATATCTAATAAATATACTTCTTTATTTAACAACTTTGCAGGCACATTATTATTAGCTATTTTGATAGCAAGACCTTGTGCTATTGCAGTTTTACCAACACCTGGTTCACCTATTAAGCATGGATTATTTTTTGTACGTCTATTTAATATTTGAATAACTCTTTGAATTTCCTTATCACGTCCAATTACCATATCAAGTTCATTATTTTTAGCTTTTTGTGTAAGATTTGTTCCGTAAGTATCCAAGTATTTTTTCTTCTTTTTAGTTGGTTTCTTTTCTACTTTAACTTTTTGTCTGCCATTACCTGTTGATTCCTCTTCACTACTTGCCTGTTTTCTTGGAACTATGCTAGCAAATATTGAACCAATTGGAATACCTAAAGGATTTGCACCATTTTCTTCTCCATCTTCTTCATCATATCCTTCTAAATCCTCTGGATCAAAATCTTCCATTCCCTCTAGATTTTCAAGCTTTAAATTTGAAGACAAATCTTTAAATAAACCTTCCAATTGTTTTGACATAGCTGACATATCTATATTATTTAATGGTGGCACATTATTATTTTGATTATTATTGTTCTGATTTTTATTAGATGCTGTTTTTTCAGGAACATCTATGCCTCTTTTTATAGCACAATCACGGCATAACCCTTCCATTGATGACACACCATTCTCTATTTTATTTATAAAAATTTCTGCATTATTCTTATTGCAATCTGAACATAACATATATTAATTTTCCTCTTTTCTTTAATTTAATATTATATATCATACATTAATTTTCCCAAATAGTCAATAGAAAATGCATTTTGGGACTAGACAAAAAATTAATTTTGTGTTAAGATATTTAAGATGTTAAGCAATAGCAAAAACACACATTAAATTTTATGCAAAAAGAAAAATAAAAATGCCCGAATGGCGGAACTGGCAGACGCACACGACTCAAAATCGTGCGGGAAACCATGTGGGTTCGAGTCCCACTTTGGGCACCAGAAATAAAGAAACACAGATTTTTCTGTGTTTCTTTATTTTTGATTTTTAATTGTGGGACTCGAAAAGGAGGTTGCCAAGTTTCGAGCAGGTCTGGGGCCTGCCGAAACGAAGGTAAAAATAATCTTGTAGATTATTTTTCCGACACGGGTTGTACAGTCCCACTTTGGGCAGATGCAGTAATAACATTTTGACTTTTCTATTTATATAACTTCTAATTTTAAAATATTTATGCTATTATGTAGAAAAAGACAAATTGGAGGAAAAAATGGAACAAGAAAAGATGGAAAAATTTAACAAGATATTTCCTTGGTATGCAGGTCTATCAGGTGATTTACTGTTTTGGGTAGCAATAGATACCTTATTTTTAACAGTTGTAAAAAATTTTAATGCAGCTCAGATAGTTTCTTTAACTACTGTATCATTAATAACTTGTATAGCATTACAAATACCACTATTAAAAATTATTAAGAAAATAGGAAATACAAATTCAGTAAGATTAGGCTCAATGTTATTGCTAGTGTCTAGCCTATTATTAACATTTGGAAAAAATTATATAGTCATAGCTTTAGGAAAGGTTATTTATGAAATTGCATTTACATTTCAGAATATGGCAAATGCAGTATTAAAAAATAATCTTGAATTGCAAAATAGGAATAATGAATATATAAAAGTAAAAACAAAATCTAATACCATATATGCGACAGTAACAATGATTATCTCATTTATTGCAAGTTTAATGTTTAATTTAAATAATTATTTACCTATGTTAGGTTGCATTACTTTTTGCTTAATATGCTTTATATTATCATTTTATATAGTAGATTATTCTAAATACAATAAAATTAAAGAAGAAAACAAAATAAAATCTAAAGCAAAAATAAATTATAATAAGTTAATTATAGTATTAATTATTTCTTATGGTCTCTTCTACCCCATTGTAAATTCTGGACAATCAAATGGAAAACTATTTATACAACAAGAATTACTAATGAAATTTGATGTAGAAAAAACAACTCTAATAATAGGTACTATATTATGTATTTCTCGTATAATAAGAGTTCTTTCTAATATGGTCTTTAACAAGATACATCGTAAATATAAAGAAAAAGTAGGAGTAATTTTACCAATATTATTGAGTATATCTATTATTTTAATGATACTGGGTTCATTTATTAGAAACTCAGTAATATCCCAATTTAGCATTATGAGTTTAGGATATATAATTATACTATTTATTAGAGATCCATTTAAAGTATATATGCAAGATTTAGCATTAAGAAAGGTCGGAAAAGAAAGACAACAATCGTTATTAACAACAATGGAATTATCAAGAAAGATAGGAAGAGCAATAATGAGTTTAAGCTTTACAATGATTTTAGTAAATAATCCTATGATTATAGTAATAGCAATATTATTTATATTATCAATTATAGAAATATTAGTTAGTATAAAATTATATAAATTAGTTGAAAGCGGAAAGGAAATAAAAAATGAAGAAAGCAGTAATAGGAATTGTGAGCAAACATTATGCTAGTTATAAAAATGATAGAACAGATACATATGTTAGAGATGAAATCAAACAAGCAATTTTTGATAATGGAGCAGTTGCAATAGCGATATTACCACCAGATAAAGATATAAAGTATATAGAAGATAATTGGAAAGAAGATTTACAAGGAAAAGAATATGATGACTTAATTTCTCAAATAAGATTATGTGATGGAATAATTTTCCAAGGCGGTGCTAAATCAGATAATTATGAATGTATTGTAGCAAAGTATTGTTATGAAAATAATGTACCTACTCTTGGAATTTGTTGTGGACAGAATATTATTGCTAGAGCAATTGGTGGAACAACTTATAAAATAGACAATCCCGAAAAACATATGCAAATATCAAAACTGTATGTGCACAACATAAAAATAGATAAAAACTCTAAATTTTATAAGATAGTAAATGAAGAAGAAATTATGGTAAATTCAAGACATAAACGAACTATAAAAGACTGTCCAAAATTAAATAAAGTTGGATTTTGTGAAGATAGCTATGCAGATGTTATTGAAGCAAAAGACAAAGATTTTTATATAGGTGTAAGATTTCATCCAGAAAGTTTATACCAAATAGATAAAAATATGAATAACATTTTTAAAAGCTTTATAAGTGTATGCGAACCAAAAAATAACTTTAAACAAAATAATAAAAGATAATATAACAGTTACAATTTAATACATAGTAATGCTTTAAAATTGGCAATGATCTAGTAAAACCTGAAAAAAAGTGTAGCAAACGCTACATTTTTTTATTTTACTTAAATTGTGAGACTCGAAAAGGAGATTGCCAAGTTTCGAGCAGGACTGGGGCCTGCCGAAACGAAGGTAAAAATAATCTTGTAGATTATTTTTCCAACGCGGGTTGTACAGTCCCACTTTGGGCGCTTAATTTTCAAACTTTTTTTCGTTTTTGTGTTGTAATCTCTATTTAACTGTAGTATAATATCACAAATAACATGAAATGGAGATGATGTAAAATGCAACAATTAGAAAAAACTTCAAACTATACAAATGAAACCTTTGAAAGTATCAAACATATTGATGAAACTGGAGCTGAATATTGGTATGCTAGAGAATTACAAAAGATTTTAGAATATAACAAATGGGAAAATTTCGAGAAAGTAATAAGAAAGGCCAAACAATCTTGTGAAAACAGTAATATAAGTAATCTTGACCATTTTCTTGATGTCAGGAAGATGGTGACAATAGGATCTGGAGCTGAAAAAGAAATTAAAGATTACAAACTAACTCGATACGCCTGTTACTTAATTGCTCAAAATGGTGATAGCAGAAAAAAAGTCATAGCTCTTGCCCAAACATATTTTGCAATTCAAACAAGAAAACAAGAACTTACAGAAAAAGAATACTGTATGTTAACAGAAGATGAAAAAAGATTTTACCAAAGAAATCTAACAAGAAAAGGAAACTATTCCCTTAACCAAGCTGCCAAAAACGCAAGAGTAAAAAATTTTGATAAATTTCATAATGCAGGATATAAAGGATTATATAATGGAGAAACAGCTGATGACATAGCAAAAAGAAAAGGTCTACGATATAGAGAAGATATTTTAGATAACATGGGAAGTGAAGAACTTGCAGCAAATCTATTTCGTATTACACAAACTGAATCAAGATTAAAACGAGATAATATATCAACTGAATCAGCTGCCAATAAAACCCATTATGAAGTTGGTTACAAAATAAGAAATACAATAAAAGAACTTGGTGGCACTATGCCAGAAGATTTACCTACTCCTGAAAAAAGTTTAAAGCAATTAGAAAAAGAAAAGAAAAAATTATTAGAAGTCAAATAAAGTTTTAATTCAAAAGCCACGGCCCATCAATTCTCTAAAACAAATGTGCCGTGCCTCACTATATATAAATTAATTATGCCTCCTGTTTTCTCATATAAATAACCTTAACAAAATTCATAGCAACAAACTTCTTTTGCAACTCAACAATCACTATAGGAAGTAATGAAATAGCAATTGTAATAAACCATTGTACTTGAGTCAATGGAACTAATTTAAACACATCTGCTAATGATGGAACCCAAACAACAATTGTTTGAACTATAGCCCCTAATACAAAACTCCCAATCAAATACTTATTCTCAAATAACCCAATTTTAAATATAGATTGTTCACTTTTTATATTAAAACTGTGGACAAGTTCCAATAATCCTAAAGAAACAAACGCCATTGTTCTTGCAACCTCTAAATTATAATATTTATTTCCTATTCCAAATGCAATAAGAGTCAAAACACCTAGCATAATTCCTTCAACAACAATTTTATTCCATAATCCATCCGCAAAAATTCCCTTTTTATTATCAATAGGTGGTCTTTTCATAATATCTTTTTCAGGTGGTTCTAATCCTATTGCAATTGCAGGCAAAGAATCTGTTACTAAATTAATCCATAATAATTGAATTGCCAATAATGGTGATTTTAAACCAAGAACAAGTCCCATAAATACAGTTACTATCTCCCCTATATTTGTTGCAATCAAAAAGTGAATTGCTTTTTTGATATTATCATATATATTTCTACCTTGTTTTACAGCTTTAACAATTGTAACAAAATTATCATCTGCTAATATCATATCAGATGCATTTTTAGCAACATCTGTGCCATTCTTCCCCATTGCAATTCCAATATCTGCACATTTTAATGCAGGACTGTCATTTACTCCATCCCCCGTCATAGCAACTACATTCCCTGCACTTTGCCAAGCTTTTACTATTCTAACTTTGTGTTCTGGAGTTACTCTTGCAAATACTGAATAATCTTTTATTTCTTTTACTAATTGTTCTTGTGAAATTCTATCAAGTTCTTTTCCTGTTATTGCCTTATCACGTGGTTCTAAAATATTCAACTCTTTTGCAATTGCTTTAGCTGTTGCAATGTGGTCACCAGTAATCATGACAGTTTTAATTCCTGCTCTTTTACAAGTACGTACCGCTTCTTTTACACCTTCTCTTGGAGGATCTATCATTCCAATTAAGCCAACAAAATTCAAATTATCTTCTAATAGATTCATTTCTGAACTTCTAGGTAAACTGTCAATCTCTTTATATGCCACCGCAATTACTCTTAAAGCCTTTTCTGCCATCTGCTGATTTTCAACTTCAATTCTATGTTTTTCCATACTCATTAAATTACATTTATTAAGCAATATGTCTGGAGCCCCTTTGGTTATAACAAGGTATTTTCCTCTATTTTTATGTATTGTTGTCATCATTTTACGGTTTGAATCAAATGGAATTTCTGCCACTCTTGGCATTTCTTTATATAATTCATTTTTATTCAAATTATGGTTAAGTCCATTTTGTACTAATGCAATTTCTGTAGGCTCTCCATTTACTTTTGTTTGTCCATTTTGATGAATAATATTACTATCTGTACACATTGTAGCCAATTTACTTGCTAACATTGTATCTCTAGCTTTTATTTCTACAACAGTCATTTTATTTTGAGTTAAAGTTCCTGTTTTATCTGAACAAATAACATTGCTACACCCTAATGTTTCTACTGCCGGTAATTTTCTTATTATACTATTATTTTTTGCCATTTTGCTTACACCAATTGATAGCATAATCGTTACAATTGCAGGTAATCCTTCTGGGATTGCTGCAACAGCTAACCCTACTGATGTCATAAACATTTCAATTGGGTCTATATGTTTTATCATTCCTATAAAAAATATAAGTGCACAAATTACTAAACATACTATTCCTAATGTTTTTCCAACTTGTGCTAACTTCTTTTGAATTGGCGTCTCTGGAGTTTCATCTTCCATAATCATATTTGCAATTTTACCTACTTTTGTATTCATACCAGTTTCAGTTACTACCGCTTTTCCATGACCATTTACCACGATACTTGCCATAAATGCCATATTTAACATGTCACCTAATGGTACATCATTTTGCACCACCATATCAGCATTTTTTAATACTGGCTCTGTTTCTCCTGTTAAACTTGATTCTTCTATTTTTAAATTATGACTTTCTAATAATCTACAATCAGCTGGGACATAAATTCCTGCTTCTAGTTCTACAATATCTCCTGGAACTAGCTCTTCTGCATGGATTTCTTGTACTCTTCCATCTCTTATTACTTTAGCTTTAGGCGGAGTCATTTGTTTTAATGCTTCAATTGATTTTTCTGCTTTTGCCTCTTGTATTACTCCCATTAGTGCATTAAATACTACAATTGCAATAATTATTATTGAATCCACATAGTCATTTTCTCCTTGAAAATATGAAGTAACCGCTGATAAAATTGATGCTATTATTAAAATGATAATCATAAAATCATTAAATTGTTTTATAAATTTTACTAATAATGTTTCTTTCTTTTTTTCTTCTAATTTATTACTTCCATATTTCTGTTTTCTTAAAAGTACTTCTCTTTGTGATAATCCAACACCTTGCTTTGTCCTTAGTTTCTGTACAATATCTTCTTTTCTTAAAGTTTCCCACATAATTTTCCTCCTCGTTAATCTCTTTAGTTTAATTTTATGTGGCTTGTCTTTAATTTATTACTCAAAATCTTCAATAACTTGATTTAATTCTTCTTTTCCATATATCTCTAATCCATCTTGCATATTAAGTAAATCTGTTTCTGTAAGATATTCACTTGAAATATTAGTTTTTTCATAAAGAGTTTCTGTTCCATCATTATTTACAGTATATACAACAACTTTTCCATCTTCTATTTTTAGTTTAAAATGTTCTCCGCAAACATCATCAAATTCTTTATATAATGTTATTTTTCCTTTTTCAAATCCTATTACTTGCCAATCTGCATATTTTTCTTGAACTTGCTCTTTTGTTAAATTTACTAATTCTTTTGGTAGCTCTACATATTCGTTTATTGTATGATCACATTTTGTATAATATTTTTTTAATATTAATATTGCATTTGCAGCTACTTTTTCTTCTGTTGATGATACTTCTGTTGTATTCTGGTTTGCCATCTGCTCTTCATTATATTCTTCTGTACATTCATCTTCTATTTTTTCCGATATATAAGTATTTGTTTCTGGTATTGTTTCACTTTTTTTATTTTGCCTTACTATAAAATATGTTGCCATTCCTGCACATATTGCTAATACTACACTTATAATTATGATTTTCCATGTATTTTTCATTTTTATTCATTCCTTTCTCAAGGCACGAACTAGGTTGGAAAAGAATCAAATTTTGGCAATGAAAATTTTATTTAAAAGGCAAGGGCGCATACGTGGTGTATGTAACCGCGTTTTAAATGAAATTTGAAGCAGCCAAAATTGTAATTATTTTTCAACCTATCACAACCTTCCGTTTTTCATATTATTACCAAGGTTGTAATTTTTATACAAAATTTATTGCATTCATAACTCTCAACTCGTATTCAAAAAACTTTTTACCTTCACAATATCTCCATCAATTATAATCATTATTTCTCCAGAAATATCAGTCCTATAAATCTTCACATTTTTATCATTCAAAGTTTCCAAAGTTTTCTCAGAAGGATGTCCAAACTTATTATCTTTGCCTACTCCGATAACAGCATATTTAGGATTAACTGCGTTTATAAATTCTTTTATAGAAGAAGTTTTAGAACCATGGTGAGCAACTTTCAAAATATCAGCATTTAGTACCTCTTGTTTATTAACATATTTTGAAAGGATTACTTTTTCTGCAATCTCTTCAATATCACCTGTAAACAACATTGAAAAATTCTTATATACTAGCTTACATACTAACGAATTATTATTTATAGCATTATCAGAAATCATATTTGTGCTTGTCGGCCATAATACATAGAAATATAAGTTAGTCTCAATTTGAATTTTATTTCCGGCTTCTACTACATGTGTATTAACTTTCTTCATATTAACTATTCTTTGGAATTCTTTATAATTCTCAGAAGATTCATATTGCTTCCCTATAATTACTGTTCCTACTTTAATTTCTTGTAAAATATATAATAATCCGCCGAACATGGTCGTTATCAAAATGGCTAATTAGCATGTAATCTATCTTTTTAATCTTTCTATCTAATAAATATGGTAACAATGTATTTTTACCAACATCATATGAACTACTACCCCCACCATCTATCAAAATTTTCTTGTTATTAGGTGTAACTATTAATGTGCTATCTCCCTGCCCTACATCTATAAAATAAATTTTTAAATTATCTGGAATTTTGTTAATTGAATAAAATACAATGACTAAAATAATTATTAATATTCTGATTTTCTTAAAACATGGTCTTAACTTATACCTTAATAAATATAAAATATTTTTGATTCTTTCTTGAGTTATACTGCAATGTCTTTGATTAAAAACTTTATACAAATAAGCTAAAATACAGACTGTAAAATAATATAAAATAACTTGATAAATGTCTGGTGTTATAACTTTAAAATTTGCAATATTTATTTTTGAAATTATTATTATTCCATATAGTGGAATCTCAATTATCTTTGCAAGTGCTATACCTGCTTTTATTGAAATTAATGATATTAAAATTTGAATAAAACCGCCAATTACTATTATTCCTATTACACAACTAAGTAATAAATTAGTTATTAAAAAACCTAATCCAGCACTATTAAAATATAGTGCCATTATTGGTGCGATGATAATTTGGGCTGAAATTGATACAGATATTATTGAAATAATATTTTCACATTTTCTTTGTGCTCTTAAATAAACATATTTCCATTTTCTATTTCTTATTTTAAAGCTTTTTATTATTTTTTCTATAACTAGCTGAAAATATATTATCCCTAACGTCCCACCATAAGTCAATAAAAAGCTTATACTTATTAGGTTATATGGATTACTTATTAATATTATTAGTGCTGATATTGCAATGTTATTTAATGTATCACTTTTTCTATATACTACAAATGCCATACATGTTAATATCCCCATAAGGCTTGCTCTTACAACAGATATGCTAAATCCAGTAACAGCCATATATATTACTAAAATTATACTTGCAATAATCTTGCTTTGTCTTTTTCCAAATATACTTTTGGTTGACTTCGTAGCTAGCAATATAATATATGATATGTGTAACCCTGATACTGCTAAAACATGTGAAATATTACTGTTTGCAAAATCTTCCTTAGTCTCGTCATCAATTCCTGTCGTGTCTCCTAACATTATCCCTAAAATTATCTTTTGCATTTTGTTACTATATGTTCTTTGAATGTTATTTTTAATTTTTAAAAATGCCTTATTTGCAATCTGCATTATTGGGCTTGCTTTGTTTTTTGCTAATATTTCAATTTTTTTTGCTTTTACTGTTCCATATATTTTTAATGTTTTTAAATATTGTTTGTAATTAAAACCCTTGTAATTTCTTGCTTTAGATGGTTCTTTAAATTCTCCTCGAACAGTTATTTTCTCTCCATATTCTAGTTGTTTCTTTTTTGATACATTAATATATAATTGAGTATTCTTATACTTTCCATCAGTAACCTTTATTTTATATCTATCATAATAATCTTTTTCTTGTTTGTTTCCTATTACAATTGCACTAATATTTAGTTCTTCGCCTTCATGATATAAATTTTCATATTTATTTTCTAGAATTTTAATTATTGTATTTGATATAAAAGATGAAATAATAATTGTTGTAATAATATTGATTTTAAAAATTAATTTGATATATCTAAAATATCTTTTTATTGAAAGAATGTTAAATTTTCTTTTTTTATATGGTAATTTGATTATAATATATATTACAAATAGAAAAAAATAAAATGGGAGTATACTTACTTTAAAGTATATCCCCCATATTATACCTATAATATAACCAATTACTACAATTAAAATTGGTCTATTCAATTAATTTACTCTCCTTGCTCCTACATATCTTTTGCCATAATAACTTGATGATAATGATGTTATTGTTACACCTTGGCTTGGATTTGCAGCATGTATGAAATTATCTCCCCCGATATATATTCCAACATGACCTATTGCAGTATTTCCTGAATTATTAAATACTACTATGTCTCCTGGTTGCAAATCACTTCTTGATACTGCAACTCCATCATTTATTTGTCCTTTAGATGATCTACTTAGTGATACTCCAAAGTTTTTATATACATATGATGTAAATCCTGAACAGTCAAATCCTGTTGCTGGTGATGAACCTCCTGATACATATTTACATCCAAGATAATTTTTAGCATATTCAACTACTGATGTTCCTTTATTTGAATCTGAAGCAGTTGAACTTGTTGTTTCCTCTGTCTTTTCTTCTACTTCCATTGGTGTAACTTTTTCTTCTTTTATTGTACTACCACTTCTTGATGTTGTTTCAGCTACTTTTGTATCTGAAATGTATTTTGCTGATACATATCCTGTTTTGCCATTTATCTTGATTTGATACCATCCATCTACTTGACCTGTTATTTGTACTTTATCATTTTTAGATAAGCTATCTAAGTCTTCACTTGATGCTGATGCTTCTTTTCTTACCATTAATGAATCTGCAGTTACATACCCTGTTTTACTTATCTCTTTTACTGTTGGTATTGTTTCTTCTTTTTTTTCTGTTGTAGAAGTATCTTCAGTCACTTCTGGAGTCGTCTCTTGCACTGGCTGTTGTGTTTCTTCTACTACTTGTTGATCTTGATTTGTTTGTTGTAATAAACTTTTTCTTACCCATCCACTTTCAGTATCATTTTCGATTCTACACCAATCATTAATTATCTCTATTACCTTTACATTTCCGCTTATTTTTGTTCTAGCTTTTGAATTTATAAGTGGTACTATTTTTAATGATGTTTCTTGGCTTAATGAATATTGTTCATTTTCTTTTATTTCATTTGTTGTATCTACAGTTGTCGTTGTTGGTTCTGCAATATCTACATTTTCTTCATAAAGTACAATTTCTGGATTTGTTTGATCAACTTTTGTTTCAGTTTCTATTGGAGTTTTTGTTGCTTCCTCAGATGTTGTAACATTTTCTTCAGTCTTTACATCATTATTATCATTGGTATCAACAAGTTTTTTGCTTACATATCCTGTTATGCTTTCTCCATTTACTTTTGTTTTTATTTTATACCAATTATCTTCTTCTTCAATAATTTCTACTTCTAAGTCTTTGTCTAATTGCTCTACTATCGTTGAACTAGTATTTGGTTCCTTTCTTAATCTTACTGTCTCAGAATTTATTTTACCTGTTGTTGCTTCTGCATTTGTGCCTAATATCATTAACGTGCTTATCATTAGTATTATTATTGCTAATTCTTTAACTTTCATTTTTACCTCTTTATATTTTATTCTCATGGATAAAAGTATATACTTAAATGCAAAAAAAGTCAAGTGAAAATTCACTCGACTTTCCTCTATATAAAATCTGCATTTACAATTCATAACCATACTATATACTTTTTAGGAAATTAATAATATATTGTTTTGAAATACCGCGTAAGCGACTAAACGAGCTTATGCGAGTGCGATATGGAGCAATCTTCATACTAGTATTTTTAATATGGAGATTGCGACACCAAGGTATAAAAAACAATATATTATTAATTTCTAAATACGTTTTTTATAAAATATGAATTGTAACAATGCATTTATATATTCTTTTCCACTAATGGAATCACTTGTTTCTTTCTAGAAACTACACCAGGCATAACTGCAATATTATCATTAACTTCATAAGTTTTTGATATTGCATCAACTCTATCCCCTAAAACAATAGCTTCTGAATTGCTATTTACAATGTCTGTAATTACAAATACAAATAAACTTAAACCTTTAGCTAAAATTTCTTTATTTATTTCTTGTTCAATTTTAGCTTTTCTTTTTAATACATCAGGAATGCTTACTGTATTTACTTGAGCAATAACATATTTAATATCTTCTTTCTCTATTTTTTTAGCATCTAAACGAATTAATTCGTCTTCTGTATATTTATCTAAGTTTGTTCCTGCTTTTAACATATCTAATCCATAAACATTTACATCTACATCAGCTATTTTAGCAAGTTCAGCTAATGTTTCTTTATCTTTTTCAGTTGTTGTCGGAGATTTTAATAATAATGTATCAGAAATTATTGCACTTAACATTAATCCTGCCATTTGAGCTGGTATTTCTATATTATTTGCTTTGTATAATTCAAATAATATTGTTGATGTACATCCAACTGGTTGAGCATAATAAAATAGTGGTTCTGCAGTTTCAAAATTGTTAATTCTATGGTGGTCTACTACTGTTTCTATTTTTGCTTTTTCTATACCTTCTACTGATTGTGAAAACTCGTTATGATCCACTAATATTACTCTTTGTCCTTCTTCTACTTTTTCAATTAATTTAGGTTCTTCTGCATTGAATTTTTTTAATGCAAATTTTGTTTCCTCATTTATTTCTCCTAATCTGCAAGGTACTACTTTTTCGCCTCTTATTTTTGTTTGTAAATCTGCCATTACTATTGATGAGCAAATTGTGTCTGTGTCAGGACTTTTGTGTCCAAATACTATTAATTCTTCCATTTTATTTTCCTATCCTTTCTAATATTTCTTCTAATTCTTCTTTATTAAAATTATAAACTTTATTACAAAATTGACATTTAATTTCTGCTTTCCCATCTTCTTCAATTAATTCTGTCAATTGTTCTTTTCCAAGTGTCATTAATCCATCTGCAAATCTTTGCTTATTACATTCACATTCATATTTAGGCTCTTTTGAAGTATCTATTACTTTAGCTTTTTTATCTCCAGTAACCTTTTTAGCAATTTCTTCAAGTGTCAAATTATTATCTAACATTCTTGACATTGCCCCAGCTTCAAATATAGCCTTTTCTACTTTTGATATTTCTTCGTCTGTTGCATCTGGCATAGGACTTATTATATATCCTCCACTTGAACGTACTCCATTTTTATCTACTAATACTCCTAAAGCTACCGCTGTTTGTTTCTGCTCTGATGTTTGAAAATAATTTGCAAAATCTTCTGCAATTTCTCCTGACATTAATGGGCTTACACCAATATATGGTTCCTTTAATCCAATATCTTTTATTACATTTATAAACCCTTCATTTCCTACAGCTCCACCTACATCTAATTTACCAAATTCATTTAATGGTAATTCAACATGTGGCTCTGCTATACATGCTTTTACTCTTGGTGTATTATCAGCTACAGCGACTATTTTCCCTACTGGTCCATTTCCTTTTATTTGTATTGTTAATTTATCTGTATCATTTTTCATATCAGCTCCAATTAAGGCTGTTATTGTTAAGATTCTTCCCATTACAGCTGTTGCCAATGGACTTAAATCATGAATTTTTCTAGCTTCTTCTACCATATTTGTTGTAGATATACATGTAACTGAAATCTTTCCATTATAAGCTAAAAACTTTATTATTTGGTCTTTCATTTTTTGTTCCTTTCTTTACGCTTCTATTTTCTCATCAACTAACTCTGATGTGCAATTAGGACATCTTGTAGCATGATATTTTATTTCTGTTAAACAATATGGACAGATTTTTGTTTCTGGCTCTTTTTCTTCTTCTTTCTTTTTTTCTTCAATATATTCTTTTACATTTCCGTTTTTGTCTAATTTCAGTGCCATTTCTTCGCTAATATCTTTTATTTTGCTTAATTTTGTCATATATTTTAGGGCTATAAAAATTGAAAATGCTATTATTAAAAAATCTACTATTGTCGTTATAAAATTCCCATATTTTATTGAGGCATTTCCAACATTTAATACCATATCTGAAAAATCCACTTTTCCTATAAGCATTGATATTGCTGGCATTATTATATCATTAACTAAAGAATTAACTATTTTTTGAAATGCTCCTCCTATTACAACACCAATTGCCATATCCATAACATTTCCTTTTAGTGCAAATTCCTTAAATTCTTTCAACGTACTATTTTTTTTTTTTTCTTTTTTTGTTTCATTTTTAATCTCATCCTTTCTCAAGGTACAAATTATTTATTATCTATTAATTTCGGTTTTTTTTCTTTTTCTTTCACAAAATTTCTATACCCTAAAGCAACTGCTGCAATTATCATTAATAAAAATGATAAAGCTTTCCAAATTCCACTGTCAAATAATATTATTGCGAACATACCAAGAGAAGCACTTAAACCATATAGTATTAATACTGCTTGTTTTTGTGTAAATCCTTTTGCAACTAATTTATGATGTAAATGTCCTTTATCTGGTTTAAACACTGCTTTTATAGATTTTCCTTTTGCAATTCTTCTTATTATTGCAAACAATACATCAAATATAGGTAATCCTAATACTATTACTGGCAAAACTATTACTGCTGCTGTATATGTTTTTGCTACTCCTAATATTGATACTACAGCTAACATAAATCCTAAAAAGTTTGAACCTGTATCACCAATAAATGTCTTTGCTGGTGAAAAATTGAATGGTAAAAATCCAACTAGTGCTCCACTCATTGCTGTGACTATTATAGTTGCAATCATTGGCGAATCATTCATTAAAAATATAATTAATAATGATATACATGATATTAATGATATTCCTGAAGATAATCCATCCAATCCATCAATTAAATTTATAGAATTTATTACCCCAACAATCCACACTATTGTAACAATTGTAGAAAAGACATCATTTAAACCAATTCTATATAAAAATGGAATATCTAAATGTTCTATTCTTATTCCAAATGAAACCACAATTACAGCCGCAGTAACTTGTCCTAATAATTGTTGCCACCATGTTAATGTTTTAGTATCATCTAAAACTCCTGTAACTGCAATTGCTACTATTCCAAGCAATACGCCTAACAATTTCTTGCCATATTCTTGTTCTGCGAACAAATCTATACTACCTTCAATACTCATGACAATTATTAAATAAAACATTGATACTAAGAAACCAACTATTACTGCTGGTCCTCCAAATTTAGGCATCTTCTTAGTATGCATTCTTCTTTTGTCTTTTGGCACATCTACCGCACCAATCTTATCAGCTATTTTTATAGTATATGGAGTAGCCATAAATGATACTATAAATGCTAATAAAAATGCTATTGCTATATTTCCCCACATTTAAATTTGGCCTCCATTACTTCATATTTTCTTTTTCTATTTCATCTATTATTTGTATTCTCTCTTGATGTCTCCCACCTTCAAATTCAGTTGCTATCCACATTCTTACAATTTTTATAGCTTTGCTTGTATCTATATAATCTGCTCCCAGTGCTAATATATTTGCATCATTGTGCATTCTTGAATATTTTGCTTCTTCTTCATCATTGCATTTAGCACATCTTATTCCTCTAAATTTATTTGCAACTATACTCATACCAATTCCAGAACGACAAACTAATATTCCCTTATCACATTCTTTGTCTTGTATTTCTAATGCTACAGTTTTTGCAATATCAGGGTAATCTACACTTTCCTCATTAAATGTTCCACAATCTGTGTATTCAATTTCTTTTTCTTCTAAATATCTTTTTATCTCTTCTTTTAATTTATATCCTCCGTGATCACTACCTAATGCTATCATTCTATCACTTACCTTTCTTGTGTTTGGTAGCCATTCCTACCAGTACTACTATAACATATTATTTAGCCTAGTGCAAGATTTTTGAGTGATTTTATCTTTTTTAAGCTTTCCTGCAAAAAAATTCTCTCAAAAAGGCAAATACCTTTTGAGAGAATTTCTATATTTCAACATTCTCTATTGTTTCTATAATTTTTTTAGATAAGTTATATGAAAAATTAATCATGTAAAAATACTTGCTAAGAACATCTTTGTCCAACGCTTCATTTTTTATTGCATCAACATCAACATTTAGTGTTCCAAAATGAAATCTTAAATATAGTTCACTATTAATTATACAAATGTCATATTGCATTTTAGTTTTATTTTCAAATTCTACCAATTCTTCCATAATATCTGACGTCAATATTTGCATTGCTATAATTTTATTTGATGATTTTACATCAAAATACTTTTCAAATTCACTAGAATCCATATTTAATCTATCATTTTCTAAAGTCAACTTTCCATCTTGCATTATCCTCAATTCGCAATTAATAGATTTTTCCAGATCAACTTTAGCAAATAATCCATTAAACTTTGTTATTCTTTCCCTCTTATTCTCAATAGTTTCACCTTGAATTTCATGAGCATATCGATTGATATATTCGTCAATATTTTCTTTTTCTTCTTCTGCTAATATTTCTGCCATTTGAATACTATATTTATTATCTAGCATTGCTTCAAAATAATCATGTGAATTATAACAATTATAATATTCATATTGAGGCTTTTCATAGATATATTTCGGCATAGGTTTATCTGGAAAATACTCTGCATTGCTATAAAAATTATCTATTATTCTCTTAATTACTTTATTTTTATACTGATTAGTAAATTCTGTTTGTTTTTCACTTAATTTTGTTATAACCAAAATTATAGTTCCTACTATTACATTCATTATTAGGACAATAAACATTATATAACTTATAACAACAATTGAATTTATTATATTTTTACAAAATAATAATATCAACAAATCTATTACCAAAAATACTATTATAGCTATCTTTTTCACTTTTTGATTTTGATCTTTTGCTTCTTTCCACGAGTTCCTCAATTCATTGTCATTTTGTAGTTCATTATATATTTCATCAATCGTTTTCATATCACTAATCCTCTAATTTTATATTTATATTTTCTCTTTTATATTCTTCTATTTCAAATAACTGAGCTGGTTTAAATCCAAATAAACTTGCTATTATATTAGATGGCACAACTTCTAATTTAGTATTATAATTAGTTACTTCTAAGTTGTATATTCTTCTCGCAGCTTGTAATTGACTTTCTATTTTTGTTAAATTCTTTTGTAAGTTCAAATATTGTTCACTTGCTTTTAAATCTGGATAATTTTCTGCAACTGCTATAAGTTGATTCATTTTATTATTTAAATTTTCAGCACTTTTTATATTTTTATTCTGATTCAAATAGTTTGTTCTTAAATCAGCAATTTCAGTAAATATTTTTTGTTCATGTTTTGAATATCCTTTTACACATTCTACCAAATTTGGAATTAAGTCAAATCTTTGGTTTAAATACACATCTATTCCTGATTCTGCTTGCTTTACTTTATTTCTTTCTTTTACCAAACTATTATACATTTGCAATATAATAATTAATAAAACTGCAAGTATAATTAATATTATCATATTTTACCTCCATTATAATTTTTCAATAGTCACTTTATTTATAAAACCATTTTCATCATAATCAACAGATACTTCATAATCATTTAAATCAACAAAATTTGGTTTTAAATTTTTAATCTCTTCTGGATCTTGTGTTTCTGTTTCATTATATTTTACAGTTATTTTTCTATCATTTGTTTTATTGTTTGTTATTAATTGGTCTAGATAACTTTTTACTGCCATTCCCTTTTTAGTTCCATTGAAGTATGTAAATTGAAAATTAAATGATGTTACATCTTGTTTGTTAATTGTTTCTGTTTCTTTTACTTTTTCTACTTCTTCAATTGTTACTTTATTTATATAACCATTTTCATCATATTCATAAAAGATTTCATATTCTGTAAGATCATCTATACTTAGTTTTATATTTTTCAGTTCATTAACATCTTGTGTCTCTACATCTTTATATTTTACTGTAATCTTTTTTTCATTAGTATTATTCCTCGTAATTACACTATCTAAGCATTTATTTGCAATCATCCCCATTTGAGTTCCATTAAAAATTGACAATTCACCATTAAATTTACTTGCATCATTTTGGCTTGACCCATCTTCGATTTTATTTAATACTTTATCAAAAATCTCTATTACTCTTTCAATAATATTTTTTTGTTGATTTGATGCATCATCTATTGTATTATTAACTTTATTAAATATAGGTAATGCTATTGCAATCTTTACTACTATTAATATAACTACTAACACTAATGCTCCTATTATTATAATCTTCATATTTTTCTCTTTTTTGTTATCATTAGTATTCATAATTGGTTGATCTTCTATCTTTGAAGTTTGTGTATTTATAGTGATTTCTGATCCGTTAATTAATTCATCCACACTAATATTAAATAACTTACTAATTTCTAACAACTTCTCCATCTCAGGTGTTGTTTGCCCTAATTCCCATTTAGATACTGTTTGTCTTGTAACATTCAACTTATATCCTAATTCTTCTTGTGATAACCCTTCTTTTTTTCTTAATTCAATTAATTTTTCATTAAATTTCATATTCTTCTCTCCTTTTATTTTTTGTTGTATGTATTTAATTGTGAAATTCTTAATTATATTTTAACAATATGTTCAAAAACTTTCAAGCAATTTTAGTTGGAATTTTGTCAACCAAATTTAACATTGGTTGTTTTTGTAAAATTTTCATTTTAACCCTTGTCAAATCCAAACTTGTATGATATAATGGTACACGTTATAGATTATTTTTACCAAGAGGAGGTGCATCAAACATGCCAAATATTAAATCAGCAAAAAAGAGAGTTAAAGTTATTGAGAAAAAAACATTAAGAAATAATATGATAAAAACTGGATATAAATCAGCTGTTAAGAAATTTGAAGAAGCTATTGCAGCCGGAAAAATAGAAGAAGCAAAAGTTTTATTTGCAGAAGCAACAAAGAAAATTGATCAAGCTTGCACAAAAGGTGTAATCGTAAAAAATACAGCTTCTAGAAAAAAATCTAGTTTATCAAAAAAATTAAATGTAGCTATTGCATAAAAAGTGGATTTTGACCACTTTTTTTTTTTAAATAGCGAATTAGAAAAATTATTTTCTAATTCGCTATCTTTTTAGATATAACTATTTAATTTTAACTTTATTTCTTCTGCACTTATCTCTCCCACACCATCTATATTTTTTAAGTCTGTAATTGCTATAAGCTGATCTATTGTATTTATATTGGCTCTTTTTAAAGCATTATAGGATCTAAGTGACAGATTCAATATTAAAATATCATTAGGATATTCTAATGATACTGGTTGTAATTCTAAGTCTATAATTTTTAATCTTTTACAGATATCTTCTACAGTCTTAGAACCAATTCCATCAATCTCTCTTAATTCATTTTTTGTGTACTTTAAAAGTACATTTATTGAATTAATTCCTGATTTTTTTAACTTTCGAATGCATCTAATCGGAAGATTTAAGTTTTCTATTTTACCTTCTTTATCTATTTCAACTTTTTCTTCTTCCTGTTGGCTAATTACTTTAAGAATTTCTAATCTTGTCTTTTCACCTAAGTTTGGAATCTTAAACAATTCATTCTCTGTTTTGGTCATTAATTGTTCAATTGTTTCAATATGAACTCTTTTTAAAGCATTAATAGCTCTATTCGATAATAATAGTTCATCTATCCGTCTCTCTTTTTTCATTGCTTCTTCTCTTTTTTTCATTTTGTTTTTCTCCTTTTAGTTATATC
Organism: uncultured Clostridia bacterium; assembly: GCA_934130975.1. Classification (GTDB taxonomy): domain Bacteria; phylum Bacillota; class Clostridia; order TANB77; family CAG-508; genus CAG-269. The sequence continues at coordinate 5,094 of CAKOYU010000006.1, read as the reverse complement.
TTCTATCAGGCTTTTCGCCACGACATTTCAATTATACCATATTTTACATAATATTGCAAGAAAAAAAGTTGTCAAAACCTCTTCTTGACAACTTTAATTTTATTGTTGATATTGATTTAAATTAATTCCATATGTTTTATAAACCCAATCAGAATAATTCCATGTTTCAAGTGTATCTGGTTTTCCATAATCAACTCCGTATGTTTCAACTGAAACTTTTGAGATTATTACATCATTAACAGGTGTACTCTTTTCTTTTGACTCACTTTTTGATGAAGACTCACTACTTGAACTACTTGAAGATTCAGCTTCTTTTACTTCAACTTTTTCAATATTATGAACTATATCCATTCCTTCAATTACTTTTCCAAATGGTGCATAGCTTCCATCTAATGATGGATTATCTGCTGTCATTATAAAAAACTGTGAACCTGCTGAATTATAACTTTCTGTTGTTAATGCTTTTGAATATTGTTGTGTGTAATCAGCTCTTGCCATAGAAATTACACCCTCTTTGTGTTTTAAAGTATTTTTATTATACCCATTTGATAAAAATTCTCCTTTTATACAATAATCTCTATCTTCTCCATCAATTCCTAAGTCACTTAGCTTTGGCGAACCAGTACCATCACCATTAGAATCTCCACCTTGAATCATAAATCCTTCTACAATTCTGTGGAATTTTAATCCATCATAAAATCCATGTTGTGCAAGAGCAACAAAATTTGACACAGTTTGTGGTGCCATATCAGGATATAATTCAAGTTTTATTGTTCCAAAATCTTTAACTTCCATTGTTACTATTGGATTTTTAACTTCCATTGTAGCCTTTTTATAATATCCATATGCAACTCCTCCTATTAATGCTACAATTAAAATTAATGCTATTATTGTTATAATATTTGATGCTTTCTTCATTTTTCTTCTTCCTTTCTCTGATTAGTAATTAATAAATTATCTTACTTTTAACAACTTTTATATTAATATATTATCAAATGCAAATTGTTCTTGCATTTTCTTTAATGTTTGTTTTATAGTTTTGGCCCTTACTTCTCCAATTCCATCAACCTTATCTAAATCACTTATTTCTGCGACTAAAATATGTTGGAATGATTTAAATGACTTTACTAAATTCTCTACTATTGTGTTAGGCATTCTTGGCACTTTACTTAGTATTCTATATCCTTTAGGATATACTGCTAATTCTTCAAAATTTTCAAAGCTCTCATATCCTAATATTTTTGCAATTATCGGCTCTTTTCTTAAGTCTTCATGATTTAGTTTTGATAATTGTTCTAATATTTCTTCCGCATATGCATCATTCACTTGGTAATCTTTTATTACTTGAAGCTCTTCTTTAGCAAGTCCTCCTATTAATTCTTCTAATTGCATATTTACTAATCTTCCATCATTTCCAAGTTCATAAATCTGCTTTTTAATTTCTTCTACTATTTTCATTACCATTTCTGCTCTTTGTATAACTGTTAATACATTATCTAGTGTTACTATATCATTAAATTCATATTCATTTAAAATACTTAATTTACTATCATAAACTTTTCTATATTTTTCTAATGTCTGAATTGCTTGATTTGCTTTGTTTAACACAGCTTCTGTATCTTCTAAAATATATCTATAATTTTCTTTAAATACTGTAATTATATTTCTTCTTTGAGATATACTTATTACTAATTCTCCTGTTTGTTTTGCTGTTCTTTCAGCAGTTCTATGTCTGGTTCCTGTTTCTACTGTTGGTATTTGATATGATGGAATTAATTGTGCATTTGCAAATAATATTTTTTTCAAGTCTCCACTTAAAACAATTGCTCCATCCATTTTTGCCAATTCATATAGTTTTGATGAAGTATAATCTTCATTTATAAAAAATCCTCCATCTACCACTTCTTCTATAACTTCTTGCTTATCTGTAATAAGTAACAAAGCTCCTGTTTTTGCTTTTAGAATATTTTCAAGTCCTTCTCTTATTGGAGTTCCAGGGGCTATTTTTTTTAGTATTGTTGCTATTGGATCTTCTTTAACTGTGCTCATAATTATGCTCTACCTCCTTAAAATTTAATACCTATTTACTTAATCTTAAGTATTCTTAGCATTTCCCCTATATTCTTGACCCCTATTATATCTAATTTATAGTCATCTTTCAAGCCTTTTTTATTATTTTCTGGAATAATACATGTCTTAAATCCCAATTTTTCTGCTTCTTTCAATCTTTTTTCTATTAAATTGATTCTTCTTACTTCTCCTGTTAGCCCAACTTCTCCCATAACTACCGTCGTTTGAGATATTGGTATATTTTTATATGATGATGCAACTGTCGCTATAATTCCTAAATCTGCCGCTGGTTCTGTAATTTTCATTCCTCCAGCAACATTTAAATATACATCTTGATTTCCAAGTGATAAACCAGCTTTTTTTTCTAATACTGCAATTAAGACAGCTAATCTATTGTAATCAAATCCATTTGCAGTCCTCTTTGGTAATCCAAACACTGTCTGTGAAGTTAATGCTTGTATTTCTACTAAAATTGGTCTAGTTCCTTCCACACTTGCCAAAATACATGAGCCTGATGGATTATCTTCCCTTTCTGTTATTAGTATATCTGACGGATTTGTAACTTCACACATTCCTTCTTGTCTCATCTCAAACATTCCAATTTCATTTGTTGACCCAAATCTATTTTTTACAGCTCTTAAAATTCTATATGTATTATATCTTTCTCCTTCTAAATATAATACTGTATCTACCATATGTTCAAGTACTCTTGGTCCTGCAATATTTCCTTCTTTTGTTACATGCCCTATTATAATTGTAGTTATTTGTTGAGCTTTACACATTCTCATAATTTGAGCTGTTATTTCTCTTACTTGACTTACACTACCTGCAGCTGCAGTGATTTCTTCAGAATACATTGTTTGAATTGAATCTATTATTACAAGCTTAGGCTTCATCTCAAAAATTGCATCTTTTATAACATCTATATCTGTCTCTCCTAAAAACATTAATTCATTATTTTTAACCTCAAGTCTATCTGCTCTTAATTTTATTTGTTCAGCAGATTCTTCTCCAGATACATATAATACATTTCCATCACCTTGCACTTTTTCGCATAATTGCAAAATCAATGTTGATTTTCCAATTCCAGGTTCTCCACCAAGTAATATTAAGGACCCTTTTACTAATCCACCACCTAATACTCTATCTAATTCTAAATATCCGGTAGAAGTTCTATTAGCTTCTTGTCCTACATAGCTATTTAAAGGCTTTGGTGTATTATTTATCTTTCTTTCTATTTTATTAGTATCAGTATATTTTTCGATTTTTTGCTCATAAAATGTATTCCAACTATTACATGCTGGACATTTTCCTAACCATTTAGGTGATTCGTTTCCACATTCACTACATACAAAAACTGTCTTTGCTTTAGCCATTTTTTCTCCTCTCTATCTTTGGGACATTTGGGACCGGTTCTGTTTTGTTTATATTCATTCATAACCAGTTCTCTACCGTACATTTTTACCACAATTGCTATACTATCATACTTTTTCCTAAATTACAATACTTGGTATTTATTTCCTTTGATTTTGTCAATTGACCATGTTATCATATTTATAAGATATTTTATTTATAAAATTATACCAGGAGGTCATTATGAATAAATTTTTTGAAGAACTCAAAAATTTAGACAAAGATACATATAAAATAATAAAATATGGTCTATTATTTTCCGGCATTGTATGTATTTCAGCAGTATTTGTTTTATTAATATACATATTTTTAGGTATATCTCTTTTTTATCATTTAGGTTTAACTTTAATAAAATCAAGTTTTACATTTGCTGTTGAATTTATTATTTGTGGAATCATTGTTGATTTTATAAGGAATAAAGGAATTTGAATTTCTATTATAACGAATAATACTCTACAATAAACAACTTACTAAAACTATATTTAGAAATTAATAATATATTGTTTTTGAAATACCGCGTAAGCGACTAAACGAGCTTATGCGAGTGCGATATGGAGCAATCTACATACTAGCTTTTTTTATGGAGATTGCGACACCAAGGTATAAAAAACAATATATTATTAATTTACTAAACTTTATATAAGTTGACCATGATTGCCATATTCTTATATCACATTTTTCTTGACTTTTAATCTTTTTATCTTTACAATATAATATATAATTATTAATTATTACATATATTAGGAAGGTGGTGATAATATGGAAACATATGATGATGGAAACGCTATTCATACTGTAGATACAAACCAAGTTCTTGCAAATACATTTTTCAGAATGTTTTTAGGTTTACTTGCAAGTGCATTAACTGCCTTCTATGTTTATAAATCAGGATTATATATATCTGTTCTTACAAGTGGTAGTTATATGGCATTAGGACTTGTAGAAATTGCTGTTGTTTTAATTTTTTCTTTATTGTTTAAAAAACTTTCACCAACAGCTGTTACTATTTTATTTTTTACCTATGCATTCATAAATGGCTTTACTTTATCAGTAATTTTTGTTGCATATGAAATGACCTCAATCGTTTATGCTTTTGCCGGAACTTCAGCTTTGTTTGGAGTACTATCTTTAATTGGCTATAAAACTGATAAAGACATCTCAAATTGGGGTACTATTTTATCTATAGCTCTTCTTGTTGGAATTATTTTAACTATTATTAACATATTTGTTGGAAGCACTATGTTAGATATCGCTTTAGATTGGGCTATCTTACTTATCTTTTTTGGTTTGACTATTTATGATATGAATAAAATTAAACTTATGCAACAAGCAGGATTTTGCGAAGATGAAAAATTATATGTTTATGGTGCTATGGAATTGTACTTGGATTTTATTAATATTTTTCTTCGTATTTTATCTTTGTTTGCAAAGCGTAGAGATTAATTTTGAAATTTTTTGAATTTTTTTCAAAAAAGCCTTGAATTTGTTTTATTTTTGTGCTATTATATATAAGCGTTTAGCAAATAAAACTTTTATCGAGGCGTAGCGCAGTTGGTAGCGCGCGTGGTTTGGGACCATGAGGTCGCAGGTTCGATCCCTGTCGCCTCGACC
>CAKOYU010000005.1 GCA_934130975.1 uncultured Clostridia bacterium | reverse complement strand
AACTTTTCTCTATTATCTATATTATCAACTAAATACATAGCTTTCGCACTTTCATAAGGTATTTGTTCTTGCATATTATATTTTTTATTACTATCTACTATCTTTACAAGTAGTCTATTATCGTATATTCCACCGAATAAAATCTTATTATAATATAATAGGTATTCTCCCATCATTGCTCTGCAATTTATATTATCTAACAAATCTAATTGTTCTAATATCAAATCTTTATAATCTTTTGAAGTTTCCATTTTTGAATCTCCTTTACTTATTGTAATTTGTATAAATCTTTTAGCGTCCTGCATTTAAGCCTATTAAAACATATATGCCTAATATGTAAAAGGATAAAACTCCTACAATTATTGATATTATCAATGCTACTAATATTTTTATAACTAATTTCCAATGTTTTTTATCTTTTTTTTGAATATCATTATATACTATTTTGTTTTTTCTTATTATGAAAAAAAGTTGTATCAAAAAAATTCCCACACAAACAATAAACGGATATATTATTAATTGCATACATATTCCTCCTCTACAAATTACAATTTCATTTTTACTCATCCTATCACAAAAGCAGATAATTATCAACTAACTACCTGCTCTAAAAATTGTGATTTTTTACTATGATTTTATAATTTCTTGTTGTGCTTTAACTAATTCTATAATGTCCTATAATATATTCTTGTCCATATAACTCTAATACATCTTCCTCATAGTTTATTTGCATTGGATTTGCATGGTGTATTAGAAAAGGAATTCCCTTTCGGTTTCTCTTGTCTGATATTATTCCTATATGGTCTTTAAATACAATTATATCTCCACCTTGCCATTCTTCGATTTTAGATAAATCATTTGTTAATGAAGTATTATTGTTCTTAAAATATATATCTAAATTTCTTACTCTCCTAAAGTCTATATTTTTGTCTATAGTTTCAATATTGTATTTTTCTTTATGACTTGTGATATCCTCGTTTACCAGTTCCATTAAATCATATCCAGCACCTTTTAATCCATTTGCTACAACATCTGTGCAAACCCCATATTCATCATCAGGATAACCTACTCCATAATATTTGCTTTTATATTTAGGCTTTGTTTTTATATATTCTCTTACATTATTTAATATATCTGTCTGATCATCTATACCATCATTATCTTTATCTACATTGCTAATATATGTTTCAATATTGAAATCACTATTAGAATATTGTTTATATGGTATAATTCTAAAATTATATAATAATGTTACTACAACAATAATTATAATAAAAACTATAAGAAATATTATTACACTCTTTTTCATATTAGCTCCATATTTTTTAAATATCTTTTTTATCATCATTTGTAATATCTCCATTTCCATTTACGGGAATTGTATCTCCTAAATAAGTAGGCTCTGGCTTAAATATGCATTTTAAAAAATCTTTATCTCTTGCTAATATTTCCCTTATTTCTCTATATGTTGTTCCTACATATTGTCTAGGATCTGCTCCAACTCCGTATGCTTCTAATCCCAATTGATTTGCAATATATAAAGCTCTATATAAATGGTATTTTTGCGTTACTATTACAACTTTCTTTGCTTCAAAAATATTTTTTACTCTATATATACTTTCATAAGTAGAAAAACCTGCATGATCCATAAAAATATTTTCTGATGGTATTCCTTTTTCTATTGCATATTTTTTCATTATATTTACTTCATCATATTCTTTTCTTCCATGATCTCCACTCATTATTATTTTATTTGATACATTATTTTGATATAATTTTATACCTTCCAATAGTCTATCTTCTAACATAGAACTTGGCTTATCTCCCCATATTCCAGCTCCTAAAATAATTATACAATCTATATCCGATAATTTTAAATATTCATTTTCTTTGATAATCTGATTTTTGGTTGATATTCTCACATATAAATTTATACCTAACACCATTATTGCTATTACAATACTAACTATTATTACATATTTTAATAATTTCTTCATAAATTTCTCCATTTTACATTTTGTATTATAATTAGTTCTCAATTCATCCTAATATATTAATATTTGTCTTTTTTATATCATAAAAGCAGATAATTTTCAATCAATTATCTGCCTATAAATTTTTTATAAAACTATCTTTCCTTTGTCAATTCAACAATTATCTCATCTCCATTTTCTTTAAATAAATGTACTTTCAAATTATCTGTTGCATCATAATTAGTTAAATTAAATGTATTATAATATTTTACAATTCCATTACAGTTAGTTAAATAGATTTTAAATGCAGTATCTGAGACTTTGGCACTATCAACTTTATAACTATCATAATTCTTCATTGCCTCTTGTTCTGTTTCATATAATGATGTCATTTCTTCTGTTTCAAGTTCTCTTGTTGCAAAAACTTTTTCATTTTTTTCATTGTCCTCATCCTTCAAACTATTTCTTGCCATATTGTTTATACTTATATTTATATATTGATAAATTTATAGAAAAAGTAACACTTTTTTAAAATTTATCAAAAAAGGAGGATTATTTTCATATTTTCTTGACTTTATTACTTTAATTAGAGTATAATAAAAATAGGAAATGACAATTCCGTTAGATACGGTTTTGCCGGAATAGATTTAAATAAACCATTCATCTCCGTCAAAAGTAGAATGGTTTATTTTTTATTTATGTAGTTGCTTATCTACCCAGTTCTTATACAGAACTGACATCAAGGCAATGTTTAATGTTAAAGATAACATCAATGATATTAAAAAAAATAGTATCACTTTAACCATAAACACCACCCGCCTTTCCTACGATGAATCGTATAATATTGGGTGGCAAAACCGTTCCACTAATTATCAATTTCCTATGTTGTTATTCTACAATAATATCTTTTATTTGTCTACAGTATTTACAAATTTCCACAATTTGTTTAAAACACAAATTACTATTCTTATATTTATTGTTTAATTAAAATTATACCTTTTATACTTGGATGTAATAATTTTATAAAGTTTGTGGCATCTTGTTTTGTTCCAACTACACTACCATAATGTATTGGAACTGCTATTTTAGGTTGTATTTCATTTATTAATTGTGCAGCCTCTTTAAAATTCATTGTATATGTTCCTCCAACTGGAACAAAAGCAACATCACATTTTACTTTTTTATTTTCTTCTGTAATGTCCGTATCTCCTGCAATATAGTATCTACTACCATCTATTACAATGATATAACCAACCCAACCATTTTCTTTTGGATGAAAAGTCTCTTCTGTATTATATGCTGGTATTGTTTCAAATTTGATTCCTTGTACCATATACTTTTCATTTGGTTCTACTGTAATAATTACATTTTTATTTATGCCTTTTCTTAATAGTTTTGTTAACAATCCTTCTGGTACTATAATAGTTGTATTTTTATTTATAACTTTATCTAGATCTTCCTCAGAATAGTGATCATAATGGTCGTGTGTTATAAAAATAATATCTGCATCATTATAACTTTTATCTATTTTAAATGGATCTATATAAATTACTTTATTTTTACTTATTCTTATACTACTATGGTATAAAACATCTATATTTTCTAACATTTATATCCTCCTTGATTTTTTGTAATAATTTCATCTTTCCTCATTTTATCAATTATTTTTGCATAGACTCTATCTCGTACCCATATTTCAGATGATGACTCCAATATTTTATTAATTGGTATCCACTTTACCCCACTATTTTCATCTTCTTTTATATGTATTTCTTCATTCTCATCGGCTTCTAATAAATATGTAACATTAAGATGAACATGAGAACCAACATACTTTCCTCTTTTTTCATGACCATTTACATTAATCAACTCTAGTGAATAAATATCTTTAGAAATTGGAATAACATTTTTTATTCCAGTTTCTTCTTTTGCTTCTTTCATAGCAACATATAAAATGCCCATATTCGTTTTGTCTAGTTAATTTTTATTTTAATACCTAAAACTCCATATTCTTTCTCTTTTTCTGGCGAATAATACTGATACATAGATTTTGTCTTTCTTTTTATTTCTTCTTCATCTAAGTATACCTTTCTAAATAAGTATTCAAAAGTATCTTCTTTGTATAAATTGATAACATCAACTAATAATTTTTCTTGTAAATCTGGCAATTTTAAAAATTCTATTTGATCTCCAATTTTTATTTGTTGTCTTTTTTCATCATATAATCTAAATTCTATTGTTTTTGTTCCATTCTTTATTCTTTCAAATGGACTTTCATTAAATTTCATTTTATGTAATATCTTTTTTTCCTTTCTTTGTTTATTAAAATTTTTAAATTTAATCTCAGTTATGACTTTACTATTTTCTTAACCAAACTTTAAATCTTAATTTGTGTTTATGTTATCCAAAATCACTTTATCTCCATCATTTTTTCATTATATTTTACAATCTTAATAGCACTTTCTAATGTTTTTGTACAACATAATTTACCATTAACATCAACATATATTAAATCATCTATTCCTATTATTTGTTTAGCAATATTTATATCCGCCTCATGCGATATTTCATCTTTAAATTTGCAAGAATCTCTTAAAATTCTAATATCATATCCTTCTCTGCTTGATTTAAAAATTATGTACTTTACTTTATTATTATTAATATATTTAATCGCTTTTCTATATGGCATTTCTACATTAAATACCAAATAGCATTCCTTACACTCATCACTACTTTTTAAAATAATTTCTATAGCTTCCACTTCTGCAATAGCGTGTTTTATATAAATATTCCAAAATTCATCTGCTAGTCTTAAAGCATTTATGAAGGCTTCATTTTCATCTACATTTTCGTTCCATTCAGGATTACACAGCTTTATAAAATCTGGTACTATCTTACTTTCTAAATATTCTAATTGCATATTATCTGTTGCATCAATATATTGAATTAACTCTTTATCCATATATTCAAATGTTCTATCTATACTTTTAACCTCTAATTGTTTTAAATATTCTCTACCAAATCTTCTCCATAGCAATCCGATTGATGAATAATAAATTCCATTTTCTCTTTTTCCATTTCTGTTTTTTTGATGATGGTCAAATTCTCCGAAATCCTATATCATAAACCATTTTATTTGATATATCCATTTTTTCATCTATAGTAGGAACTCTTATTAAAATTATATTTTCTCTAATTTTACTAAGAAATATTGTAGAAATAACGTCATCTACATGGAACTTACCTGAATGTGTTACACAATTTGCCTTATCTATTTCTTGAGTTAATTGAATATTCTTATATTTATCTTTCACAAAAATTTCTCCTTTTAATTATTAAATCTTAACAAATATCCATCTGGATCTTGAACTAAAAACTCTTTATCCAAAGAAATTTCATCATTAACTCTGTATTCATGAACTTCTAAATCCAGAAAAAACTTGATATCTTTTTCTTTTAATTTATTATACATTTTTTCAACATCTGAAATTGTCATGCTTATATTGATGCCTCGACCATATGGATATTCCAGCTTTCCAGTATTCCAATTGTTATTATCTTCTTCTATCATTATCTGATTTTCTTCTAGTTGCAAAAAGCAAAATTTATCTTCTTTTCTTTCATATCTTACCTGAAATCCTAAATCCATGTAAAATTTTTTGCTTATATCTATATTTGATACACTTAATTCAGGAATTAAACTATTAAATTCTATATTTTCTCTAATAATTTCATGCTCAAAAAATCTTTCTTGAAATTCTGTTAATGCTTCAATCTCTTTATTGGAAAATTCTCTACTATCTGGTACAACTATTAATTTATCATCATTACCATTTTTGTTTAAATATTCTCTTGAATTCATATTTTTTCTCCTACTAATTACCTTTATAGCACAAAAACAGATAATTATCAACTAATTATCTGTTTTATTTATGTGTTTATATATTAAGAATAACGAACTACTAATTATGACTCCCAGTATAATAGATATAGTTAGTGAATCTATATTAATCTCTTGCAGCCAGCCCCCTGCAAATTTTTGATCAATAAAATCAGTCATTAATTTAATAATTATAAAAATTACTATCATAAATACTGTAGTTATTAAGCTAGCATTCCTTATGAACTTTAATGTTCCAGATTTTTCTAATACAATTAAAACTATTGTAAGTATAACAGTTACAATCGATATAATTATTCTAAAATAAATATTTGTAAGTAAATTATATATTTTAAAAATCGTTAAGTAAGTATTTTCTGAATCCTCCATTAGACCATCTTGTAATCCACTTTCTATTCTAGTAATTTGTTTAATCGTATTTTTCTTCATATTTTGTAATTTCTCTTCTGATGTTTCTTTAGGCATATAATCTTTTATTAATATATCTACTTCATTTTCTATATCCATTTCTATTTTTTCATTACCAATAACATTTTCTACTACTGTCTCTATAAATTTAGCTGTAATCTTCTTGGTAGTTTTGCTATTTCTAATATTATCTTCTATTTTTCCTAGTTCATTTATATCTACATCATAAACAATTTCGTCAAGTAAATATCCTGATACTTTTTTAGAAAGAATTTCTTGCGAAAAAGTATCTATAACTATATGTTTAATTGTAAAACTCATACTCATCGCTATAAAACATAAAAGTAACAATATTTTCAATACTATTTTTATATATTTCATACTACTCCTCCGAACTTATTCTTTCATTACTTTTTAGATACTCCAAAAATCCATTACAGCCCTCAACTATATCATTAAATGTAATTTCAAAATCTCCTGTATACCAAGGATCTGCAATATCTCTTGGATTATTTGAAAATTCTAATAATCTATACACTTTATTATCAACATCTCTTCCAACTATTCTCTGTATATTTATAATATTTGCCTTTTCCATGCCAATAATATAATCATACTTTTCATAATCTTCTGATTTTAATTTAGTTGCCTCTCTTTTTTCAAATGATATTCCTTCTTGTATCAGCTTATTACGAGTACCATAATGAATATCATTTCCTATTTCTTCACTAGAAGTTGCAGAAGATTTTATATAAAATTCTTTTTCTAGTCCTTGTTTTTTTACTATATCTTTAAAAACAAATTCTGCCATAGGAGAACGACATATATTGCCTAAACATACAAACATTACTTTTATCATTATAACACCTACTTTTCTATTCAAATATGTTCATACCATTTTGCAAATTCTTGCATTGCTTGAACAGAGCCATCTACTTTTCTTCTATTTTCTCTTTCTTCTGAACTCATCTCTGCAAGAGTTTTTTCAAATCCTAAAGGTTTAAATACGTACCATAAGTCTGACCATTTTTCTTCACGATTTATTCCCTGTTTTTTTGTAGATAAATTTCCTGGATGTCTTCCATAAAAATAATGAATCTCTTTTCCATCATGATATGCCAAACATTCATTAAATGCACAAGCTCTATTGTCTTTTCCTTCCATTAATTTAAGTATTCCTTCAATTCCTATTGTTTCTAAAGAAAAATTCACAAATGCTCTTGGAAAACCATTTAGTTCTTCAATTCTAAAATCAGTATCAAGTGCTATACATGGCTTCTTAACTAATTCATAAGCTTGTTTCACTTTAGCTGTTGCTATTTCTTTTATATCATCACTTCTTGGTTCATCTAATTCATAATTAAATGTAGTAAATTTTAAATGTTTAAAATATTTTTCTGCTGATTTTATTTTCCCAATATTATGTGTTACAAAAACAATTTCTTTTTTCATTAAAACCACCTCTAATGTTTATTTTAGTAAATTTTCAGCTAATTCATTTAACTTTTCAATATTCTCTTCTTTTAAAGTTGATTTTATAGTTACAACAGGTTCAACTATTTCAACATTTTTCATTGTGGCAATAATCTCTTTCATACATCTTGCTGCATTAGGTGCCCAAGTTCCATTTTCTATAATTGCAACTTTTTTATTTTGATAATTTTTTTCTTTTAAATTTAATAATAACTCTCTCATTGGAGTAAATATTCCCATGTCATATGTTGCTGATGCAAAAACTATTTTTCCATATCTAAATGAATCTTCAACCGCTTCTGCCCAGTCTTCTCTTGATAAATCAGCTAGTACAACTTTTTCTGCTCCTTTTTCTTCTAAAATTTCTTTTAATTTTTCACATACTTTTAATGTATTTCCATGTATTGAAGCACATGCTATGTAAACGCCTTCACTTTCAGTTTCATATTTACTCCATATATCATATTTATTAATGTAATGTTCTAAATTTTCTCTCAAAATTGGACCGTGTAATGGACAAATTGTTTTTATATCTAATTTACTTGCCTTCTTTAATACAGCTTGTACCTGCATACCATATTTTCCAACTATATTAAAATAATATCTTCTAGCTTCACAATCCCAATCTTCATCTGTATCTAAAGTACCAAATTTTCCAAAGCCATCAGCTGAAAATAATATTTTTTCTTTTTCTTCATATTCCATCATTACTTCTGGCCAGTGTACCATAGGAGCTATTATAAAGTGTAATTTATGTTTTCCAAGTTCTAAAATATCTCCTTCTTTTACTTCAACTTTTCTTTCTTCTAAATCTTCAATGTCAAAGAACTGAGGTAAAAATGCAAATGTTTTATTATTTCCTACTAATTTTATATTAGGATATTTTTTTATTATTGTTCCTATGTTATACGCATGATCTGGCTCTAAATGTGAAATTATTAAATAATCAGGTTCTCTACCATTTAAGGCATTCTCTAAGTTTTCTAGCCATTCATCTGTTTTTCTTCTATCGATTGTTTCCATTATAGCAATTTTTTCGTCCATTATTACATATGAATTATATGAGATTCCATTTGGAACTTTATATTGATTTTCAAATAAATCAATGTCTTTGTCATCAGCTCCAATATATATTATATCATTTGAAATTTTTACATCTTTCATTTTATTTACTTCCTTTCTTATACATAAAACATTCTTTATCGTGTGAATATATAACTCCTATTGCTTGCAAATACGAATAAATAATTGTACTTCCTACAAACTTCATTCCTCTTTTTTTCAAATCTTTTGACAAACTATCTGACAACTCATTTGTAGTCTGATCAATTTCATAAATAATTTTATCATTTGTAAAAGTCTCTAAATAATTATAAAATGTTCCATATTCATTTTGAATTTTCTTAAAAATTTTGCTATTATTTATAGTTGCATTTATTTTTAACTTATTTCTTATAATTTTCTCGTTTTGTAATAATTCTTCTATCTTTTCTTCTTTATAATTGCAAATTTTATCTATTTCAAAATTATCAAATGCTTTTCTAAAATCGTCCCTTTTGTTTAATACACATTCCCAAGATAGACCTGCTTGAAAAGATTCCAAAATTAGCATTTCATATAAATATTTTTCATCATTGTTAGGTTTACACCATTCATTATCATGATATTCTACATATTTAGGATTATTTAAATTACACCATTTACATCTTATCATAATGCTATCCCTTTCTTTAGAATAAAAAATTTACATATCACTTTATGATTTATTATTACATTTTAAAATTCAAATAAATTTAATCCTATTTCTTCATCAAAATATCTATCTACTTTTCCATCTATAATGTCTATTACCATCTCACAAGTTGCACTTACTACTGCTTTATTTAAATGCCCTCCAAATACTTCTCCTTTATCATTTCCCGCACTCATATGAATATGTGTATAAAATTCACCATTCATTGTATTTATTGTTCCTGTTAATGAAACAATTTCAAAATTGCCTTTAAATTCATTTGAATAATACTTCTTTTCATCAACTTTATATACACCAACAGTAAAGTCATTTGTTGCCCCTAATGCATTAATACTGGCTAACTTTATATTTTCTTTTAATGCTATTTCTTTTATTTTTTCAAGTATTTCTTCTCCTTTATCAATTCTTGCAATTATTTTATTTTCAAATTTTCTATATTCCATTTTATATACCTCCTTATTTATATAAATATTTATATCACAAAAGCAGATAATTATCAACTAATTACCTGCTTTTGATTATTTTACTTTAACACCTAATAAATATAACAAATCTATTGATTGTGATTGGTCAATTATAGCACCTTTTATGTCATCTATTGTAATTGCTATTCCTTCTATTGTACTATTTGATAAATCTACATTCCTTAAACTAGTTTTAAAAAATTGTGCCTGGGTTAAGTCGGTATTTTCGAAATATATATTTTTTACTGTTGTTTCTTGAAAATAGCTATTTCTCAAATTAGAATCTTTAAATAGTACATTTTCTATACTAGCTATTGCTAAATTTATATAACTTGCATTTGTTTCTATAAATGTTACATTATATAATCTATTTTCTGCCATATCACATCCTGACAACTTGCAATTATTAAATTCACATCTAATAAATGTGTTATCAATAAATTTAGTATTTGAAAAATCACAATTTTCAAATATTACATCTCTAAATGTAGCATTTTCTATTTCACTATTCTGCATCCTTATATTGCTAAATTTACAATGTTCTATGTCTTCGTCTCTATCTATATTTTTTAAATCTATTTTTTCTGATTCATCAAATTTAACTTTTTGTGGTTTTAATATATTCATCTCTATTCTCCATTTGTTTTTTATCTATAAAATCAATTTTTTCTGCAACATCTTCTCTTATAGCATTTAACCCAAGACAAGCACAAATAACAACCATTCCTAATATCACATGGACTTTTCCCTTGTTATATCCCTTTTTCTCTATATATTCTTTTAAATCTATTAGTCCACCATCATATATTTTATCAGTACTACCATCTTTATAATATATTGTAAATTCCATATTATTAAATGCTAAAAAATATTGAATTTTCTTTATTTGATCAAAATCTTTTACTTCTTTATATTGCTCACTTTTTTCAAATAATTTTTTTACACTTTCTCTATTCTTGTTATTTACATATAATATGTCTCTACTCATTCCTTTTATTATAAAATATAAATTAAATATCAAAAAGAATATTCCTAGTGTAATAACAATCATAGAAATTGATTCTATTCTTACTAATTTTTTTCTCTCCATAAATTCTCCTCTTAAAAAGAAACTACAAGTAGCATTTTAAACTTTTCTTCTCCATACACACTATGTGGCTCATCTTTAGGCATAATTATAGTTTGCCCTGCTTCTAAATAATAATCTTGTCCACTTATTGTAAATTTTCCTTTTCCTTATCTTATCCTCCTTAATCTTATTTTTTCAGATTAATTATATACCAAACTTAATATATTTAACAAGTCTTTTTCAATTTATTCTAACCTAAAAAAACAGTATAAAAAAGATTTTCTCTTCTTTATACTGCTTTAAATCTTAAATATTAATTATATATCTAAGTCCTATTCTTTCAATTTGGTTACTCCTCCTACATAAATTTGAATTTTGACAGTTTGCCCCATCTTTAATTTCTTCCAGACATCAGCATCAACATTAACTTTTCTAGTTTGTGCTTCCTTTTCATCAGTAATACCTTTTATAGTATAAGTCTCCGTTTCACTTCTCACTCTTTCTTTGTCTTGTAAATTTGCTTTGCCCCAATAAGGTGATTTATCATTACCTTTTGTCTTTACAGACCGTTCATATGTCCACCTATCGATATCATAATAATATTTCATTCTATAGACTGGTTCATCTCTATAAACAGGTTCTTCATATTCTTCTGTTTCATAATAAGTTTCATAAACAGGAACTTCTTCTGACTCTTCTTCAAAATACCCATTACCAAGATCTTTAGTATATGTCCTAGTTTCATAACCAGATATTCTTGTTTTCTCAACTTCTCTGGTTTTAGTTTCATAATGGTCTATTACAGAATCATAATGGTGAAATTCCATACTTTGCCCTGTAACTCTTCCACCACTTGGAACACTCCAATCACTTTCATGAAATGTCTTATATTCTTCAATGCTGATATTTCTCTGCCACGAAAACTCCGTTATCTTCATTGATGCTTCTTTTGGTGTAAAAACTGAAATAATGCCTAATATCATTATTAATATGCCTATTATTGCACCAACAGCT
This sequence comes from uncultured Clostridia bacterium, assembly GCA_934130975.1. Lineage (GTDB taxonomy): Bacteria > Bacillota > Clostridia > TANB77 > CAG-508 > CAG-269. The sequence continues at coordinate 91,647 of CAKOYU010000005.1, read as the reverse complement.
ACAAAGCCTTTCTTAACAAAACTTTTTCTGTCTTCGATGTCTTTAGAATTCTCATCTTCATTTTTATACTGACTCTTTTCTTTTTTTCTTTCTTGATTTCTTTTTTGAATATCAAAATAAGTGTTATTATTTGATTCTCTTTCTGCACCACAAGATATGCATTTATGTTCTTTTGCAGGATTATAACATCCGCAATATTCGCACATCCAATCCGGTTCTCGACTAATGTTTTTTGCTTCTTCATCAGGCACATAATCTTTACTGTCAGACATATAAAACTTTACGTCTTCCCCTCTTGGTCGTCCACAATTAGGGCATTCTCTATTTCGTCCTAATATGCCTTTTGTTCCACAATATGAACAATCCCACCGTCCTTCAATTAATTTTCCCATGAATTAACCTCCCTTGAAATTTGAATAGTTAAAAAATATTTATGTTAATATTGTAACATATTTTTAACTTTTTCGCAATGTACTTTTATCTATTCAGTAAAATCCTTTCTCTTTCCGGCCTCTATTTCTTCATAAATCTCTATCTTATAATCTAATCTCTCTAAAGTTGCATTAATATTTTTTTGTTTTTCTAATAACTTTTCTCTTTGTTCTTCTAATAGTTTTTTTCTTGCTACTACTGTAGTCTTTCCTTTTTCCATCAATCCCATATATTCTATTAAAATCTCAATTTCTACTCCTGCACTCCTCATACATTTTATAAACTCTATTCTCTTGCATGATTCTTCATCATAATTTCTTCTTCCATTCTGATTTCTTGGTACTCTTCTAAGTAAACCAATTCTTTCATAATATCTTAGCGTGTCTGGCGTAATATCATATTTTTTTCCAACTTCTGCAATTGTCATATTTATTCCTCCTTGTTTTTTACTCATTATATAATATATATCACTTGAACTATACTCTAAGTCAAGCATTTTCTTTTAATTTTTTAAAAGCAAGAGGTAATTTTCCCTCTTGCTTTTGGTTTTATGGTTTTAATTTTTCTGTTACACACCAGGCAATGCTTTCAATATGTTTCCAATTTTCTTCTGAACCGTCATCTAATTTCCACAGCTCATAAGCAATTTTATATTGAGTATTTGCATTGTCTATTGCTGGTACTTCAGCATTTTCTTTAGCAACATCCAATATGGCTAAACCATGAAAATACCTGACATACTGTTTGGTATTCAAATCTCGTATTTCCATTCTTTGAAATATCGCATCAATCAGTTCATTTCGAATCTGACGTAACTGATTTTTGGTTACTGGCTCATATATATCCATTATTCCAAATCCAGCTTTGTCTTCATCATTCCAAAAAGAATTTGGAATCTTTTTGGAAAAACTGAGGCCTTCCATAATTAGATAACATTCCCGAAAGCTGTCACGTTTTCCTCTTGCCATTTCATCTAATACGAGCTCCATCACGTCTCTTTTTACCATAAATCGTTCCTCCTAAAGTTTACTTTTGTATACATAATAATTGTACTATTTTTCTAATAAAATGTCAACTTATACTAATAAAAGCAGATAATTATCAACTTTAATTACCTGCTCTTGTTTTATTAAAAATTTATAATCCCCAAATGTTCCAATAATATTTTTAGCCCTAATAAAATCAATATACATCCTCCAACTAATTCTGCATTTCTTTCATAAGCATCTCCAAATCTGTTTCCAATTTTTGTTCCTATAACAGATAAAACAAATGTGATAATTCCAATTAGAGTTATAGCTAATATTAAATTAACGTTTAAAAATGCAAATGTAATTCCAACTGCTAATGCATCTATACTTGTTGCAACTGCTAACACAAACATTGTTTTAAAACTAACATCATCATTACAATTTTCACTTTCATCTCCAAATGAATCTTTTATCATTTTTCCACCAATAATGCCTAACAATATGAAAGCAATCCAATGATCTACACTTGTGATTAAACTTTCAAACGCTGAACCTAAATAGTACCCTATTACTGGCATTAATGCTTGAAATCCACCAAAATACAATCCTATTATAATTGCTTTTTTCCAATCCATTTTCTTCATTGAAATTCCTTTGCATACTGATACTGCAAAAGCATCCATTCCTAATCCTATACTTAATAATAATAATTCAAGTGCACCCATTTTTCCACCTTCTTATTTAATTTCATACAAAAAGTAATTATACTATTTACAGTTAAATTATATGAATTTCTAAATATACAATTTTATAAACTGTAAATTGTAACTATCTATACTATTTTATATAATTCCAATAAGCTTTATGACTTATTTTACTCCATTATCCACAATCTTCCATCTCCCATTTTCATCTTTTTTTAGTATCCAATATAATTTTTCATAATTAAAATCAGAATTATATCCCGCCGGCGGAATTTTATAAGTTGTAAAATCCACACATAAATAAAGATTGTCATCATTTTCTTGTTCTTTTTCATCATACCATATTCTATTTAGTTTTGCTTGAAGCCATATAAACTCCTTTTTCACAACATCTATAGCCTCTTCAATTTCTTCTTTGTCAAACTTTTCAGATTCTCCTATATCTATTTCAACATTTAGAATATTTCCAGGATATCCAAAAAATTGGCAAGCCCCAAATGCTATAATTATTATTCCTATAACAACTATCAATGTTACTATAATTTTCTTTTTCATAAACATTCTCCTTTATATATTTTCAAATACTTTTCCTAATGAATCATTTATAACTAAATTAGCTCTACTATCATATTTTGTAGCATCTCTATTTATTAATATCAGTTTATTACCTTTATAAAAGTTTATTAATCCACTTGCCGGATAAACTGTTAATGATGTTCCTGCTACTATCATTACATCAGCATTTCTAATAGCCTTTACTGCTTCATTTAATATATTATCATTTAATGCTTCCTCATATAAGACAACATCTGGTTTTATTATTCCTCCACACTCACATCTTGGGATATTCTCTTGTTCAAATACAAATTTAGCATCATAAAATTTATGGCATTTCATACAATAATTTCTTAACACACTTCCATGTAGTTCTAATACATTTCTAGCTCCAGCCTTTTGATGTAATCCATCTATATTTTGTGTTATAATAGCCTTTAATTTTCCTTGTTTTTCTAACTCAGCAAGTTTTATATGTGTAATATTAGGTTCATATTTTAATGAATTCATTTTTTCTCTATAGAATTTATAAAATTCCTCTGTATTGTTCATAAAAAATGAATGACTTAGTATTTCTTCTGGTGGATATTTATATTTTTGATTATATAATCCATCTTTGCTCCTAAAGTCAGGAATTCCACTTTCTGTTGACACCCCTGCTCCTCCAAAGAATACTATATTCTTACTATTTTTTATTATTTTATTAAACTCACTTATTTTGTCTTCCATTGATATTCCTTCTTTATATATTTTGCAAAAGCAGACAATTCTAAAATTATCTGCTTCTCTTTATTATGATATAGATGCATTATATATTTTAACTATAACATCATTTAATTTTGCATCAAATTCTTCTTGAGTTTGATGTGCATTTAAGTCTTGTAATAATGCTCTTGAAAAACTTGCTATCATTCTATTATTTTTAGCTAATAATTCAACAGCTTTATCTATGTCATATCCACCTGATAAAGCAACAATTCTTACAACACATTCATAATCATATAAATCTAAATAATGATTTTCAACTGTTGGAATTGTGAACTTGAACATTATTTTATCTTCTTTATTCCAGTTGTCTAATTGTTTTTTGATTTCGTCTTTTAGGATTTCTTCGCATTTTTCTTTTTCTGGCGCATTTATATCAACTTCTGGTTCGATAATTGGCACTAAACCTGCATCACATATTGTTTTTGCGAACTCAAATTGTTGTGCTACAATTGCTTTTATTCCTTCAACATTTGGTTCATATACTACTGATCTCATTTTTGTTCCGAATACATGCTTTTCGTTTGCTTCTTTTAATTCTGTTTCTAATTCTGGAATTGGTTTCATTAGTTTTACACCATCTTTTTCATCTTGAAGACCTTTATCAACTTTTAAGAATGATACTATGTGTTTTTGATTCCATAAATAGTCTGCTGTAAATTCATCATTTACTTTTGATAACATTGTTTTTTCAAATAAGATTGCTCCTAATATGTGTTCATTTGTAAATGATTTGCTTGTGAATACTCTTTTTCTCATTTCATGTATTAAGTTAAACATCTCTTCTTCTGTGCTATATTCACTTTCTGGAATTCCATATGCTTTTAATGTTTTACTACTACTTCCTCCACTTTGGTCTAATGCAGCTATAAAGCCTTGTCCATTTTTTATAATTTCATACATTTCGTTATTCATTTTATAACCACCTTTCAATTTATAATTCATCTACATTATAATTATTTTTATTTTAGAAGTCAATATGTCTAATCACACAAATCCAACAAAAAAACAGCTATCTGTTTTAGAATAGCTGTTTTAGATATTAATTTTTTTGAAATTTATATGAATATAAAATTTTGATTTAAATTATATTAGATTAAAATAATCTTGCTTTTCATAAAATATATGTAATATATATACTTGACTGTTTATGTTATCAACTTTATAAATTATAACAAATTTATTAATTTTTAATTTTCTTAAATTCTCTTTTATATTATTCAATTTTGCATATCGTTCTGGAAAAATAGATAATGTTGATACTATATTTCTAATTTCATAATATAACTTTCTTTTATATGAAAATGAATTAGGAAAGAAATATAATATTTCATTCACCTCCTCCAGAAACTGGTCAGTTAAATTAATATTATATTCTTTCATAAATTATATTTTTCCTCCATTTCTTTAAAAGCCTTTTCTGCCGAAACATACTTTCCTTCTTCTATTTGTCTAAGACCTATATCTATTTTTTCATATATATCCTTTTTTAATGTTTCAAAATCAGGATATTTTTCTTCAAATATTTCTTCAATCTTTTTTTGAATTTTAATATCTTCATTTTTTTCATAAGCTTCATTACTTAGTACTACTAAATCACTAGTTCCATTTCTAGTAATATATACAGGTTCTTGAGTATCATGACAAATTTTAGAAATTTCATTATAATTATTTCTTAAATCAACACTTGGTCTTATAATAGCCACATTTTCCCCTCCATTCTTATTATGTACAAATTATATCATTATTATGATACATTGTCAATTATAATCTAAAAACAATACTATTAAAATATTTTGCACAATTTTATTTTTCAGTAATATTATATAAAAATGAAAGGAGTTTTTAATATGGACTATGAATTAATGATGAATGGAACTGTAAAAATCGGTCAGCACGCTCCAAGTTTTGAAGCAGAAACTACATATGGACATATCAGCCTTGATGACTATAAAGGAAAATGGCTAGTATTCTTCTCTCACCCACGGATCATTCACACCTGTCTGCACCAGTGAAATGATTGCATTTGCAAACGCTTGCCCATACTTTGAAAAATTAAATACCTGCTTACTAGGATTAAGCATCGATAGTAATGCTTCAGATTTAGCATGGATGCATGATATCTATTGTATGACAGGAATTGTTTTACCTTTCCCTATAGTTTCAGACAGAAATGGCTCAATAGCCAGAAAGTATGGAATGATATCTAATGATGTTAGTTCTACTGAAACAGTAAGAAATGTATTTATAATTGACGACAAAGGTATTGTCAGAGTTATACTTGTATATCCATTAAATGTCGGAAGATTTATACCAGAAATTTTAAGAATTGTTGAAGCATTACAAATGGCAGACTGTTCAAAAGGTTCTACACCAGCTAATTGGATGCCAGGTCAACCTGTTATCTCACCATCTCCAAGAACATATCCTCAGTTACAAGAACGTTTAAATTATATTGAACAAAATAATACTGGAATGAATTGGTATTTGAGCTTTAAAGAGCCACCAAAACTTTGTGATACAACCCAAACTTGTCAAAAACATTCATGATTTTTTGTTAAATTATATACAGTTTAGAAAATTAATAATATATTGTTTTGAAATACCGCGTAAGCGGCCAAATGAGCGAAGCGAATGCGATATGGAGCAATCTACATACTAGTATTTTTAATATGCAGATTGCGACACCAAGGTATAAAAAACAATATATTATTAATTTCTAAAACCTACTATTTTATAATCTAAAAATCATAGCTGTTTTTGACAAGTTTTGTTTACATTTTATCTGGCATTTTAATTCCAAGTAACTCTGCACCCGTTTTCAATATTCTTCCAACAGAATAAGTCAAATATACACGAGCATCTTGAAGTGCCTTATCATCATTTATAATTTTATTTTCATTATAGAAATTACTATAAGCCTTAGCAACATCAATTAAATATCTTGATAAAATTGATGGTTCATTCTTATCTGTAACTTGTACTAAAACATCTTCAAATCCATAAATCAATTTCGCCAATCTAATTGAATATTCATCTTGTAACAATTCTGTATTAACTGCTGAAATTTCAGGAACTCCTCCAGCTTTTTCAATAACACTTTTTGTACGTACATAAGTATATTGAATGTATGGACCTGTCTCTCCTTGGAAGTTTAGAATTGTATCCCAATCAAATATTTCATCTTTAACTCTGCTATTTGCTAAATCATTAAATATCACTGCACCTACTCCAACTTTTCTAGCAACTTCATCTTTATTTTCTAAATCTGGATTTTTTTGTTCTATTATTGCTTTTGCTCTTGAAATAGATTCCTTTAGCAATTCACTTAATTTTACACTTGTTCCTTCTCTTGTTGACATTTTTCCTGTTGGTAATAATACCATTCCAAATGCAACATGCTCTAATCCATTAGTATATTTTTCATCTAATCCAAGTAATTTAGCAACTTCAAATACTTGTTTAAAATGTAGAACTTGTTCATATGAAGTTACATATAATGCTTTATCAAAATCATATGTACGAGCTCTATACATGATTGCAGCTAAATCTCTTGTTGCATATGTTGAAGAACCATTGCTTTTTTCTATAATACAAGGTGTATTTATTCCTTTATCTTCTAAGTCTACAATTCTTGCACCTTCTGATTCTATTAATTTTCCACTCTTATCCAATATTTCTACAATTTCAGCCATTTTGTCTGAATAAAAAGCTTCTCCATTCCAAGAATTAAACTTGCTACCTAATAAATCATATACTTTTTGGAATTCTTTTAAACTTAATTCTCTAAATTTTTGCCAAATTTCAACACAGTATTTGTCTCCATCTTCAAGTTTTTTGAAATTATTTCTACAATTTTCTAGAACTTGTTCATCTTCTTTACAAGCTTGATTTATTCTTATATAAATCTTAGTTAATTCATCTATTGGATTTTCCTCAATGTTGTATTCATTCCCCCATAATTTATATCCTTCAATTAATTTTCCAAATTGTGTTCCATAATCTCCTAAATGATTTATTCCAGTTACATTATATCCTAAATATTTATAAATTTTATATAATGCAGCCCCTATTACTGTTGAGCGTAAATGTCCAATATGGAAAGGTTTAGCTATGTTTGGAGCAGAATAATCTATTACTATATTTTTTCCATTTCCTACTACTGATTTTCCATATTCATCATTTGTAGCCATTTCATTTAATACTTCCTTAACTAATATTTCTTTATTGATAAAAAAGTTTAAATAACCACCTGCAACTTCAATTTTTGTTATTGTATGTTCGTCAACTTGGATATTTTCTTTTATGTCATTTGCAATCATTGGTGGTGCTTTATGTAATTCTTTAGCTAATCTAAAACATGGAAATGCATAATCTCCATTTTCTGTTCCTTTTGGCTTTTCTATTGATTTTTTTATTTCTGATTCATCAATATTTACTACCTTTGATATTGCTTTTGCTATTATGCTTTTAAAATCTATCATTACTTCATCTCCTTTTACAATTTTGAAACTTCAACACCATCTTTAGTGTCTTTAACACTATATCCTTTTTCAGCAATTAAATCTCTTAATCTATCAGACTCAGTCCAATTTTTATCTTGTCTTGCAATTTTACGTTGTTCAACTAAGTCTAAAATTTCTTGTGGTATTTTTTCTTCTTTCTTATTTGTTATTTTCAATCCTAAAACAGTATCAAACTTCTCTAATAATTCAGCCATTTTAGGTGATTTATCTTGATATTTTACAGCTTCCCATACAGCACTCATTGCAAGTGGCATATTTAAGTCATCATTTATAGCTTGATGAAATTTGTTTTCAATCTCTGCTATAACATCATCAGAAATATTAGCATTTCCTGCTAAATGTTTTTGATATCCTTCACGCAATCTGTTTAATGCAACACTTGCTGATTCTATTCCTTCCCATGTAAAGTTTAATTTTCCTTTATAATGACAAGAAAAATTAAATAATCTATATACTAATGGATCATATCCTCTATTTACAATATCATCTAATAAATATACATTACCTAAACTTTTTGACATCTTTCCACCATTTATTAGTAGATATTCTCCATGCATCCAATAATGTGCTGGTATTTTGCCACAAGCTCCTTTATTTTGTGCAATTTCATTTTCATGATGTGTTGGAATTAAATCAATTCCACCTGTATGTATGTCAAATTCTTCACCTAAATATTTTGTACTCATTGCTGAACATTCTATATGCCATCCTGGATAACTTGGTCCCCAAGGACTATCCCATTTCATCAAGTGATTTTCTGGTGCTTTTATCCAAAGAGCAAAATCATATGGATTTTTCTTTTCTGGATCAACTTCTACTCTTGCACCTGATTTTTGCTCATCTAATTTTATTCCTGATAATATTCCATATTCATCTAATTTTGATACATCAAAATAAATTGCTGTTGACGTTTCATATGCATATCCTCTTTTAATTATTTTTTGTACCATTTCTAGCATTTCTTTTATATGATCTGTAGCTTTACATATTACTTCAGGTATTTCTATATTTAGTCTATCTAGATCTTTAAAAAATAATTTTGTATAATGTTCTGCTATTTCCATTGGTGCTTTATGTTCTTCTCTTGCTGATTTTAACATTTTGTCTTCACCTTCATCAGCATCAGAAACAAGATGTCCTACATCTGTTATGTTCATTACTTGTTTTACTTCATATCCATTATATTCTAATACTCGTCTTAATGTATCTTGAAATAAATTTGTTCTCATATTTCCTATTGTTGCATCTTTATATACTGTAGGTCCACAAGAATACATTTTTACTTTTTGAGGTTCTATTGTTTTAAATAATTCTTTCTTTTTTGTTAAAGTGTTGTAAAAATATATATCCATATAATTCTCTCCTTTACTTTTATTGCGAAACACAGGAAATCTATTTTTTCCTGTGTTTCTTATTATCTTTTATTCATTGTTTTCTGTTGAATCTCCACCATTATTAGTAGTATTATCTCCTGTATTTTCTCCTGTTTCTCCACCAGTTCCTGGAGTGGTTGGATTTGGCTTATCTGGTTTTGTATTTCCAGAGTCCGTATTATCAGAATCTCCACTGCCTGTATCTGGCTTTGTTGTTGTATTCGTATTCGTATTTGTATTATTAGTATCTGGTGTAGCAGTTGTTTCAGCTGGCTTTGTTTCTTCTGTTGGTTTTGTATGAATTGTACAATATTCTGTTGGAGAACTTCCCATTGTTGAACTTATTCCTGGTGTAGTCCATAATCCTAATCTTTCTTTTGGTACAACATAATTTGATGACCTTCTATCTTGAGATGGGCAATATTTTGTTGCTAATTTCCCTGATTCTGTACAAATTGTATATTGACTCTTATGTGCATCACAATCTTCTGGTAAATGTCCTTCTATAAATATTTCATCATATGTATTTGAACATTTACTAGTTGCAAGTAATCCACTTGTTCTACATACTTTTTCATGCACTATTTTTTCTGGTACTTCAAATGTTGAATTCTCTAATCCTTTATGAATTTCTGACATTATTCCTGAGAACAGTAATCCTGCTGGGTTAGTTCCTGAATAATTTATTCTTTGAGGATCATCAAATCCATACCATGCGGCACAAGCATAATAATTTGTAAATCCACACAACCATCTATCTTTTGAAGAGTTTGTAGTTCCTGTTTTTGCAGCTACATCAATTCCATTAATAGCACAATATTTAGCTGTTCCAGCATATCCATCAGCACCATTTACAACTGATTGCATTAAATTTTTAACAATATATACAGTTTCAGCTGAACATACTTTTTCAGTCTTTTGTTTTGGTTCTAATACAACTTTTCCATCAGAATCTTCTACTTTTGTGTAGAATGTTGGTTGTATGTAATTTCCATCATTTGCAACAGTTGCATATGCTGCTGCCATTTCTAATGGACTTACACCATATGTCATTCCACCTATTGATAATGCCAAGTTTTCATCATTATTTTTTGAATTATCACTTGCTTTTACTAAAGATGAAATCCCCATTTTTTCCATATACTCAATTGACTTTTGTGGCGTTAATTCAGCCATAATCTTTAAGAATGGTATATTTTGAGATGTTGTTACTGCTGTTCTTACTGTTCTTAATCCAGTAAATCCATTATAGTTTTCTGGTTCATAGTCTTTTCCAAATGTAGTTTTTAAATCTGCATATATTGTTGCTGGTGTTACCAATCCTTCTTCAACAGCTGGTAATACATCTGCTAATGGTTTTATTGAAGAACCAGTTTGTCTTAAAGAATTAATTCTATTTAATCCTCTTGAAGTTGTCTTTTCTCTTAATTGTCCCACAGCTCCTACTACTTTTCCTGTTGATGGTTCAATAACTACTACAGCACCTTGTGCTAAAATTGCATTTCCATTTGCATCTTTTACTACTTTTCCATTCTCTTTTAGTTCTAATTTATATTTATCCTTTTTTACTTCTGCTTCCATTGCATTTTGCACTGATGCAACTTGTGTTGAATATATTTTTAATCCACTAGATTGTAAATAAGTTTCTGCAGCATCTTTAGAAATTTGTTTTTCATCCATTATTTGTTGTGTTAATTGTGATATTAATGCATCTGTATGTGATGAATATATATTTCCTTTAACTCCATTTTCAAATTTGAAACCTGCGTCTACTTCTGCAATTGCATTGTCATATTCTTCTTGATTTATATAATTAAATTTTTTCATTTGTGATAATACAGTTTTTGTTCTTTTAGCAATTTTCTCTGTTACATCATTTCCTGAATAAGGATTATATGAATTTGGTGAATGGTTTATACCTGCTAAAAATGCACATTGTGCTATACTTAGGTCTTTTGCTGTTTTATTGAAATAGTATTCTGAACCAATTTCAACTCCATGTTTTTCACTTCCACCATTTCCTATGTATATCAAATTCAAATACACTTCTATTATTTGGTCTTTTGACATAATTTTCTCTATTTGGTATGCTTTTGACCATTCTTTCAATTTTCTCATAACACCTGCAACACCACTAGATGCTTTTTCTTGTGTTACATTTTTAACAACTTGTTGTGTTATTGTACTTCCTCCACCTGCTGTTGATTTACCTCCATGTGTTACAAATGAAAGTACAGCCGCACCTGTTCTTTTTATATCAACTCCATGATGTTGTTCAAATCTTTCATCTTCTATTGCTATATATGCTTTTGGTAAATATGGAGACATTTCTTCTAATGAAATTATTTTTCTACTTTCGTCACCATTTAACTCGGCCAAAACATTTCCATCAGTATCTACTATTGTTGAATTTTCTTTCATTATTAAGTCTGACATATCTATTGAAAAATCATCTTTTCCAAGTCCAAAGATTAGACCAACTCCGATTCCAGCTCCAACGACAATTGCTATTATTAGTATTACTAGCAATATTTTTAATGCTAGAGCTAATTTAGGATGTTTATATTTTAACTTCATTCTTGTATCTTTTTTGTTCGCTCTTGCATTTTTGTTTCCTTTTTTTGTCTTTTTCTTTTTTCTTATTGCTAAACTTGTTTCTGTACTACTATTCTTTTTTCTTTTATTCCCCATCTTTAATACTTTCCTTTCTCAAGGCTTTTCCTTTAAAATAATCTGACAATATTATAATACAATTAATAAAAAAAGGAAAGCTTTTTAAGAAAATCTTTCGATTTTTCCGTTTTCTCCATAAAGTTCTTTTATGGAAACTTTATTTTTCATTATTTTCCTTCTAATATTATTAAATGTATCTCTAATATATAGTGTTGCTTCTAATAAATCTTTATGTTCAAATACACTCATATTTTCTCTCCAAATATTTTCCTCTCTTCCAACTACTATTTCATAATTATTTATGTTTATTCCAGAAAATCTTTTAGACCTTATTTTCATATCTCCTTCCACATTTATAATTATCGCATTTTCATTTATTTTATATTTATTAAGTACTTGCATATTGAAATCTAAATTTAATATTATTTTGGGTTTGAGTAAACTTTTTTTGATATTATTTGCAACAACTATCAGAATCCCGTCATTATCATATAATTCTTTTTCAACTCTTCTTAATTTTTCTATATGATTTGTTACTACTATTAATTTCTTATACTGTTTTGACAGTATTTTTATTGTTTCAATTGTTAAATCTGTTATTTCATTTGTCGTTATTGCAATCTCTGTTTCTTCTTTTTTTATTCCTTTTTGATTTATTACGTATTCTAAAATTTCAAATGTTAAATATTTTTCTAGCCATCTACCATTAAATATTTTGATATTATTTGCATTTAGTGCATTTATGAAATTTTTATTTTCTGTTAATGTTTTGCTTAAAACTACATATTCTATATCATTTTTTATCATAACCTTAATTATTTTTGAGACATTTTTTTCTTTATTTAAATCCGCATAAACTACAAAATTGTCTTCTTCTATTTTATATTTTCGTATTGCAAATTTAGGCTTATCCATTTTTTCTAAATAATATGTTCTCATTAACTCACCTCTATTGATGTTTATGCACTTAATTTTAAATTTATACTATTTCTTAATAGAAATACCTCTATTGGGTAAATTGACTTTTGTAGAAAAGAAAAAAGAAAAAAAGTGAAATTTCTAAAATTAGAAATTTCACTTTCCTATTTCATATTACGGTTTTTAAACAATATCAATGATATCTCTTGTAAGATTTTGTAAATATCCATTGACATCTTCTATTGTTTGGAAGCTTTCAAACTCCCAATTACTAATCTCAGATTCGATTTCTGGATTAATCTTTACATTATAGTCACAATATTTTTTAATAATACTTAAAAGATTTTCTTTGTTTTTCTGAAACTCCTTTCGTAAATCTTCTATTTGCTCATCCGTCCATTCTTCCTCAACATATACTGACGTATATTTACTGGTTTTGACAAGTTCACAAATCAGTTCGATTCCAAAAGACTTCACCTGAGCAGTCCTCAACTCTTGTTCATTTTTTTGCTCAAGTTTTTTATACTCCAAATATTTTTCCCAGCTGTCATCAAACTCTTTTTCAACTTTCCGATACTGCAAATAAATATCTAGACGTATCCAAATCTTTCTAAATGGTTTTGTGATTTTGTCTATCAAGCTTTCCAAGTATAACTTGGAAATAAATCTTATTACCCGTAATTTGAAAAAAATTTCTTCTTTCTTCATATTCTTCCTCCTAACAATTGTCTTGAGAATTTCTACCTGCTATTTTTATTATAGTTCGCATAGCTACGAATAATAATTATACTATATCATATTTTTATGTCAATTGCAATAGTACTTTTAATTTATTTCTCTGTGCTTGTATTAGCAAGCTCTGTTTTTATTATAGACCAGATATTGGATGTTTCCATATCTTTCTTCCAACATGCAGCTCCACCTAAATTATATTTAGTAACAAGCGCAACTTTTTCTTTTATTGAAGCTCCATCTTCAATCCACATTTTTATTGTATTTTTTCCTGATGCATATTCTATATAATATTGTTTTAATGTATCATCCCATTGTTTTTCAACATTATTAGGAATTTTAATATTCATCATTGAAACTGTACTTCTATCTTTAATTGTTCCATCTTGAGTAATTGTCCATTGTCTTGTATATAATGGCATTCCTAATATAATTTTATCTGTATCTACTTCATCATAATCTATTATTTTCTTTAAACTAGTTTCTACCCAATTTAATCCAGCTGTTGTTCCTGGTTTGCTACTTGAAGTACCATATTGATCATATCCCATAAATATTAAATAATCAGCTACATCTCCTAGAACATGTCTATCAAAACATAATGACCAATTAGGATCTCCATCTGGTGCTGTAACATCTACTGATGTTACTATTCCCATTTCTTCCATTCTTGGTGTTAATTCTATTATAAACCTTGAATATTTGTCTTTATCTGCTTCATACATATTTTCAAAATCAACATTTATTCCATCTATATCATATTGTGCACATTTTTCTACAATACTTTGTATCAATTGTTGTCTTTTTGTATAACTGTTTAATATTGTTGATGATACTTTTATTCCTGCTTCTGCATTTGATAGCATTGCCCACACCTTATATCCATTTGAATGAGCCCAATTTATATATGCAATTCCTGCATCTCCTACATTTTCTTTTAATGTTCCAGTTTCTTTTTCTAAATAAAAGAATGATGGTGATACTACATTTACACCTTCTACTACTTGTCCTGTTCTGTCTGGTGCCTTTACATATTGTGAGTAATAATCCCAGAACATGTCTACTTTTCCACTAATTTGTTTTGTCTTTTCTTTTGCCTCTCTTGTTGTTGTTATTTCTTCTAACTTACTTGTTTTTACATATCCTAACTTACCATTTTGAGTTCTAATTTTTGTCCAACCTTTTTCAGATACTTCGTTATTGTTTTTTACAACTATTACACTGTCACCTTTTGATATTTTATCTACAGTTCTAGAAAATCCTTCTTTTTTTGATTTTACAGATATATCTGCTTTAGTTTGAGCCTTTAATTGTTCTCTATCTGTTGAATCAATTGTAATCACTTTTGTTTCTGCAATATTATTTATTTCTATGTCATATACATCTTTCATTTCACTTATTGGCAAATAAGTAGTATTATTTTCTTTTATTGCATGAGCTCCTGTTTTTTTGGTTGAACCATTTAATGTTAATTTATTTGATTCAAATCCTATACTTGCAATTTTGTCATCATATGTTGTTATTATTTCATTTATTTCATCCTCAATATATATATATTTATCAAAGAAATTTTTCATATCATCCATTGATACATATATGATTCCATCTTCTATCTTTAGTTCATTTTTTAGTCTTTCTGTTACATTTGTGTTATTTATTACAAGGCTTATTTTGTCATTTGTTTGTTCTTTGATAAAGTCCTCTGCCTTAATTAATATAAATACTATTACAAATAATACTGCTAATAATATTAACATTCTTTTTACCATTTTACCATTTTTATTATTTAGTGCTTTCATTTGTTTTTCTCCTTATTTTTTTGTTTTATTATATTATATTAGACAAAAAATAGCAAGATTATTCTTGCTATTTTGTCAAAAATTATTAACTACATTTTTCTAAATACTCCTGCAACTTTTCCTAAGATTTTGCAGTCTGGTACTATTATTGGATCCATTGTATGATTTTCTGGTTGCAAACGAATATGGCCATTTTCTTTATAAAATGTTTTTACTGTTGCTTCATCTTCTATTAATGCTACAACTATTTCTCCATTATTAGCATTGTTTTGTTTTTTTACTAATATATAGTCTCCATCTAAAATTCCAGCTTCAATCATGCTTTCTCCTCTTACTGTTAGCATAAAGCTTTCGCTATTTCCAACAAAGTCTATTGGAATAGGAAATGTATCTGTTACGTTTTCTACTGCCAATATTGGTTGTCCAGCTGTTATTCTTCCTATTACTGGTACATCTACCATCTCTCTTTGTGCATAAAAGTTTTTGCTTTCTCTTTTTAATGGTTGTCCATCTGTTCCTTTTATTACTTTTAATGTTCTTCCTTTTTTGTCTTCTTTTTTAATAAATCCTTGTTTCTCTAATTTTGCTAAATATGCATGTACTGTTGCAGTTGAGCTTAATCCTATTGCTTTTCCTATTTCTCTTACTGATGGTGGATATCCATTTTCTATTACTTGTTCTTCTATAAATTTTAGTATTGCTTTTTCCTTTCTAGTAGTTTCGGCTCTAGTTCCCATTTACATCACTTCTCCTTTTTCTATGAAATAATAATATCATACAAAAAAAGAAATGTCAAACAAATTTTTGACATTTCTTCATTTTATTTTTTTATTTTTCTTATTTCGTATTTTATAACTCCTGCAGGTGCTTGAACTTCTACTGTAGCTCCTTTTTTAGCTCCTAAAAGTGCTTTTCCTATTGGTGATTCATTTGATATTTTATTTTCAGCTAAATTAACTTCTGTTGAACCAACTATAGTATATTCTACTTCTTCATCAAATTCTATATCATATAAAGTTACTGTATTTCCTATTTGTACTGTTTTTGTATCAATTTCACTTTCGTCTATAATTTTGGCATATCTTATTTTATTTTCTAATTCTGCGATTTTTGCTTCATTTTCTGCTTGTGCATTTTTGGCTTCATCATATTCTGAATTTTCTGATAAGTCTCCAAATCCTAAAGCAACTTTTATTCTTTCAGCTATTTCTGTTCTTGTTTCTGTTCTTAATCTTTCTAATTCTTTTTCTAATTTGTCATATCCTTCTTGTGTTAATATAACTTCTTTTTCTTCCATGTTAATCACATTCCTTTCTAGCTAAACTCCGGTTGAACCATTGTTTTGTATGGTATATACGATAAAGAGCGACTTGGTAGCCGCCTTTATATTTAACAGTTAGTATAATACTTCATTTTTTATTTTTTGTCAAGATATTTTTCAAAATTTTACATTTTTTAGATATTTATAAATTACAAGTTAGAACTAAATTATATAGATTTTAGGAAGTTAATAATATATTGTTTTGCAATACCGCGTAAGCGACCAAATGAGCAAAGCGAATGCGATATGGAGCAATCAACATATAAATTTTCAATATGTAGATTGCGACACCAAGGTATAAAAAACAATATATTATCAACTTCCTAAATAAATTTATTCTTTCTAACTTGTAAATTGAAAATTATTCTAGTCTTTAAATAATTCTTTTCCATTTTTCATATAATCTGCACCAGAGAAAATTGTTGCAATTACTGATATAAGAAGTAATATTGTAGCAACTAGATTTATTGCAAAATCTACGCCATTTAATCCACCTCTAAAGCAATCCCAGAAATTGTTTCTATCAAACATAATCAATATAATTGCTAACATTTGAGTTACAGTTTTCAATTTGCCCCAAATTGAAGCAGCAATAACTTGACCACCTTTTTCTACTGCAATTAATCTATATCCAGAAACTAAGAATTCTCTTGCTAACACTATAACAGGTATCCATGCAGGTATTTTTCCTAACTCTACTAACAATACCATTGCTGTTAATACTAATATTTTATCAGCTAATGGATCTAAAAATTTACCAAAAGTAGTAACTTGATTTCTTGAACGTGCAATATATCCATCTAATTTATCAGTAATTGATGCAACTATAAATATTACTAGCATCCAAAAATATGTTAGGGGTAATCCCATAAAATCGCCTTGTAAGTTCAAATATGGGATTATTGCCATAATTGGCACTAATATTATTCTAAATATTGTTAATTTATTTGCTAAATTCATTTTCATTTTATTTCTTTCCTTCCTCAAGGTTTAGTACATTATTTATTTAATATTTCCATTGCTTTTTGTAATTGTGTATCATCTTTTCTTTCAACTGATAATGGGTTTTCAACACTTTCTGGTAAATCCACTTTTTCGTTTGGTTCTATTCCCACACCATTAATTTTAGTTCTATTTGGTGTATAATATTCTTCAACTGTAACTTTTAAACCAGCTCCATCTCTAAGTTGTAATAATTGTTGAATTACACCTTTTCCATATGTTGTATTTCCAACTATTGTTGCTTCATTTAAGTCTTTAAGTGCTCCTGCTAAAATTTCTGATGAACTTGCAGAATTTTTATTTACAAGTACAACTATTGGCATATCTATTAAAACATCTTCTTTAGATTTCTCAACCTTTTCTTTTTTATCTTTATCAATAGTTACTAAAAGTTCTTTATCTTTTGGCACAATATAATCAGCAATTTTTAAAGCTTCTTCTACTAGTCCTCCACCATTATTTCTTAAATCTATAATCAATGATGTTATTCCTTGTGATTTTAATTCTTCATATTTTGTTTTAAAATTCTCAGCTGTATTTTCGTCAAAACTTGACACTTCTAGGTATCCTATATTATTTTCTAATTTTTCTGCAACTACTGGATTTGTTGTTATTTTTTTTCTTGTTATTTCAAATGTTTTTATTTCTTGACCTCTTTGAATCTCTAATTTTACAGTTGAACCTTCTACACCTTTTATATTGTTTGCAGCAGCATCCATACTGTCTCCATTATATTCAGTTCCATCTATTTTCTTGATTATATCTCCAGGAAGTATTCCAGCTTCTTCTGCTGGGCTATATTTAATTGGCGATATTACAACTATTGTATTATCTTTAGTATTTTTTGCCATATATATACCAATTCCAACATAATTTCCCATCAAATTTTGCGTATATTCTTCCATCTCATCTTTAGGAATATATTCAGTATATTTATCTCCTAAAGCCGCTACATATCCTTCTATTGCTCCATCAATAGCTTTATCTTCATCTATATCATTTAAATAATATTTTTTTAACAAGCTTTTTATGTTTTTTAGAGATTTTGTTAGTTTATCGTCACTTGATGATGAAGTACCAAACAATGATGATATTGTTTGGTTTCCATCTCCTAGACCATATTTATTTGTTATATATATTGTTGTAAATATAAATGTTAAAAATACTGTTAATATTACTAACATTACTGTTTTATAAAATCTTTGTCTTTTTAAATATTTATCTTCTTCCATGCTTTAAATTGCCTTTCTAAATTTAATTTACATATATCTATTTGGATCTACTCTACTGTCTTGCCCATAAGCTGTTGCACTATATTTATAACTATATGGTGATACTCTTACTTCAAAATGCAAATGTGGTCCAGATGAATTTCCTGTACTGCCACTTAGCATTATTTTTTCACCTTTTTTTACTATCTGTCCAGGTCTTACACATATAGAACCTCTAGTTCCATGCCCATAATATGTTTGCGTTCCATTTGCATGTCTTATTACAACATTAGTTCCATAACTTGAAGTTAAATCTGCTGTTGACATTACTACACCATCAGCAGCTGCCATAACCGTTGTTCCAGGTGATACAGCATAATCTATAGCTCCATGGAATTTTCCACTTGATGGATAATAACCATTTGCTGATATTGAACCTCCTGATATCGGTCTCATAAAATATCCTGAACCAGAAGATGTATTTCCTCCTGAATTTGAACTATTGTTATTACTACTATTGCTATTATTGTTTTTTCCACTATTATTTGAAGCATTTTGTTTTTCTAACTCTGCTATTTGTGCTGCAAATTTCTTTTCTGCAGCTTTTACATCTGCTTCAATTTGTTTATTATCTGCTTGCAATTCTTCAATTTCTTTTTGTACAGCCTTTTCATCTTGTGTTAATTTATCGGCATAACTTTGTTTTTCGCTTTTTAATGATTGCAATTCATTAACTTTTGTTTTTTGTTCAGCTAATGATGAATCTAAATCTTTTTTATTATTTTCTAATTCAGTTTTTTCGTTTTCAATTTTAGCCTTTTGGTCTTTTGTAGACTGAATTAACTCTTTATCAGATTCAAACAATTCAGATGCTGCATAATATTTTGATAATGCATCTGTCATACTTGATGCATTTAAAACAACATCTAAAAATGAAGTTTGACTTCTTTCATATATTGCTACAATTCTTGTATCAAGCAACTCTTCTTGTTTAGTATATTCTGCTTCCATTTGTTGTATGTCTTTTTCTTTATTTGATATTTGTGTTTGTAAGCTCTTTACTTTATCATTCAAATCATCAACTTCAGTTTCAGCATCAGATATTTTAGATATAAGATTTTCTACTGTTTTCATTGTTTCTGATTTCTCATTTGCAATTTCTTCTTTCTTTTCCTTCGCTTCATCTATTTTATTATTATTTTCAGCTTGTTGCTTTTCTGCTTCACTTTTAGTTGCCTGTTTTTGTTTTTCTAACTCTTTTTTTGTAGTTGCAAATACTTGTGAATTTTGTAAAAGTAATATCATTATTATTGTAACCCCAATTATTTTTGCTAAAGTTTTTTTCATTATAATTCTTCCTCTCTATATTATATTTTATTCTTCAACATTTGTTTCTTCTTGGTTGTTTTCGTTCTTTTGAGTGATTTTTTGTAACTCATCTTTATTTAATAAATAATCCATTGGATTTACTGGTTGTCCATTTATTCTTATTTCAAAATGAGCATGTGGTCCTGTAGAATAACCTGTTGACCCCACTTTTAAGACTGGTGTACCAGCTTCAACTTCTTGTCCTACTTGTACTAAAATTTCACTGCCATGCGCATATAATGTTTGAACTCCTCCTCCATGGTCAATTATTACCATATTTCCATATGCAGGAGTCATAGATGCTTTTGTTACAACACCTTTACCCATTGCAACAAAGTCCGCTCCCATTGGTGCTCCTATATCTGTGCCAGTATGTAACTTATATGCTCCTGTTATAGGATGAACCCTCATTCCAAACTCAGAAGTAATTGTGTTGTATCCTGGTATTGGCCAAGTTAGTGCCCCTCCAATATAATCTGCACTAACACTATTTAATGCCATTAATTTTATCTCAGCTTCTATTGTTTCCACTTGATTATTATAATCATCAATTTTCGCTTGTAACTCTTGTTCTTCTATTGATAATTTGCTTATATAATACTGCCTCATTTTCTTTGTATTTGCTAACACTTGGGCTTTTTTCTGTTGTGTTTGTTTACTTGCAACAACCTGTCTTTTTTTCTCTGCAAGTATTTTTTTGGTTGTTTCTATTTCTTCTTTTTGTTTTCTTACTGTATCTAATAATTCTTTATCATATTCTGCTAATTCTTTCATTGCATAATATGTTGATAAAAACTCTGTTGCATTTTTAGATGCCAATATTACTTGTAAAAACTCAAATTTAGGAGTTTCATACATTTTTATAATTCTTGCATCTAATAAATCTTGAATTTTATCAAATTCTGCTTGTGTTTTGTTAAGTTTTTCTTCGTTTTCAGTTATTTGCTTCATCAAGTCATTTATGTCTGTATTAATATTATTTAGTTCATTTTGTGATTGTGCAATCTGATTATCTAAATCTTGCAATTCTTGCATATTTGTAGAAAGCTCATCTTGAACTGCTTGCAATCTATTGTTAGATTCATCTATTGCCTGTGTTAATTGACTTGATTGTTCTTGTAATTCTGTAAGGTCTTGTGCGTGTGTGCAAATACATAGGCTACAAGTTATTATTAATATTAAAATTATTGTTATAAGCCTACGCATTCTTCTACCTTTCACCCTCTCTATTAAACTTCTAGATATTTTCTCATTGATATACTACTTCCTAATATACCAATTCCTATTCCTAATCCTAAATATACTATTAATATCAAATTGAACATATCTGAGAAGTTTAGTAATGTCCAATTTGCCATTTGTAAGAATGATGTTTCTGCTAATTTATGTGCAATTCCTGTATATGCTCCACCTATTAGTGCAACTGATAATAATCCAGATACAATTCCTATTATTATACCTTCTACTAAAAATGGCCATCTAATAAAACTATTTGTTGCTCCTACATATTTCATTATTGAAATTTCTTTTCTTCTTGAATGTACTGCTAATTTTATTGTATTTGTTATTATTGATACTGATATTACTATCAATAATGCTAATATTCCTGCAGTTATTATTCTAACTCCTTTTGCCAAGCTGATTATTTGTGATATTACTTGATTACTTGATACTATTTTCTTTACATGTGGAAGTTGATTTATACTATCTTGTACATCATTATTTAATTTCAAATCTGTTAATGTTACATTATATGCTGCAGATAATATATTTCTTTCTGAATATCCCTCTAATAAGTCATCTCCTAACATATCTTTCATATAATCTAAAGCTTCATCTTTTGAAACAAATTCTGCACTTTTTACTCCTTCTATTCCAAGTATTTCGTTTCCAACTTCTTCAATTTCGCTATCTGTTGCATCATTATCTATTATTACCCTAATTTCTTGTGCATCTGCTACATTTTCTACAAATGCATTTAAATTTTCTCCTATTACGAAAAATAGTCCAAATATCAACATTGTTGCACACATTATCATTAATGATGACATTGTTGATTTTTTATTTTTAAATAAATTTCTAATTCCTTCTCCTATTAAATAATTTAATACATTAAATCTCACAATCATACCCACCTTTTTCATCATCTTTTACAATTACGCCTTTATGTATGTGTATAACTCTTTTCTTCATTTGATCCACTATGTCTTTGGCGTGTGTTGCTACTACTACAGTTGTTCCTCTCATGTTTATTTCGTTTAATAAGCTCATTATATCCCATGCAGTATCTGGGTCTAAGTTTCCTGTTGGCTCGTCTGCAATTAGCATTGATGGATTATTTACCAATGCTCTTGCTAATGCAACTCTTTGTTGTTCTCCTCCTGATAGCTCATTTGGATACATTTTTGCTTTTCCGCTTAATCCTACTAATGACAATACCATTGGAACTTGTCTACGGATATGCCTTGGAGTAGCTTTTACTATATACATTGCAAATGCTACATTTTCGTATACTGTTTTATCTGGCAATAATCTGAAGTCTTGAAATACAACTCCCATACTTCTACGTAAATATGGAACTTTACTTTTCTTTAAAAATGTTGTATCTTTTCCATTTATTATGATATTTCCTGATGTTGGTTCTTCTTCTTTTAATATTAATTTAATTAATGTTGATTTTCCACTTCCTGATGTTCCTACTAGAAATGCAAAGTCTCCTTTATTAATTCTAAAACTTGCATTTTTTACTGCTTCTGTACCTGTACTATATTTTTTGCTTACGTTTTTAAACTCTATCATTTTACTTTTTTCCTTTTCTTTATTTATATTTTTTATGTTCTCACTTTGTTCTTTTCATTCTTACATATCATATCAATAATACTTCTTTTTTGCAACACTTATTGACAAAAAATTAAGCAGAAAATTTTGTTTTTTTCTGCTTTTCTATCTCTTTTCTTATTATTTCTTTCTTTTTCTGTTCTTTGTAAATTTTTTGTAAATTTTTATTAGTAGTAGAACATTTGGGACCGGTTCTTAAATGTTCCATTTAAATTTAAGGTACATTTGAGAAACGTTTCAAATGTTCTAATTATTATCAATAAAATTCTCTACAATTTTAATAATATTACCTGTATTTTGAATATATTTCTTTGGTTCAAACACTTTCACTCTTTGTAAAGCCTCCTCTAATTGCGAAACATCAGTAATTCCAATAATATAACCCAATTTATCAAAAGACTCTACAATATCCAACTGATGATCATTTACATGCTCTCCATACTGTTTCAATCTTGGAACAGCAATTACTTTTTTTCCCTTTTCAATTGAACCAATTATTGATCCAACACCACCATGAGTTATTATACAATCAGCTTGCTGTTCAAATTTTTCTATTTCATCATTTGATACAAAATCAATAACTTTCATATTTTGTGACTCATATTTAGTATAACCAGCTTGCACAATTACTTCATCATTAATCTTCCCGCTCTCTATTAGTCTATCAATTTCCTCTAATAATCTGTGAAAACTATTATTTTGTGTTCCTAACATAACCAATATCATTAATAAATCGCACCTCCATATACAGCCTTAGGATAAATTTTAAGCATTTCCTCCCACTGCACAATAAACAAATCAGCAATAGGATATATCAATCTTCCAGTAGCAGTTTTTCTATTTCTATTAGCAAAAGTCTCAATATAAATGATTTTACTACCAAATAATTTACCTAAATAGCACATAGGACCTGCCGTATGCGTACCAGTTGTAACTATATATTTAGGTCTTATCTTAAAATAAAAATATATAGTCTTTAAACATAAATAAAAATACACAAAAATATATCTAAACAACTTTTTTCTTGTACCATATGGCAAATAAGAAATTTTATCACCATATTTCTCTTTTGCTCCCTTAGTAGCATTGTCCTTTTCAGTTATTATATGATAATCATATTTATCAAATAATGGACTTAGCTGTTGCAATTCATTAAAATGACCACCCGTACTTGATATAAATAATACTTTTTTCTTTTTCATCTTTTTCTCCTGTTAAACATTTGATACATTTTGCACATTATGGACCGGTTCTGTTTTGTCCCAAAGAATGGTTCTTTTTTGTTCACTATACATTTAAGAACCGGTCCCAAATGTTCACTTTTTTTCTTATTTTACTATAATGCCTAGAAAAATGCAAGAACATTATAAACATTTGGAACATTTGGGACCGGTTCTGTTTTGTCCCAAAGAATGGTTCTTTTTTGCTCACTATACATTTAAGAACCGGTCCCAAATGTTCCAAATTTCACAAATGTCCCAGCAAAAAAAGGCCACCTTATTGGCAGTCTTTTAATAATTTCGTATTTATGCTCTTGGATGAGCTTTTCTATATACATTTTTTAATGATTCATCTTGAAATTGCATATATATTTGAGTTGATAATATATCAGAATGTCCAAGCATTGTTTGGATTGATTTTAAATCAGCTCCATTTTGTAATAAATGTGTTGCAAATGAATGTCTTAATACGTGTGGTGTTATGTCTTTGTCTATGTGTGCTTGTTCTTTATAATATTTTATAATTTTCCAGAATCCTTGTCTTGTTAGACGTTGTCCATTTACATTTACAAATAATGCTTTTTCATTATCATCTTTTATCATTGTATGTCTTGCATTTAACATATAATCTTTTAATGCTTTTAATGACATTTCTCCTATTGGTACTGTTCTTTCTTTTTTACCATTTTTGCATGTGGCATATCCTGTTTCTAAGTTTATGTCTTCTACGTTTAGTGATATTATTTCTGTTACTCTCATTCCTGTTGCATATGCAAATTCTAACATTGCTTTATCTCTTGTTCCTTTTAAATCAACATTTTTAGGTTGATCTAGTAATAATGCTACTTCATTTGATGTTAATACACTTGGTACTCTTTTTTCTATTTTAGGTGATTGAATTCCTTCTGTTGGGTCTTTCTCTACTACTTTATTTTTTGCCTCATATTGGTAAAATGATCTTATTGATGCTAACCCTCTTGATATTGTTGATGGCTTTTTTCCTTCATCTTGCATGTATTTTATATAATCTTTTATTCCTTCGTCTGTTAAATCTTTATATTTTTCTCCACTTGTCTCTAAGTATTTTTCAAATTGTTTTAAATCTCTTTTATATGATTGAAGTGTGTTTACTGACACTTTCTTTTCATTCTCTAAAAATCCAAAAAATAAGTTTAATTGTTCTTCCATTTTTTCCCCCACCTATGATAAATTTTTTATTGTCTTAAATCAATTATTTACATAACTGATTACTATTATGTTATATCAAATTTTTAATAAAAAGTAAAGTGTTTTTTTCTATATTTTTAAAAATATTTAATTAAATTTACAATTAACCTATATGAAATTTCAATCTTTATTATAGAGCTTAAAATTAATGCAAGCATTATTCCAGTTGAAACAATACTGTGTTTTAATATTGATAATTTTATATTTTCTTTTCTTCTGTCTTTAATTATTGATTTATATAATTTAATACTACTTACTCCTAATATCATTATCGCTGGAATAAATATTATATTCTGTAAAAGTATTGTTATTAATATAAATATTATTCCCTTTATTCGTCCTAGCACAAATACACATGATGCAATTGTGTACCCTAAGCAAAAGCCTCTAACTAGTATTATTCCAAGCACTATTGGTATTCCTATTATTGTTGTTCCTGCAAACCATAATGCCAGTACCAATCCTACATTGCTAAATATATCATTCTGAAGTTCACTTAAATAATCTCCATTTTCTAACCCTTTTGTTTCATCTACATATGTATTTATGTATTGTTCTATTCTAGTCTTTTCTTGCATTTGATTGATAAACATCACACCTAAAAATACTCCGACTGCAAATATTATTAATACTATAAAATATGATTTTGCATTATTTATTATATCTTCTTTGATTGCATTAAAAATTTCATTTTTCTTCTTTCGCATGATTTTCTCCTTATAAATAGATTTACTAATCTTACAATTCATAGTTTATTTAATGCTATATTTAGAAATTGATACAATTTATCTATGAATTATAACTTATTAATGTCTATTCATTTGTCCATAAAAAAAGAACATGAAATTTATCATGTTCACTTATATATACATATGATTAGCAAAGCAAGTGACCTTTATTATTTGCACATTATCAA
Organism: uncultured Clostridia bacterium; assembly: GCA_934130975.1. GTDB lineage: Bacteria > Bacillota > Clostridia > TANB77 > CAG-508 > CAG-269. The sequence continues at coordinate 65,096 of CAKOYU010000005.1, read as the reverse complement.
CTTCGCAATCTTAAGAAGCAGTAACCTTACCATAGTTACCTCCACCGCCAGACTCAACCTTCATGTTACCCTCTCTAGCATTCACAATATTTTTAGCAATCTTCTCTCCCACAATAGCCTCAATATCATCCTCTGATAACTTATGTAAAATATTCATTTCAGTTTCAAAATTATCTAACAATTTCTCAATAGTTTTTCCTCCAACGCCTGGAATAAAACTCAAAGGAATTTGATATATGTATGGTGGTCTATTTTCAGGACTTTTTGTAGTCTCTTTGTCTTTTATCAATTCTATTCTATCGAAAACTCCAAAAGTAACTTTTGTACTTCCACACTTAGGGCAAACTTCAACTGGTTCTTTAGTTTCAATAGTACTATCACAATCATCACAATGAGTTCTATGATATTTGCCAAGTTTTGGATCTAAACCATAATTAGCCAAAATCTTTCTTCCATCTTCATTCTTCAAAGCTTTTACGACTTCTTTAAAACTGATATCATTAACTAACATTTTGTTGTATTCTCTAGCAATTTTAGGTAATGAATGAGCATCAGAATTTGTAACAAACGTCTTGTCTTCTAATTCTGAAATCATATCTGCTAAAAATGTATCTGAACTCAACCCTAATTCTACTGCAAAAATCTTATCATATTTTTCCTTAAATATATTTTTTAACCTATCTGTACAATTTCCATAATAGCTCTTAAATGGTGTAAAAATATGTGCAGGAATCAAAATCCCATTATATTTTTCAACAATATCAATCAACTCATATCCTGATATATTTGATCTTTGAGTACTTAATGTTATATTTTTTATATGAGTACTCATCTCTTTTGAAAATCCTTTTATGTCACTTAAGTGTGGAAAAAAGCATACATTATGTGCAGCTCCAGATTTTCCATTTCTACCTTTTTCAGAAGTTTCAACTTCACTTCCTAACAATATACACACTTTATCCTTGTATATTATTCCACCATCTTCAAGTTCATAAGCATCACCTGTCTTCAAGAAATTCTCTATATCTTCTATTACATATGGTGACGCACAATCTATTATTCCTACAATATTTATTCCTTTTCTTTCAGCACATTCTTTTGCAATATTAGCAAAATTCAAACTTCTAGCCGCAGTTATTTTGATTGGTTTGCCTGTTTCACTTCTACCTATGTGTACATGCAAATCTGCAAATACTTCGTACATTATAATTCCTCCTATTATTCATCATCAACTTTTGCATGTTTTAAAATCTTTTCTTCAGTCTCTGTAGTAAACATTGCTCTATTAGCAGTCTCTTTTGCTGATTTTGCAATTTCCTCTAATTCTTTTAATTTTTGGTCTACACAAATTGAATAATCCTCCGCAATACTTTTAACAAGTTGAGGAACATCTTTAGTCTCCCTCATCAATTTTTGTAATCTAGCAAAAATTGTTGTATTAACATTGCCTTTAATCTCAGTTTTGTCCATTGTTTCAGCAAAATCCCTAAAACTCTCTAAATATCTATTATATGCCGACTTTAAATTTCTATGTTCCAGCAATACCAAAGCTTCATCACAATTAAAAGCAATTCTTTCAGATCTATCAATTAGCATTCCTCCAAACTGATCAGCCAACTCTAAAATATCACTCTCTTTTTCTCTTGGATTACCACTATATCTATTTACGCCTTCGCAAATTTTGCAAAATCTATCATCAAAACCTAGCTGTTTTAAATATTCAGCACCTTCTTTTGCATAAGTTTTCATTTTACCCAATTTTTGAGAATCATCCACCTTTTTGCAATTGCATAACAAACTAGCAGTCAAAACCAAATTGTTATCAACATCGATATTAGTATATTTTAAAAACATTCTTGCAATCTCTGTTTTAAATACAACAGACTTATCAAAATTTATTTTTAACTTTGGAGCTAAAAAATAAATTATTTCAATTTTTGATATTAAATCCTTTTCATTTAAAATATATTCAGCAAAATCACTCATTTTTCTATAGTTCCCCTTTCTTGTGAGCAAAAAAGTACCAGTCTTGGGACAAAACAGAACCGGTCCCAAATGCGCAGTGATCAAAACAGAACCGGTCCAAAATGTTCACTTACATAAAGAATTTATTAAATTCTTGCTCATTTATTTTTTCCTTTGTCATTAATTCTTTAGCAATAGCGTGTAATGTTTCAACATTTTGTTTTAAGATTTCTTGCGCATCTCTATATGCTGTATCTATTAATCTCTTAACTTCTTTTCCTATTGCATCTTGCATATCTTCTCCAAACATTTGATAATCCATTTGACCATCACTGTCTTTAAATGATATTGTTCCTATTTCATCACTCATTCCATAAACTGTTATCATATCTCTTGCAATTTGTGTTGCTACTTCTAAGTCATTGCTTGCTCCTGTTGAAATATCGTCTAATATTAGTTTTTCTGCAGCTCTTCCTCCTAGTAATGCAATTAGTTTTTCTTGCATTTCTGTTTTTGATATATAGTACTTGTCTTCATCAGATTTGTACATTGTATATCCTCCAGCCATTCCTCTTGGAATAATTGATACTTCTTTTACTGCTGTTTGTGTTGGTAAGAATTGGCTTACTATTGCATGTCCAGCTTCATGATATGCTGTTAGTTTTTTATCTTTTTCTGATATTTTTCTGCTTGTTTTTTCTAGACCTACCGTTACTTTTTTAACAGCTTCGTCCAAATCAGCATTTGTTATTGCTTCATGATTTTTCTTTGTTGCAATTATTGCAGCTTCATTTAAGATATTTGCAAGTTCAGCTCCTGTAAATCCTGCTGTATCTTCTGCAATACTGTATAATGATACATCTTCTGCTAATTTTTTATCTTTAGCATGTATTTTTAATATTGCTTCTCTTCCTGGTAAATCTGGTGCAGGTACTGTTACTTGTCTATCAAATCTACCTGGTCTTAATAGTGCTTTGTCTAGCATTTCTGGTCTATTTGTAGCTGCCAAAACAATTATTGTTTCTTCTGATGAAAATCCATCCATTTCTACTAATAATTGATTTAATGTTTGGTTATTTTCTGATTCTGCCCCACTATTGCTTGACCTTCTTGATCCAATTGCATCAATTTCGTCTATAAATACTATACATGGTGCTAATTTCCTTGCTTTTTCAAATAATTTTCTTACTCTTGATGCTCCAAGCCCTGCAAACATTTCAATAAATTCTGAACCACTCATTGAGATAAATGGTACATCCGCTTCTCCTGCAATTGCTTTTGCTATTAATGTTTTACCTGTTCCTGGCTTACCATATAATAAAACTCCTTTTGGAATTTTTGCTCCCATTTCTGTGAATTTTTTCGGTTTTTTTAAGAATTCTACAATTTCTTTTAATTCTTCTTTTTCTTCATCTAGTCCAGCTATATCATCAAATGTAATTTTTGTTTTTCTTTCTGTATCATCATATACTTGTCCTTTGTCTCCTAGTCCTTGCATTTTAAATATCATTATAAATAATGCAACCATTATAATTGTTGGTAATATTGAGAAAAAGTATGATGGTATTTGTGATAATATACTTGGAGTTTTTGTTTCTAATTGTATATTATTATCTTCTAATACTTTTTGTTGTACTAATTCTGAAAATACTTGTACACTTGGTATTATTGTTGTCTTCTCTTTTTCCACATCTTTCATTTTTACTTTTAATGAAGGACTACCAGTTGTCATTTCTATTTTTTCTACATTTCCAGCTTGTATTTCTTTTACTAAATCTGTGTATGCAAGTTTTGTATCTTCTGAATTGTTTTCCTTTATATTTTTATATAGAAAATATGATGCAACAGCTAATATTGCTAAAGCTATTATAGTTGCTATTATATTTAATAATGTTTTTAACATTTTGTTTGATTTATCTTTATCCATTATCTAACCTCTTTTCTGTATTACTGCACTAATTAATTTCTAAGCTTCAGAACCTTGTGGCTCATCATCATTATTATCATCTTCGTCATTTTCTTTTTTCTTTTGTTCATCTTCATCTTTGCCATCTTCAGATTCGTCCTTTTTCTCTTCTTGTTGTTTTATTTCTTCTCTTACATTTTTTTGTTCTTGCTTTATTCTCAATACTTCTTGCATTTTTTTGATAAAATCATCTTTTAATATAAAAATTGATGCAGCCAGATAAATAAATGCTATTGTTGTATATGCAACTTGGAAATATTTTATTTTAAAATCTGTAAAATAATTAATTATTATATAAATAATTTCTAATATCATTGGTAATGTAAATGAATATACTGCCATATTATAGATAGCAACAAATTTCATTTTGATTTTTGCCATAATTGCTGTTATCCAACCTAATACTGCAACTTGCAACACATCTAACAAAGCATATACTAATCCAGTAATAAGAATACCTATAAATGCACTTAAAGAATATCTTGCATAAAATGGCATTATTTGATTACTTCTCATATAAGTTACTAAATCTGCTTTTTTAAAATTTGTTATATTTTCCTTTGTGTAATTAGTTATAAAATCATTGTATGTATATTCTTGCGACTGTACATTTTCATCATCAATTTTGTTTTTCAACACAACCTGATCTTTAAAGAAAAATATATTTATTCCTGGCACCATTTCTTTATTTTCTAATTCTTCTTTACTTTCATTTGTCTCTGCAAGTGGATTTATTATAATCTTCTCTATACTATTAGATTGAAAATCATTTATTACAATAGGTTCTTCAATTTCCATGTCTATTTTTCCATCTGCAAATGTAAAGTCCGGTATATTTTTATCTATATATTCTGAAATATCCCATACTGATTTATTTAATTTCATTAATGAACCCAGCATAGAAAATATTGCAACTACAGATACTATAAAAATCAAATATTTAATTGCGCTCCAACTTCCTTCTGTTGCCATTGTAGGATATTGTTCAAACTTTGTTATCGAATACCACACTTTTTTAGGAAAGCTGATATTTTTCTTTGTCTTCTTTTCTTCCATTATTTTTTTATCATTCCTTTCAAATTATTTCCTTTTATTCATACACTCTGATTAAACTGCTATCCACAAACATTGGACTTACATTAAATTGTACATCATCACCAATTTTTATATCTTGTCCTGTGATATCAACACTTACATGAAACATTCCTAAACGTCCTAAAACTTCACACTTTTTTCCATTTATTGTTACATATATTTTTTTGTTTTTGAATGCATCTTTAGTATCTCTAACAATATATCTTAATTTATCAATCGGTCTAAACATATCTCTATCAACAACCACATTAAATCCATCAGCATATCCACATGGAATTATTGCAATCTTTGTTTCTTTTTTAGTTGTATATGAGTTTGAATATCCTATATTATAACCAGTTGGAATAGTTTTTATTTCTGCTACATTTGATTTTAAATATCCTACTTTTTTGAATCCCCAAGTATTTGGTATTGACAATCTTCCAAGTAAAGCAGAACCTACTCTTACTGCATTTAAATGCATTTCTGGGAAACGTAAAAATGCTGATGAGTTACACATATGTAGCATTTCTGCTTTTATTCCATTATTTTTTAGTTCTTTTATACATTGCATAAATCTTTCATATTGCTCTCTTGATTCTTTTCCATCTCCAAAAAATGCAATTGAAAAGTGTGAAAAAGCACCTTCTATATTTATATTTTTCCACATTTTAATTGTTCTTATCATTTCTTCCTTTTGGCTATATATAAATCCATATCTACCAAAACCTGTGTCTATTTTTAAGTGAGCTCTAGCATTTTCCTGTAGCTTTTGTGTAACCTCTTCTATTGCATCTCCAGCTTCTTTTGAACCAACTGTTAATATTATATTGTTTTTTATTAAAATTTCTATATCTTCTTTTATTGCTGTTGAAGACATCATCAAAATATCTTTTTCAATTCCTGCTTCTCTCAATTTTACTGCTTCTTCTGCTGTTGCAACTGCAAAAAAGTCCACTCCATTATCAATTAAAAAATTTGTATATTCTACTAATCCTAATCCATATCCATTCCCTTTTACAACTGCTATTAATTTTGGCTTTTCTTCATCTTTATTTATTAAATCTGTTATAATTTTTAAATTGTGTTTTAAATTTTCCTTTTCTACTATTAGTGCTTTCATTATTGCTCTCATCCTTCCTTAAGTTATAAATTCACTTACAAATTTTATTTTTTGAATTTAGTCTTAAGCCCTCTTAAATTTCTAAATGTCTTTTCTGAGAATTTATATATTGAATATGTTAATGGCTTAAATGGAATATATACTTCTCCTATAAATTCTGTAAATGTTGCTCCAAAGCCTTTTTTAAATCTATATAATCCATATTGAGGATGATTTTCGTCAACCACTCCTGAAACTCCTCTAAAGTCATATACATCATCTTTTCTTGCTATCGCCATTTTTATCATTTCCCATTGTAATAAATAGTTTGGCATTAAATTTCTATGTTCATTACTGCTTGCACCATATAAATACCATGTTTTATTTCCATAAAAAATAGGAATTACTCCTGATATTGGTTTGTCCTCATAATATGCCATTAATAATTTCATATGATTTGGTCCTAATTCATCATACATTTTTTCAAAATAAGATAATGGTCTTATTATAAATCCATCTCTTGCTCCTGTTTCTACCATTATTTTATGGAAATCTTTTAAATCTTCTCTTGTTCCTTCTTTTACAACTACTCCTTTTCTTGTTGCTAAACGTACATTATATCTTGTTTTTGAATGAAATCCTGCAAATATTTCATCTTCTGTTTTATCTTTTATATCTAATCTGAATACATATCTTGGTTGAATTTCTTCTCTAAAGTTTTTTGCATCATCTTTTATTCTATATCCTAAATTTGTTACTACTTTTCTAAATTCTTCATCACTACTTAATATATCTGGTTCTGCTTTATATACTATTGCATTGTATTTTTTTGCTAATTCTTTAATTCCATCTGTTAATTGCTTCATTACTGCTATATCATGTATATCGCATGTAGGTCCTCTTGATGAATACATAATATTTCCGAAGATTGGTATTTTTCTTATTAATATACTAACAGCACCAATAATTTTGCCATTATTATCTTCTGCTAATACAACTTCATTTATCCAATTAGATTTTACTTTTGCCCATTCTGGTGATTGTTGAAAATTGCACCTTTCATGGCTTTCTAAAAATTCTTTATATTCTTTTTTACTTTTCTCATCTGTTACAAATCTCATTTGTTTTACCTCATTTCTTTTTGCTTCTTTTTATTATTTACATTTTGACTTTATTTTACACTAATTATATTATTTTTACAAGGGTTTTTGGAACAAATTTAGCTAATTGAATTAGATGATATTACAAATCACAAATAAATTGCTAAAATTTTAGAAGATTAATAATATATTGTTTTTGAAATACCGCGTAAGCGACCAAATGAGCGAAGCGAATGCGATATGGAGCAATCTACATAATATTATTTTTAATATGAAGATTGCGACACCAAGGTATAAAAAAACAATATATTATTAATCTTATAAATTTATCTTTATATTTCAATTCTTTCTTATATTAATTAAATTCCACAAATTTCGTAATATCATTTACTTCTTATGTAGACTATGATATAATAAACTAAGTAACTAATAAATAACTTTAGATTCTAATTAGAAAAAAGAGGAGAAAAACATCATGAAAAACGCAAAGAAAAAGGAATTAAAACAGTTAAAGGAAAAAAAAGAAAAAAAGGAATTAAAGAAACAATGGAAAAAAAATCTAGAAGAATTGATGCAAGAGAAATTTATGTTACAACAGGAATTATCGAAATTTTTATCCGACAAAGAAGAGATGGAAGAGTACAAACCACTTCGGATAGTTTATGATTGTTTAGAAAGTTTTCATTACACAACATATAACAACTCCGAAAACTTTTTGGACGATTTCAATCTTATATCTGTCATTGAAGATTATAATTTCTCCGGCTTAGATTTAAATACTAAATTTAGAATCGGTATTGGACTGGGAATTATGTATTCCCTGTTATTCTTATCCATTCCATCAGATCTATATATTCCTGATGGTATAATGGGCAACATTGACGCTTTTAAAATCCATCTCTCATCATTCCTTTCTCAAAGAGAGTCCTAATTGGACTCTCTTTAACATTATTGTTTATTCTGTTCCTTTACCATCTTATCTAAAGACTCAATCAAATCTTGAAGTCGTTTTAAATCAGACCCCATCATCTCCCAATCATTTCTATCATTAGACTCAGTCAAATTTTTATTAGCATCAATAATTGCTTGAATCATACCATCAACATCTTCAGTATTATTTACATCAATACTAACTGCAGATTGTGATAATAAATTTGCAAGAGCTTTATCAAAAGTATCACCAATTGCCACTTTAGTTCCAGAAGCAACAATAACCTTTTTTAAAGTTGTTGGCTGACTTGGTTCATTTGCCATTGTTTGGTAAATTGTTTCTACATATAAAACTGTATTATCTATAGGTATTATTTTCATATCTTTAGAAATCTTGCTTCCAGTAACACTTATCGTTTCTAACTCTGCTGAAATAGTTTCATCTTGCTCAATTTGATTATCCAATTGAGTTGGGCCTAAAATGTTGCTATCTGATGGATATTTATAAATTTTCAACTTGCAATCTGTTCCATCACAAGTACCTACAAGATAAGAAATAATATTTGACTTCTCATTTTGTGTATACATCTGTACTAATCCAAATTCAGCTTTATCACTATTTTTATTTTTAACCATAGCATAATATGGATTCAATGTAGCTGTTTTAGTTTTTGAAGTAGCAGTTCCATATTTAGGTAATGCCCAAATATCGCTATTTCTATATAATACGTCTTCTTTTACATTATGATATACCATAAGCATTTCTGATTGAACATCATATAAAAACTTAGGATATTTTAACTGTGATTTTATTTCCTCTGGAATTTCTTTTCCTGTATAATCAGCAAATACTGTTGGGTATAATTTTAAATATGCCATTATTACAGGATCATTTCTATCAGTTATATAAAATGTCATTTCTCCATCATATGCATTTATAATAACTTTTACAGAATTTCTTATATAATTAATATCACGTTTTGATCCATCATATTGAATTTCTGTATATGTTGAATATGGATACTTATCAGATACAGTATAACCATCTAATACCCAATATATTTTACCATCATCCACTACAGTATAAGGATTTTTATCATATATTAAATTAGGCAATACAGCTTTAGCCCTTTTTATTATATTTCTATTAGTCAAAATTTTACTTTCACTATTAACTGATGTTGACATTGCAAGTCTGATATCTCTATTTTTTACAGCCAAAATCAATCTATCCCAAAAGCCTACTTGAATACCAGAATTCCCATCATAATTATTTACATGTTCTACACCACCATTATCTGTGTAATCATACTCTGATTTATTTTTAGTGTTTGTTACTGCAACACTATTTGTTTCAACTCCATAATAAATTCTTGGTTGAGTTATTGGATGCAAGTTATCTGCACCACTAATATCTTTTTGTAAATATTCAACATTTCCATCTTCTGTAACAGATGTTGCAGAAGCTACAATTTGTCCCATTCCATGTGTATACTCATATGTTTTGTTATTATATGATATTGAATTATTTTCCGCTTCTCTTGGTGCAACATATACCAATTGTTTTTTACCATTAATATCATACTGTGCCAAAGATATATTATTATAAGTATAATACCCTGTTTCTGTTTGAGTATCTTTCAAGCTCTTTTGAACTAAATCTTTATTTACAATTGTTATATTATCAATAACATCAGCATTTTCGTCAACTTCATTTTCTTTAATTGTACCAGTATAATCAATACTAGTCTCCTCTGCATTTATATTATAAGCCTCTTGAGTAGACTTTATATTTTCAGAAATAAATTTACGCTCTTTGTCGAATTCATTTGATCTAACAAATATCAAATCATATCCAACCATTACTAAAAATAAAGCCACTAAATAAATAGGAATTGCCACAACAGGATAAACAATTTTCTTATTTTGCTTTTGCACAAAATATTTAACTGCCATTATCACAGAAAGTACAATAATTACAGCCAATATTAAATAACCATATAGTTGAATAGTTGATTCCACAATTCCAGCACCAGTCAACTCAGTTTCATTACTTAAAGTTAAAAACTTACCAGTAACAATATTTTGTGTATTCAACGCAGTTTGAACTCCAACACCAATAGCTAAAATGATAGCATTTCTTAAAAGCTTTTTGATAAGTTTGCTTTTCTGTAAAAGTTCTCTGTCAACAGCTTTAAAATATAAATTAAATACAATTATATAATATCCAGCCATATAAGCACTTACAGCAATCATCAAACTAACAAAGTAATTTATTAGAGTTTCAACTAATGGCTTGATAAACATATAATAAGAAATATCTAAATTAAAAACTATATCACTTTTGCCAAAAGAAGCATTACTAACAAAAAGCAAAACCTTGTCTAATAAATGATTAGAAATGATAACACTAGCAATAGCTGCCACTATAAGTGTTATAGACTTATTAGGAAGTTTGGGTACTTCTCTTTTCTCTTGTTCGAAAAATGGTTTAAGCCCCTTTTTAATTCCTCTATTTGTAAAATAAAATATTATACTTAATAAAACAAAACTTATTCCCATAATAGAATATTTGTATTTCATATCAGTAATAAATTTTTGAACATATTGCTCACCAAGTTCAACATACTCCAAGTATTGACCTCTTAGAGACACATATGTACCTAATACATATATTGCAATAAATGCTATTACAATTATTGCTCTCATTTTTTTACTAATTCTAAATTTGTTTGTATCCATAATTTCTCCTTTTTTATTGTTGGAACATTTTGTACCCAGTCTTGGGACAAAAAAGTACCAGTCTTGGGACAAAACAGAACCGGTCCCAAATGCGCATTTTTTTAAATTATTGCCTTTGCAAAATCTTCTGAGTTAAAGATTTCCATATCATCTATTTGTTCCCCCACTCCAATAAATTTAACTGGTATTTGGTTTTCTTCTACTATTCCTATTACAGCTCCACCTTTTGCAGTTCCATCTAACTTTGTTAATACTATTCCTGTAATATCAGCTTGCTCTTTAAACGCTTTTACTTGTGATATTGCATTTTGTCCTGTTCCTGCATCTATTACTAATAATACTTCTTTTGATGCATCTGGCATTTCTTTGTTTATTACTTTTTGAATTTTGTTTAGCTCATCCATCAAGTATTTTTTATTGTGTAATCTTCCTGCTGTATCACATATTAATATGTCCGCTCCTATTTCTCTAGTCTTTGCAATTGCATCATATACTACTGATGCAGGGTCTATTCCTTCTTCTCTTTTTACTATTTCTGCTCCTGCTCTTTTTGCCCAAATTTCTAATTGTTCTACTGCCGCTGCTCTAAATGTGTCTGCTGCTGCAACTACTACTTTTTTACCATCTCTTGATAGTCTTGCTGCCATTTTTCCTATTGATGTTGTTTTTCCCACTCCATTTACTCCTATTACTAAAATTACTGATGGTTTTGTTTCAAGTTTTAATGAATTGTCTGAAATTTCTAAAATCTGTGCAATTTCTTCTCTTAATGCTTCTTTTACTTGTTCTTGATCTTCTATTTTTTCTTTTTTCATTCTTTCTCTTAAGTTTGAAATTATCTTTGTTGATGTCTCTATTCCTATATCTGACATAATTAATGCTTCTTCAAGCTCTTCTAGAAAGCCTTCATCTACTTTTCTAAAATTGCTAAACACATCATTTATTTTTTCATTTATTGATTCTTTTGTTTTATTTAATCCATTTTTTAATTTATCAAAAAATCCCATAATCATCCTTCTTTCTGTCGGTATTTTAACATCTTTTATGAAAAAAAGCAATAAAAAAGGAACACTTTTACATGTTCCTCCCAATTTTCTACTTCAGTTATATTATTTCTAATCGTCTATAGCATATACCTCGATGACTAAAACCTCATACACTGTTTGCTCTTCATTCTTTTTAAAGTATTCTCTATTATGAATCTCTCCATAACAGATAATATGTTTTTTCTCTGGCAAATTTGCGGTAAATCTTGCATTTCTATTCCAAGTAACACAAGGAATAAAATCTGCATTCCAGCGTCCTCTCGATACCGCCAGCATCAAGTATGTTCGATCAAAATATTCATCTTTATTCTCATCTTTAATTCTCCTATACGCTGGCTCTCTGCAAAGGTAACCATCAAGAAAAATGTAATTTTTATCTTTTTTTGGTTTATCTATTATTTCAATCTCCTCAACATACATAAACAATCTAAGCTGTAACTTTCTACCCTTAGGGTATTTTTTAGCTTCTTCGCTATCTTTACACTCAGTGTATATATTGTGAGATCTAAATTGCCCTTTGCATCTAACATATTTGTTTTTCAATTTATTCCTTTGCATCTCACTTTTTCTAAGTAATGTAGCTGGGATAATAATAGGAATTACATCATTCTTTTTGCTATAATATCTCACAATTTTAATGTACGTACTATAGAACCGCCTTCCATGACTCTCATGGTCAAATTTTAATTTTTCAGTGATTTTTCCTTCAAGTTTTACCTCATTTGTTGTTTCTATATTATTCACTGTTTTCTCCTCCTAATTCTTACCTTTGTCTTTCTGTAATATAAGTAGAAAATTGTTAATTGCTTAAATAAAGAAATTCTTCTCTATAAAAAAAATAAGCAATGATATTATTATATCATCATTGCCTATTTTCTGTCAACTAATTTTCATTATACTATTTACACTTTGATTCAATCAAATCCGCTATTTTCCTAGCTTTTTGTTCAATCATAATCTTATCTTGCCCTTCAATCATAACCCTTACAAGAGGCTCTGTTCCAGAAGGTCTAATCAACACTCTACCATTTCCTGCAAACTCTTTTTCTAATTCTTCAATTGCAGTTTTGATTTCAACATCTTCTTTATAACCATATTTTTTATCAGAATCTACTTTAGCATTAATTAAAACTTGAGGATACTTTTGAACCATATCACCTAATTCTGAAGCCTTTCTTCCACTTTCTAATATTGCCTGAATTAACATTAAAGATGTTAATATTCCATCACCTGTAGGATTGTAGTCTAATAAAATTACATGACCTGATTGTTCTCCACCTAAGTTGTATCCATTTTTTAGCATTTCCTCTAAAACATATCTGTCTCCAACTTTAGTCTGAATAAAATTCAAACCTTCTTTTTCCGCATATTTATTTAATCCCAAATTGCTCATAACTGTAGCAACAACAGTATCTTTAGCAAGTTTCCCTTGTTTCTTTAAATAATTAGAAATTATAGCTAATAATTTATCTCCATCAATTTCTTCACCATTTTCATCAACAGCAAGACATCTGTCGCCATCACCATCATAAGCAATACCAAGGCTCATGTTATTTTTTACAACATAATCTTTTAGCATTTCTAAATGTGTTGAACCACAACCGTCATTTATATTGATTCCATTTGGATTATTATTAATAATTTTATGACTTATTCCAAGTACTGAAAATACCTTCTCAGCCACTTTATATGTAGCACCATTTGCAGTATCAATAACAACTTTAAAGTCTGGTCTGTTAAATTTAGCAATATTGTCATCAAAATTCTTTCTAAAGAAATATACATACTCTTCTAACAAATCTGTTCTAATTTCAGAAACTCCTATTTTCTCGCTTACAGCGGTTAATTCATCAAGTTTTCCTGAATCCATAACCTCTTCAATTTCCTCTTCAATACTATCTGGAATTTTCATTCCTTTATTACTAAAATATTTTATTCCATTAAACTCAAACGTATTATGTGATGCAGAAATTACAACACTAGCATCAGCTTGAAGTTTTCTTGTCAAATAAGCAACTCCTGGAGTTGGAATAACTTCTAGCAATTTTACATTTGCACCATAGCTTAAAAATCCAGCAACCATAGCGCTTTCAATCAATGTTCCAGAAATACGTGTATCTCTTCCTATCAATATTGTTGGAGCCTTATTTGTATGTTTTGATAAAACATATGCTCCTGCCTTTGCAACTTTATATACTAATTCAGGTGATAACTCTGTATTTGCAATTCTACGGATACCATCTGTCCCAAAGTATTTTCTCATCTATTCTCACAATCCTTTCTATATCTGTATCTATATTGGTATACCTTCCTAAGTTATTTGGGTTATCCAATTCATTAGTCTGTCAATTTATTTAAAAGCCCATAATATTCAGTCATTCTATTCAAATTAGTAAACTGTATTTTGCCATCTTTAATTGTCCACGAGTCAGAATTCTTCTTTAAAAACTCTGATATATTATCAATTTGTTTCAACTTTTCTGACAACTTACTCTTTTCATCTTTAATTTTTTCTTCTAAAGTATTATATTGCTTTTTCATATTATCACTAGTCATAATAGTATTGTACAATTCTATATAATAATCCTTTCTAGTTGATATATTTCTCTTATTAATATTCTCTGCAATTTTTTCTTCAGTCAATAAGCTCTCAAGCTTTGTAACAGCATCTTGACTTTTTTCTTTGTATTCATTAATTATATCATCAATTTCGCTCAAATCTTTATCTTCTATATTGTCAGCAGTAAAAATATTATTAGGATTAATTCCTTTATTCAATTCATCCATCTCTACATATATATTCTTAAGTTCAGAAACATATTCTTTGATAGCCTTTTCGACAACTGCATAATTTTTAGAAGACTTAACATCTAAATCAATATTTTCAGTCGTAATATCAGCCTGTAAAATTTTATTTGTTTCATCAGTTAATAATTTAGTCTGCTTATTACTGAACCCACTTAAAAAATAAGCCCCACTTATAATTCCAACTATTAATATAATTATTACTATAATTGCTATAACAACTCTTTTATTCTCCATTTTTCTTTTCCTTTCGTGCAATTGCGCAAAACAGAACCGGTACATATTGCGCAGTGAGCAAAACAGAACCGGTCCCAAATGCGCACTAAAATTCTACTTTGTTACTAATCCAAGCTTCAAGCTCATCGATTTTCACTCTAACTTGTTCCATTGTGTCTCTGTCTCTAATTGTTACTGCATTATCTTCTAATGTATCAAAATCTACTGTTACACAGTATGGTGTTCCTATTTCGTCTTCTCTTCTATAACGTTTTCCTATTGAGCCTGTTTCGTCATATTCACACATGAATTTCTTTGATAATTGTGTGTATACTTCTTCTGCTTTTTCTGATAATTTTTTTGATAATGGTAATACTGCAACTTTATATGGTGCTAATGCAGGATGTAGATGTAATACTGTTCTTGTATCTCCTTCTGCTATTTCTTCTTCATCATATGCATTGCATAAGAATGCTAATGCAACTCTGTCTGCTCCTAGTGATGGTTCTATACAATATGGTACATATCTTTCATTTGTTTCTGGATCTAAGTATGTGAAATCTTCTTTTGATATATTCATATGATTTGTTAAGTCATAATCTGTTCTATCTGCAATTCCCCATAATTCTCCCCATCCAAATGGAAATGC
Organism: uncultured Clostridia bacterium; assembly: GCA_934130975.1. Classification (GTDB taxonomy): domain Bacteria; phylum Bacillota; class Clostridia; order TANB77; family CAG-508; genus CAG-269. The sequence goes on along the minus strand of CAKOYU010000005.1, from coordinate 49,501 downwards.
ATATTCTATGTCTGTTGTTGCTTTACTATAAAATACTAATTCTTCTGGACTATGGTCTCTTAAACGGATATTTTCTTTTTTCATTCCTAATCCTAATAACCAATCTTCACAGAACTTCTTCCAATATTCATGCCATTCTAAATCTGTTCCTGGTTTGCAGAAGAATTCTAGTTCCATTTGTTCAAATTCTCTTGTTCTGAATGTGAAGTTTCCTGGTGTTATTTCATTTCTAAATGCTTTTCCTACTTGTCCTATTCCCATTGGTAATTTTTTTCTTGTAGTTCTCATTACATTTTTAAAGTTTACAAATATTCCTTGTGCTGTTTCTGGTCTTAAATAGATTTCTGCTTTTGCATCTTCTGTAACTCCTTGGAATGTTTTGAACATTAAATTGAATTTTCTTATTGATGTAAAATTGTGTCTTCCACAACTTGGACATGGAATATTATTGTCATCTAAGAATTTTATCATTTCTTCATCTGTCATTCCATCTGCTATCATGTCTCTTCCGTTATCGTGTGCCCATTCTTCTATTAATTTGTCTGCTCTATGTCTTGTTTTACATTCTTTGCAATCTATTAATGGATCTGAAAATCCTCCAACATGTCCTGATGCTACCCATGTTTGTGGATTCATTAATATTGCTGCATCTAGACCTACATTATATTTGCTTTCTTGGATAAATTTTTTTCTCCATAATTTTTTTACATTGTTTTTTAGTTCTACTCCTAAAGGACCATAGTCCCAAGTGTTTGCAAGACCTCCATAAATTTCTGACCCTGGATAAATATAACCTCTTGCCTTGCATAAGTTAACTATTGTGTCCATTGATTTTACCATAACTAATTCCTCCTTAAATCTTTATATTCTATTGATATGCTAGAAGGTAAATATATCAAAAAAACTTCCGCTCCTAGCAATAGAAATATATTGCTAGGGACGAAAGTATATCTTTCCGCGGTTCCACCCTATTTCTCGAATTTTTATAATAAATCTCGAGCACCTTAATTTATATTACTCAAAAGTTCCCCTTATGCTTCTTTACTACTGATATTCCACCATCATCAGCTCTCTATTGGTACGCCTACATAATTTTTCTTTTTCTTCGTAACTATTTTATTGCTCACATTATATTCCTTTATTATTTTGTTGTCAACATTTTTTCATAAAAAAACTAGTATTTTCTCCCAAAATATGTTATAATATTTCTCATAGTCCAAATGGACTTGCATCATAACTCTTTAACTTTTTATTAAAACAGGAGGACATTATAATGAGAAAAGATGTAGCAAAAAATGATGTTATCAAGTTAACTTACATTGAAAATGGAATCACCTATCATGGTGAGATTGATCGTCCATCTTTCATTAGTCAGATGAAGCATATGATAAAATGGTATGCTGATTGTAATGAAAATTCGACTGCCTTATGCGAAATTCTTCCAACTATGGAGAGCATGACTGTAAATAATGATATTATCCAAACTCAGGATATACCATTTTTCGAGTACAAAAACTTCGGCGATTCTGAAGCCAGATGTATGAAGTTCAGACGCTTCTATAAAATCATTTGGGAAACCATTAATTTTCAGTGTCAGAAAACTAAGAATAATTCTAAATAAATTGTTTTAGCTATATCCCAAAGAGAGTACCTATTACAGGTACTCTCTTCTCTGTTTGTAATTATTTTGATAATGGCTTTACATTTAAAGTCTTATTATTCGTAAATATAACCATTCCCGGTTTTGCACCATTAGGTTTCTTTACATATTGAACTTTACAATAATCTACTGGCACATTTGATGAATCTTTAGCTTTGCTATGTTTTGCTGCAATTTCAGCACATTTAACTAAAACCTCATTAGAAACATTATTACCTGCCCTTAAAATAACATGACTTCCATGAATATCTTTTGTATGAAACCATATATCTGTTTTATTTGCAAATGATAGTGTTAGCCAATCATTTTCTTTATTATTCCTTCCCACATAAACTTTGTAGCCTTCAACTTCATATTCAATTGGAGCAAAGTTTTGTTGCTTTTTCTTTTTGCTAGCTTTCTTCTTTTTATTTTCTTTTTTCTTTAATCTCTCTTTAAATGCAACATTTTCCTTAATCTCTTCAAATATATCTTGAACGTCTTCTATACATGAACTATTTTCTAATTCATATATTATACTTTCTATATAATTTAATTCTTTTTCTGTTTCCACCTTTTGCTTTGTTACAATTTCAAATGCATTCTTTAATTTTGCATATTTCTTAAAATACCTTTTAGCATTTATGTTTGGTGTATATCTTACATCCATTGGAATAGTTATTTTTTTATTATTTTCATAATAATTTTCGACTTCTATACTCTCTGAATGGTTATTAGGCAATCTATATAAATTGGCTGTTATTAACTCTCCATATAATCTATATTTATCCATATCATCACATTCTTTAAGCTTTATATTAATATTTTCTAGTCGTTTATTATATTTTTTTAATGCTTCAAAGATCAACCTTAATATAGTATTTCTATAATTTTTAAAGTTTTCTGAAGTTTCTCTTTCATAATAAAAATCATCTATAAAACAGTTTAAGCAAAATTGCGTTATTTCATCCTCAGCACCAAATTCTCTAAATTTCAAAACATAATCTGAAGCTTTTTCTCCTTTATATATAAATTCAAATTCTAGTTTTTCTTTTGCTTCAATAATTTTGCAAATGTACTGATATGCTTCTTGTAAATTTCTACCTTGTATTGCTGATTTGGCAAATGTATAACTAATTCCTGTAAATGTATTTGCAATTGCTTTGCCTACATCTTCAATACATATCTCCTCTGAACTATTATCACCAATAATGTTCTGTATTTTTTCTTCAAATTCGTTAAAATCTTTTATTTTCAAAAGGTCAGCTTTTTCTGATTTTGGCAAAAGATATATTCTTGATGGCAATATTTCTCTATATGAATTTTTTGAATCTATACGTCTCATTGCATCTATTATTTTTTCTGCTTGATTTATTAGTATGATATTACTGTGTTTTCCCATAAGTTCTACTATTAATGTTTTTTCTTCAATCTCATTAAATTCATTGATTGTTTCTATTTCTATTTTCACTAGCCTCTCTAAGCCTAACATAGAAATATTCGAAATTCTTCCACCTAATAAGTGTTTTCTTAATAACATACAAAAATTAGGTGCTACTAATGGATTCTCTTTTTGATGTGTTGTTAAATTTATTCTGCAATTGTGCGAATCTATGCAAATATTCAATGCATAATTCTTTCCATTTGAGTATAATCCTAATACTATTGTGTTTCTATCTGGCTCATGTATTTTATCTATTTTACTTCCTATTATTTGTTGTAATTCTGTAACTATCGCTTTTGTTACAATTCCGTCAAATGCCATTTTCTCATCTCCTCGTGCTATATCATATCATAATTTCCCATATATGTAAACTACATCTTATTGCAATTCACATTTTATAAAAAATATATATTTAAAAATTAATAATATATTGTTTTTTATACCTTGGTGTCGCAATCTTCATATTAAAAATAGTAGTATGTAGATTGCTCCATATCGCATTCGCATACGCTCATTTGGTCGCTTACGCGGTATTTCAAACAATATATTATTAATTTTTTAAATTCTGTTTAACTGAACCGTGAATTGCAACTCGATTTATTAACATATTATTTTAAGTAATCCATCGGATTTACATATTCACCATTTTCTCTGAAACCTATATGCAAATGGCAACCAGTTGTAGCACCATTTGTAGGATTCCCTGATGCATCTTTATAATTATTACCGACAACTCCATAAACATATTTAGGACCAACATTTCCTATTATCTCGCCCTGTTCTACTAGTTGTCCAACAGAAACAATATAATTAGGAGAAACATGGCAATATGAAATTTTCAAGCCATCAGCATTAGTTATTGTTATTGTATACCCTCCACCTCCTAAAAATCCTATAAACGTAATCTCTCCATCGCAAGTTGCTATTAATGTAGTCCCTTCTGGGGCTGGTATATCTGTTCCTTTATGAAATGTTGATGCTCCAGACGTTGGTGCTGTTCTTTTTCCAAATGGTGATGATATTGACGTATAGCCTGGTATTGGCCAAGCAAAATTTAAATTTCCATAAAAGATTTTTTCTCCTTTCTCTACTGGTTTTAATTCAGTATCTGCTGACATTGTTGGTATAAATAAAAAACATATTATTACTACAAATATAATTATTCTTGTTATTAATTTGTTCATTTGGAAGCCTACCTTTCTTTAATTAATATCTTGCTACAAACTCTCCCATTAACAAAATTCACAACATACGCAAAAAGAAGTCTAGTTATTTAAAAACTAAACTTCTTTGTTTGCATTCATTGCAAAAAACAGATTTATATCTGTTTTTAGGCCCCTAAATAAATTATATTGGCAGGGGTAGTAGGATTCGAACCCACACAGGCGGTTTTGGAGACCGATGTGCTACCATTGACACTATACCCCTAAGTCAAATCACTTTAATATAGTATCATATTATTTTCGTTTTGACAATACCTTTTTTGAATTTTTTAAAATTTATATTTTTAAGTTTTATTAATATAAACTAGCAAGAAATTACTTCTTCGCAATCAACGCCTTTATCTTTATACCTTGCTCACTAAACATCTTCTCATGCTCAGTCTCAATATTATTTTCCCAAATAGGCTCTGCGTGAAGATCATAAGTCTTACTCAAAATTTGAAAACCAGCCTCTTCAAAATATAATAAACTACTATTAAACAAATCATCATCATCAGTCTTAAAATAAACTTCTCCATCTTGAGCAAGAAAAGTTTTATACTTTTCAAGCTGTCTTGTATGAGTCAATCTTTTCTTTCTGTGTTTTCCTTTTGGCCATGGATTGCAGAAATTAATATATATTCTACCAATATCATCTTTCTCCCCTAAAATTAGCATAATTCTTTCTATATCAAATCTAGTCAATATAAGATTATCAACATCCTTTTCATGCTCTTTATAAACTTGTTCTACATTTCTTTTAGCCAAACCTAACATAGCATCAACTAAATCTATTGCAATATAATTAATATTAGGATTTTGCACAGCCAATTGTGATATAAACTGACCTTTACCACATCCAAGTTCCAAATGTATTGGATTTTCTTTATTCTTAAATTCTTCTATCCATTTATCCTTTAATTCTTCTGGATTATCTCTGTAAAAGCTACTTGCTTCTAATTCTGACCTTGCCCAAGGTTTAAATCTTATTCTCATCTAAATTCTCCATTCTAACACAATATTTATCATATATTTCTCTTATATTTTTCTTAGTCAATGTAGCATCAATTCCATTTTGACTTACTTGAGTAAAAATTTCCTTTAAGTATTTGTCTATCTGTGGATGTATGATATTTTTACTTTCTCTATTCATATAATAATTCAATTGATATTCTTTAGTCCATTTATCTCCACTATAAATTATACCTGCAGCCAATTGATCACATACCATTTCTGCAGCATATTTATATGGCATCAATATTGCTTGTTGTGGCAATGCCAAATCTACCCAATATTGAAAATGGTGTTTATTTCTACCTTTATGATGTAACCATGCCTTAGAATACCCATTTATTTGTTTGCATACTGTAATTGGACTTCTATGTCCATCATAATATTTTACACTCTCCCAAAACTCAATTGGTGAAAATTTCGACCAATCATGCATAAAGCCTCTCCATGGAATTCCAATCTTACAACACAATTTAAATACTACCCATTTATGATTCATTACTAAGCTAATATGTTTAAATATATTTGATATCTTTATCTTCATTTAACTACTCCTTTTCTTTTCAACCATCCATATATTATACCACATATGCTTTCCATTTTTCAAGACCAAAAAGACATCGATTCTGGAAAATTCCACATTTCGAATGCCTTTTTATAGTTCTATTTTATATCTCTAAACTTTTGATTTTTCTTATACATAAATACTGCTACTCCTGATGCAGCAACTACTGCCATTAACAACATTATGCTAATTCCAGCTTTTGGTATTACTGTTGTTGCAATTGTAGGATCATTATTTTTTCCTCCTACTGTAACTGTCATTCCATCTGCTGTTTTATTATCAGAATTAGTTGTTCCAGGTGTTGTTGTATTATTTGAATTGTTTGAATTATCTGGTTTTTCTGTTTCTGTTGGTTTTTGCTCTTCTTCTTTTTCTACAATTATAGTAGCAGTACCTGTTTTGCTACCATCTAGTGTTGTAGCAGTAATAGTAGCCTCTCCTTCTTTTACTCCAGTTACAACACCATCTTCATCTACTGTTGCAATTGATTCATCACTTGAACTCCATTTTACTTTTTTATTTGTTGCATTTTCTGGTGATACTGTTGCTATAAATGTAGTACTTTTTCCAACTTTTACTTTTTGACTAACAGGTGCTACTGTAACTCCTGTTACAGCAACATTTGTGTTGTCCGGTTGTGGTTTTTCTGGTTCTGTCGGTTCTGTTGGTTCTGTTGATTTTAGTTTTATTTCTATTGATTTGTCTGGTGTTTTAGCAATAGCTTCGTCTCCTCTTTCTACATCACCATCAGAAGCAGCTAAATCTGTAAATTTAACAATTCCACTTCCTGTTGGATTATCTTTTACTTTTAATGTAAAAATTGCAACTGTTTCGCCATCTTTTGCTCCTCCACATAACACATTAAACTTTTCTCCTGATTCACCACCTGCTGAGAATGATGTATTTGTAGCACCTTTTACTAATTCAAAAAAGTTTGTGTCATATGTTACAGTTCCTTCTATTGCTCCTATTGAATCATCTTTGGCATTTGCTACATTCTTTAATGCAAATGTAAATACTACTTTGTCTCCTGCAGAAACTTCTGAAACATTTGCTGTAATGTCTATTGTTGTTTCTAATTGTGCAGCATATACTGTTCCCATCATAACTACACTAATTAATAATATTGTTAAAAAACTAACTAAAATTTTTTTCATTTTTTATTTTCCTTTCTCTTGTATATTTATTTAACTTGTAATTTGGCAATTGCTGCTAATTCACTTAATTCTATTTTTCCGTTCATATTCATATCTATTGCTGACTTTTCTAAATCCGTTGGAGTTATTTTGTTTACTCCAATTTTTGAAATTTTAGCAAGCTCTGCTAATGAGATTTGTCCATCTCCATCCAAATCTCCCCAAACTACTATTGTATAAGTCTTTCCACTTTGCATTTTTATTTTGCAACCAGTTCCTATTTCTTCAGTGTTTGTAATAACAACTCCGTTTTTATTAAGAATTTGATATTCCATATCTGCTTTAATACTATTTTTAAAATTTGAAACTGTTGATTTTGGATTTATTCCTCTAATTATAAGTTCTTCTTCCGAAATCTTAAGTGATGTAGATGTAATTGTATCATTTGCTTGAACTGTTACATTTATAGTAATCGTAGATGTATTACCAGCTTCGTCAACTAGTTTTACATCTTTATTTGCATCTTCTGAATATGTTCTAGTTAATTTAAATTTTCCATCATCTAGCTCTGTTAATATCCATCCTTCTACATCTGCTACTTTTTCATCTACAGTTATAGTAACCTCGACATTTCCATCTTTCTTTACTTGTGTTACTGTCGCTACTGGTGCTACTTTGTCAATGTTTTGAACTTTTGCTGTTACTGAACCTTCGATTCCATATTTATCTACAAATTCAAATGTAAATTCTCCATTTTGTTCAAATGTATATGTATTTTTTCCATCATTATTTGTTATTTTAATTTCTCTGTCTCCATCATTTATAAAAGCAATTGTTGCTGTAATATTTTTATTCGTTTTTTTATCATTTCCTGGTGTATAAGTAATTGTAGCCTTTAGTGGTGCTGATACAGTTAAAACTGTTCCTTTTGCCTTTCCAGAAATAATCTCTACTTGAGCAACCTCACCATTTAATGCATCTGTATCAATTATTACATTTTCATGGTTTTCATCTAATTCGCATTTTGTTAATAATAAATCTGTACCTGAATAGACTTTATTTCCACTTTCTTGTGATGCTTTAAATATTTGTGGTAATGGTATTGTAACTTTTCCAGAAGCTCCACTATCTAATATTTTAACAATTTTTTGACCTGTAACAGAAAGATTTTGTTCATCTGACATTGCTATTCTAGACAATATTGATACATCCTCTATCTGATTATTATCCATTTTTAAATTATTAATTGTTCTATGTGATGATAATGGCGATATATCTTTTATTTTATTTCCTGTAAATTCTAATTCATAAAATACTTTTCCTTTTAATGGTTGTAAATTTTCCACTTTATTATTATTAAAATATAAATGTTTTAATTGAGTTAATTCTTGTAAAACATCTATATTTTCAATTTGATTGCCATTCATATTTAAAGTTGTTAAATTAATTAATGATGACAATTTAGATATATTTTCATCTGTTAATCTTGCATTTGCTATTGATAAGCTTTGTAATGTTGTAAGTTTTTCTAATCCATCAATACTTTCTAGCTCATTATCTGATAAATCTAAAACTGCCATTTTATTTTTATTAGTAGCTATTAATTCATTCAAACTATTTATATTTGTCATTCCTGTATTTGATAAATTTAATGTGCTTAAAGCTATTAACTTACTTATTGCTTGATTATTATTTTTAATTTCTGAATTACTTGCCAAATTCAAAGTTTTTAAATTAACACATGATTCTAATTGTTCTATTGTTGAAACATCATTATTTTGCAAGTACAATACTGGTAAATTATAAAAATTTTCTAATCCTGTTAAATCTTTAATTTTTGTTTCTGTTGAAGAACCAGTATTCTGTAAATTCAATTCTTTTATTGCATCTATTGCATCTCTATTCACATTAATGATTAATGGAACATTTGTTAAATACTTAATTTGATTTGTTGCAATTAATTTGTTATATATTGCAGTATTAAGATTTTCATCTTTAAATACTAAAGAATCTATTAAACTATTAACATTTCCTGTTGAACCAATCTTAAAATGCAATACAGTTCCATCTGCAACACCACCATTTAATGTAACTGATATTTCATCCTTAGATGTTTTTGAATGACTTATTCTTACATTGTATTCCTCTGGATTAGTATAATCTGGATTTAGAGTAACACCATCTGTATACTCGTATTCTACATCTTTAGAATATATAAATTTACTTGAGTCTTTACTATATGTAAATATTGTTGGTAAAATTATATAATGATCTACATTAACTTTTTTATTATATAATCCAAATGTAATATCTTGATCTTGTAAATATAATGCTTGGCTACAGCTATGTTTACTTATAGGTGCTACATCATAAATGTGATTTTCTGATAAATCTAACCATTTAATATTTGCTGGATAATCATTAAATACACTTATATCAATAATCTCATTACCTCTTAAATCTATTTTTTCAGCCAACAATGTATTTTCTTGTACTACTTCGTTATTTTTCTTTTGAATAAGAGCTTGAATAGAACTAGTTGTTAATTTGTTATACTTTAAATCTAAATAGTTCAATTTGGTTAAATTTGTAACTCCAGATATATTATTAATATCATTTGATGCTAAATGTAATTCTTGTAATGTAGTTAATTTTCCAATATTGCTAAAAGTTATAGAAGGTCTTTTTCCTGTAATTCCTATACTACTTAAATTTAATACTGTTAAATTATTTAAAAATGGTTCTGTAACAGTTACTTGTTTTCCTGTATCTGAATCTACCTTTGTAACTCTTTGTGTTTCAAATAATGGATTTATACCTGTAGTTGTAGTTATTTCTTTATTATCTGCAGCATATAATTTTTCAAGATTTGTTAGATTTTTTATTCCACCAAATGTTGTTATTCCTGTTCCAGAAACATTTAATTCTCTAAGATTTTCAAATGATGTTATTTGGCCAAAATCAGTAAAACTTGTATTTACAGATATATCTAATTTGGAAATACTTTTTAACCCTGAAATTTTTTCAACAGCACTAATATTGTTACTAGCTAATATTAATGTTTCTAGATTGTTTAAATTTTTTAAATAATCTAATTGATCTCCATTCATTTGTGTATTTGCAACATTTAATTGTCTTAATGTTGTTAATTCAGATATTGTAGATAATATTTCTGTATTAATTGGATTTTCTGAAATATTTAAATTTTCTAATTTACTTAATTGTTTTAATGGATTTGCTACTGCTATTGTATTTTTTGATAAATTGATTGTTGTTAAATTAGTAAAGCTTTCTAATCCAGATAAATTCGATATAGTTGATGTTGATAAATCAATTTCTTTTATCTTTTCTACATCATTGGTTGATATTTCAATAGTTTTGTCAACATCATTTCCATTATATGACATCTTTTGGGCACTTAATTGCTTTTTTATTGAATCATATAAATTTTTATCTGCAAATGTTATTGTTGTTGGATTAGTTATAACTGTATTTGTAGCATAAAGAATTGCTGAAAAGCTTATTATAGAAATAATAATTATAGCTATACTTAATACTTTTTTTGCTTTAGTTTTTCTTAAATTTTTCATTACTTCATCCCCCGTAATTTAACCACTTTAATTATATATAAACCTACTTTTTTTGTCAATAAAATACATTAAAATCCTCTATTTTTATATTAGTATTTTTTAGCAATTGTGTAATGAATAAAACTAAGCAAAAGTGAGCAAAACAGAACCGGTCCCAAATGCTCAATACACATTTGGGACCGGTTCTGTTTTGCTCACTTTTCTATTTATTCCAATTCTGCTAACATTCTATCTGCAAAAACACCATATCCAATAGTCGAATCTTTTAAAAATACATGTGTAACAGCTCCTATAAGCTTTCCATTTTGTATAATTGGTGATCCACTCATTCCTTGTACTATTCCTCCAGTTTTATTTAGCAATTCTTGATCTGTCACTTTTACTATCATACTTTTATTATCATAATTATTATTTAAATAAGTCTTTTGTATTTCTATATCATATTCTTTTAACTGTCCATCTATATTTGATAATATTGTTGCATGTCCTAATTGTATTTCTTGACGTGTTGCAACATATACTTTATTTGACTTATTCATCTTTAAATTTTCAGCATTTTTTATTACACCATAAATTCCATATCTTGTATTTTTATAAATATTTCCTATTGATGCATTTGGCATAATTGTTCCTTGTATTCTCCCCGGCTCTTGATTTTGCCCTTTTACAATTGATACTATACTTACATTATCTATTTCTCCTGATGATGTTTGAATTATATCTCCAGTATCAATATCTGTTATAGCATGTCCTAATCCAGCAAATGTTTGAGTTTCTTCATTAAAAAATGTTAATGTTCCCACTCCTGCAGCACTATCTCTCACCCATAGCCCTATTTTGTATTCTCCTTTTTTATCTTTTACTGGAGTTATTTCACAAGTATTTTCTTTATTATTTCTTAAATATTTTACAGATACTTTGTCTCCCTCATATAAATTAATAGCATCTATTAATTCTTCTGTATTATTTACAATATTATCATTTATTGCAATTATAGAATCACCTTCATGTATTTCAGTATTCTCGTATGGTTTATATGTTGTTCCATCATTCCCTTCTATTGCAGATGTTCCAACCACTAAAACTCCACTTGTGTATAATTTTATTCCAACTATTTCTCCTATTGGAATTACTTGTATGTCTGATATTTTTATTTCTTCGCCTTTTACAGCTATAGTTTCTGGATAAAATCCTCTTGATAAGGTAAAAATATATATAAAAAATAGCACAAATAAAAAAATAATTTTTTTGAGTATCTTCATTTTTAATCTCCTTTAATTTTATTATTGTACTAATTCATCATTTTATACAAGCTATTTTTTCATTCACATATTTGTATATTTATAACAAATCTATTAGAAAAAACAAAAAAATGATTATTTATTTTTATTAAATAATCATTTTCTATGTTGTTCCTGTTGAACCATTAATTGCCACAGTACCTGATGCTGCTGCAGCTATTATGTGTATATCGGCTCCAGTAACATTATAATATATATTTTTTAATGTTTGTGATAATGTTCTACTACTATTTCTTACTGTTACAGATACTTGGTCACCTTGTTTTAATATAAGTTTACCATATCTATTATTTCCTTGACTTGTTGATGATAGTCCTATTTTATCTTCAACTTGACTTGTATATAACGAATAATATGAATTATTACCAATCTGTTGAATATTAGAATCTGTAACCATTTTTGAAGTAGTTTTATCTAATATTTTTACTTCTAAGTCTATATCAAAAGTATTTCCAAATGAAAATAATGCTGATGTAAATCTTTGATAATTATCAGAAGTAATAACACCTTCTTTTACTACTTCATTAATAAATTCTGCAGTAGTTGTTTGTGCTGATAATTGAGAAACATCATCTGCTCTATCAGCTACTAAAAACAATGGAACCATAAACAGTAATACTGCCCCAAGCATTATCCCTATTATATCCATCGGCGTATTTTCCATATTTTCTCCTTAATTTTTCATTTTGTATACAATTACTCTTTTTTTTATTTTTGTAGAGTCACTTCCTTGATAGTATTCTCCTAATTGTTCTGAAAAAGTATGTTTTGCTAAATATTCATAAAATCCATTAGGGTACCTATCAGCAGATCCATTATTTCCATCCATAAATTGATTTCCATATTTTTTAGCATCCAACATATCTAGCATTTCTTGTTTATTTTCTGCATCTGAGTCATTCCATTGTTTTTTCCATTTTGTGGCTCCTGCTAATATCATACTTAAATGATTAGTAGCTGCATCTGTAGCTGCACTAAATCCTTCTTCTGAAAGATCAATACATGTAACTGTAACAGCAGTCCCTTCACTACTATTTGATATTGATTTTCCTTCTTCATCAACTCTACTTCCATATTGGTTCGTCTTATAATAAATTGGAATATCTTCACCATTTTTATCTTTAAAAACAATTTTTATATTCTCTTCATATGCATTATACATTGTTGGTATTATTGTATCTATCCCTACTGTTCTTGATAAATCTGATGATGGCTTTATATAAGTATAATTAGCTTCTTTATCATACATTGTTGTTATTTCACTTACTGCTGTATTTGCTGTAGACAAAGAAGATATACTCAAGGATAATGCAATTACAAACAATATTACTGATCCTGCGATCTTAAAAGCTTCTACTGCATTTTCCATAAGTATATCTCCTTTCTTAGTTAGTATATAACCTTAAATTTTATTTTTTCTCTGTAACATCAATTGTAGTAACAAGTCCACTCTTTGTGTCTCTTGTACATGATACTGAATATAACTTACTTGTTGCAGCTCTCGTTTTTATACCATTTCCATCGTCGTTAAGCCCAACATCACCTGTTACACTCACTTTTGGATCAGTATCTGCTGCTGTCATATTATAATTTAATACTGTTTCTAATAAAGCATTAACTTCTGAACCTCTCTTACTTGTACCCTCATATTTTAAAAACTTTTCATTAAAAGCTTGTACTTGAGCTTGTGATAAGTCAGCTGAATCTGTAGCATTTGCTGCTTTGTTATATACAGCTAATCCTAAAGATATAATTAAAATTGCTACTAAAATTGCTGCTGCAATTAATAGTGCTTTTGTTGCGTTCTCCATAGTTTCTCCCTCCTTCATTAACTTTTGTTTATTTCAAATCGGCATTACCTTAATAATTTACCGAACTTTATTAACTATTTTCTTGTTGTTCAAATAGTATATATTTTATTCTACCTGTTTTTTTATGATATTCTACTTTTGAACATTTGAATTTTATATCTCTATAATATTGAACAAATTGTTCTGTCCCACCATTATAGATTGTTTCCATTTTATATGTAGTTTCATTATCTGCCATATATATTTCTATTTCGATAGAATTTTCATCATTTTGTATAAAATTTCCTTGATTGTCTTTTTCTATCTTATTTTTGGTATTTTTATCAATTGCCTTATTAATCATCGAAGCAACATCTAAACCATATACTTCTTGGTCTTTATATTTATCAAAATCAGTATTTTCACTTTCAATTGTTTTAATTTCATTTTTGTAAGAAATATATCTATATCCTACTATTGCTACAATTATAACAACTATTGAAAAACATATAAATCCTTTTTTCATTCTTTTACCTCATTATATCACTTAATATATTAAATTGCAACTTTTTTTAATTTAATGCAGAAAAAGTTATACTATAAACTTGACCACTTGATTGACTAATTAAGACATCACTTGATTCACATTTATACTTTTTTTCTTTGTTTTTTTCTAGTAAATTGATCATATTATTTTCAGCATTATTGTCATTTATGGTTTGATCTATTCTACTTGTTCCCAAATTCACTTGCACATACAAAGCATCAGGACCAGCACTCCATTGTGATGTATCTACTTCATACTTACTATTGTTTTCATATGCAGAACTTGCAACTGTAACAACATCTTGTATTGTTAATTCAAATTGTTGTGTTCCACCTGTATAGTTAACATAGTTGAGATATTTTGTATTAAAACCACTAATATTGTTTTGTTTTATTTCATTATTTGATTCTTGTACATATCCTTGCATACTAGAATATAAAACTCCTGCTAATGATAAAATCATTACTGCAATTAATACTCCTGCAGATATATACAAGGCTCTAGCAGCGTTTTCCATATATACATTCCTTTCATTTACTCAAACTTTACATTACCATTTTCTAATACAATTTCAAATGTTATTGAATTTACTCTAGCACCTGTTTGATTTGTATTGTGTCCTACTGATGTACATTTAAACATCGCTCTTTTCAGTTGTGTATATTGATAGTACTGTTTTGTAAATTTAATTATTTTTGTTATGTCTGCAGAACTAGGAACTCTACCTAAAATACTTTTAAGCTTTTTGTCTCTTGTTTCTACTAAACTATTGTTAGACGTATCTATATCAATATTGTGTAATTCTGCTGCCAATCTTTGTAACTGAGTCTCCTCTACACCTGCTTTATTGGGTAATGTTGCAGGTATTGATGTAATCGTACTTAAATTACTATCTGATGACTCATTATTTTCCAAGCAACCATTTCTTAGCAATCCATTCAATATGCTAGTATCCGTCTCCTCATTAAATAAAAAACTCTTTTCTTTTCCTTTAAAATCAACAGACATTATAACCTTCTCATATTTTTCTGTATCTGCTATTGCTGTATTATAATTAACAACTTTATTCATTACAGACATAAGTTCATTTCCTCTTATGGTTTCTTGATTATAATTTTCAAATTGTGCATTAAATTTTGTATCTTGCTCTATAATCTTTGAATCATGTTCTTGTGAAAAATATCCTGATAAGCTACCTCCGAACATTACTAGCAAAGATACAATCATTATTGCTAGTAATATTCCTGCTGCCATAATTAATGCCTTAGTTACGTTTTCCATTTAAAACCTCCATGTTTGTTTAAGCACTTAATTGACTGAACGTTGTTGTCATACTTGTCAATCCTATTACAACTAATGGTATTATTAAGTATCCAACAAATAAGCAAACCATCGGTGCAAAACCTACACCTTTACCTATTAATCCTTTTCTTGATACTAATTGCTCATTAGTGTCTTTTCTCTTTTCTTGGTGATAATCTCTATCTGCATCTAATTCATCAAAAGCTTCTCTAATAGGAATTTTCTCTACTGCTGCTTGTAAACTCTCTACAATTCTTATCATATCCTGATTTGTTACAGAATTCTTAAGTTCTTCCAGAGCTTCCCAAGCACCGGCTTCATAGTTATTAACACATCTAGATATCGGTTCTTTAAATATGTTAGCATAACGTTCTAGCCATTCCAAAATCATTTCTACATTTATTCTTTCAATCTTCATAAGCATTAATATAATTGTTTGGAACTGCATTACCTCATTTTCCATTTCAAGTTTTCTCATGAATTTTTGGAAATACATCATCCAAACTGGAGCCATATATCCAATTAATGTAAATCCACATGCTAGTAAAACTTCAAACCATTGCATCTGCTCTGAATTTACAATTTTTAGTTTTTTCATTATTCTTTCAGCATCAGTTTCTAGGTTTTCATCTCCATCATCATAATATGGTGAATTTATCATTTCTCTTTGAACTCTTGATTGAGTTATTTTTAAGTCACCTTTTAATCTATCTATAAAATAATTATCCTGTTTTGTTAAATCTTCTGCTTTTTTCTGGTTAGCTTCTGATAATGCTCCAATTATAGTTTGTCTAGTCGTTGGATTAGTATATACATAGTTAATTGCTACTTTATGCAGTATTATAAAGAATATTATTGAACATACAAATGTTATAATTGCTAGCAATAATCTATTTATATATATCCATTCCATTTTTGCCTTCGATGCTGCATCTTTCATTAAAGTCTGCATTTTTCTATAATCTTTTGAACCTGGCTTTGGTACAAAGCAATTTATTACTTGCTTTAATACTGGCACTTTATATACCTTTTCTTGCCAAGGATGATCATTATGATCAATAGCAACTTGAACACCACCATTGTCTTTTAGTTTTCTTGTTAATATGTAAGAAACTACTGTTAATAGTACTATTAATATTTGTGCTATTAAACCTAATTTTCCATTATAAAACTCTGATGTAAAAGCAAAATTTGATACTGCCCATGATTTTAATGGTTCTATCATAAGCACTGGTGCTATTGAGATAAATGCTAAACTTTGGAATACATAGTTTAACTTATCTCTTTTTAATATCTCTAATTGCATTTCTTGTGTTATATTGTCAACATTTTTTAGATATAAAGAAGATCCGTCATCTCCTTTTCTATCTCCAAATTCTTGTGTTAAGTATGATATACCTGCAAACTCTTTTAAATAATCATTTGGAGCTACATCATAATATTTTTCTAATTCAGTTTCAGGATCTTCTGAACATAATATTTCATAAATCTTTTCACCTTGTTTAGAAACATTTTTTTCATCATCTAATGATACCTGATATATTGCTTCTTCTACCATGTTGTATTCATGGTATGCATGTCTTATCTCTGCAAAAAAGTCTATTTGTTCTTTTAATAAGTTATTATCAATTTTATCAACCATTCCTTGAACCATTGTGTCTACAACGAATAATTCGAAAATTAATAATATCATCATCAATAACCAGTTATTATGAGTTATTATTATTGTTAACAATGCTATTACTAAAAATATAGCAATAGCTTTAGTCATTATTTTTGCAGCTTCTTTTCTTGTAGTATATTCGTCATCTATATTAACTATTTCTAGTCTTCTTCTTAGTTTGAATAAATATCTTTTTAGAAAAGGTGTCCTAATAAGCCTAATATATATTTTTTGAAACATAATGTCTGATGAAAATCCTTCAGCTTTTGTTCCCTCTTGCAATTTTTTCATCTTTGCATATTCAGATTTACCCATTATTTTTCTTAAGATAAAATATGCTATAATAATTCCCACAAATAATACTACAGTGATAATCATTATAAATTTTAGCATGTCTGTACTCATGTTCTAAGAACACCTCCTGTGTTTTTTATTACTCTTCTGTTTTAGCAACTCTTGTTCTTCTTGTTTTTTTCACTTCATCTCCCCAATATTTTTCAACAAAATTGTCGAATTCTTCTAGGTCAGATTCGTCCATATTAGCTCTCATTTCGGCTAAGTTTTTGTCTGTTATTTTATTTGTTATTTGATATTCTCCGTCAACATATTCTAATACATTTTGATATCTATATAAGTTTTGTTCTGTTATTTTTGAGAAATATGTTGTTGCGTTTTCAAAGAATTTTTGAACTTTTCCATCCATAGTTTTTTCGCCTTTGTAGTCATGATCATATGTCTTTTTATCAACTACTGGAATACATTCTGTTACTCTTTCTATGTATCTTCTACCTCTAAAGTCTTTTTGTAGATGTATGTCAAAGTTTAATACTTGTACTACTTGCTCTTCTGCTGTTTTTTCATTTTTGAATACTCCAGCTCTTAACATTGAGTTACGTAGTGCTGTTACTAAGTCTGGGAATGTTTTAGCGTGGTGAGTAAATAATGTAAATTTAGATGCAACCTGTGCAGATTGAATCATCCAAGATGCTACGGGGTCTGTTGCAACCTCACCTATGATGTTTACAGAACCGTCAGTTTTTTTCTGTACGTCCAAACACTCTTGTCCAGATATTGTATCTGTCTCACGCATTGATAAAATGTTTCTTGTTGGATAAACTTTTCTTAAGTGCAACTCGAAAGCAGTTTCTGTAATACGTAAGTTCATTGTTTCATATATATTTTCAATCATACCCATAAGTAGTGTTGTTTTACCACAACCCTGCTCACCAGTGATTGATGTGATTCTTGCTCCTTTTACTAGGAATTTTAATAAATCTATTACTTTATCATTTCCTGGCATATCTCCTGTCCATTGTTCAACTGTTGCTCTTTTAACGTCGAACTTTCTTACGAAGAATGCCCATGTTTCTGACATTGATGGTCTTACTACAACAACACGAGATCCATCTTTCATTTCGTTGATTTTATAACCATTTGTATCAGATAACTGTCCTGGGTTATTGTATTTATAAATATTCTGGCAAACTCTTTTTAGTTCAGATTCTGATCCGAATGATAAGAATGCTAAACGGATTGATTTACCTTGGAAGAATATCCATATACTGTCACATGCTCTTGGAACTTTGTGTTCAGCAACTTGGTCTAGGTAATCTCCATCTGTTTGTGCAACTTGGCTTAAGAAACTTTCTGGTAAACCAGATACACCACCAGATACACCATCTATGTTCATATCTCTTATTTCATCAATTGAACTATATCCTTTATAGTGTTGATATATTCTTTGTACTAAAATTTCTAGTTTATCTTGGAATGATAATATAATCTTCTCTTTTTCAAATATTTGATCTATCTCGTCATCTGTTATTACATAACTAGGTTTTGTTTCACCTTCCAAA
The DNA here is from genome assembly GCA_934130975.1 of uncultured Clostridia bacterium. Taxonomy (GTDB): domain Bacteria; phylum Bacillota; class Clostridia; order TANB77; family CAG-508; genus CAG-269. The sequence goes on along the minus strand of CAKOYU010000005.1, from coordinate 30,455 downwards.
TATTTTAAAGTTGCTAAATTATATCTTTTTATTAATTGAGTTAATGCTTCATAACCAAATTCTTTTTTATATACATATATTAATATATCAAATTTGTCTTGTGATGTAAGTAATGATGGCATATCAAATGGTATTGAATTTGATATATTTGCTTCATTTACACCATATTCTTTTGCTAATAGGTCAGATATAAGTTCTTTAACATATCTCTTATCATTTACGTCTCCATATGTACATCCTTTTAAAGCTTTTTTAAGTGCATATTTTTTGTTTTTTCTACGCTTTAACTCTTCTTCTGATAGACCTATATCATATAAATTGACTTTTGTTATTTCGTCTAATCTCTTTTTGATATAATCTCTCATTGCTTCTAGTGTATATGTTTTTTCATCTTTTTCTATTTGTTCTTCAACTTCTGCATTCTTGTTTTTCTTAATAAAATATGCAATACCACTTCCGGCAAGTATTATAACAACTATTGTCAATAGTATATTAGTTAGTGTCATTTTTTCACCTCATTTTCATTTGCAATTCTTGCAATCTTTTTATAATTTTATCTGTAAGATTTAGCACATCTTGCATAAAAATGTAATTTTCATCTGATGTGTCTTTTACATTTTTTAATCTTAAAAGCAAATCTGTTACCATTGCTTCTTCTGCTGCTTCAAAATATAACATATTAAAAGGAACTACATTTATTTCTTTTCGTTCTCCTATATATTTCATAATGTTTTTCAAGTTATATTTTGATTGATCCATATATTTGCCAATAACTGGTACTAGCTTGTTTAATTCTCCACTACTAGCATTTTCTTTGTATTTAATATATCTATCTAAACTTTCTTTTTTTTGTGAAAACACCATTACATTCACATTTGATATTTCTAATATTTTTTCTCGTATTCCTGCAAATATTGTTTTATCTAAGTCTACTAACACCATATCATAATATTGGTTTGCTGTTCTAATTAAATCTACATATCCTTCTGCTATTTTCTCGTAAGTTTTTATATTAGTCATTTCATCTGCATCTTTCATTCCATTAAATCCATTTAAAACCTCTAATCTTCCTTTAAAAATAACTTTAGTATAATCTGTAATAACATCTGGTGTTAATTTATTGGCAGTAATTAGTTTTGACAATCCTTCAATTCCATTTTCAACTGCTATATTATTAAGCTTTCCACCAAACAATTTAATATTTCTAGATACCTCATTACCCCAAAAGCAATTTTTTATTGTTGGGTCTTGAAAGCTAGTTGAAATTAATAGAATTTTATAATTACGTTCTATTGCCATACGAGTTGCAACTGCAACTGATGTAAGGGTTTTTCCCGATTGTTCTCTATCATCATTCCAAAATGTTACAATTGACATTGTTCAGCTCCTTTTCAAATAATTTTCTAAAGACTTTTTATTATATTTCTAATTTGTTTATTCCCTATTTCTGGGTCAATATCGTTTATTAGAAAAGCAATATTTGCTTTATATTCATTGCTTAAATTTTTGAATTTTATTTTAGAAATTCTTTGATTTTCCATTATTGCTGGCAAATCTCCATTTTCTAATAAGAAATATACTTTCTCTTCGTTCCATATTGCCTTTGTTCCTAGTACTAAATAATCGAAGTATTCTTCTTCTTCTCTTAACATATCTTTAGAATAGAATATTCTTGTCATATGTGTTGGAACTCCTAATTGGCTTAAAATCTCAGTACCTTTTTTTAAAGAATACATGTCAAATGATGTTACAAAATATACTTTATCAGATCCTTGTAATCCAAATTTTGCAACACCTTCAAAACTATCAGTATCAACTATTACATAATCATATTCTAGGTTTTCATTTTCATCTAAACCTATATATTGTTTTAGATTTTCAAAACTTTCAAACCCTACTGCTACATCAATTCCTTCATATGATGTTATATATGTTCTTGTTGGGTTTATAACAGGTACTACATATTTACATTTTTGGGTTATTGTATTATCTATTATTAAAACTTGTTTTTCTGCCATTGTAAGAACTTTTGCTACACTTAAGATAACATCAGTCTTATCAAAGGCGCCTATAAACCCGATTTTCTTCATATGTTTTAGTCTTCCTTTCTTTGTATCATAGCATTTTTGCTTTTGGTTCTATTGTTAATTCTTATAGCAAGGGTTTTGTAACCCTTGCTATGTTTTTTTAGTTAGTTGTTGATGGAGCTAAAGATTCTAAGTATTTTTGTCTTGCTGTATTTTGATTTGTTATCTTTTCATCTGCTTTGTCTTGTATATTTGAACTATAATCTTCTGATGAGTTTATCAATGATTGTAAGTAATCATTTCTGTTCTTTTTAGCAGACTCTGAATATCTTGATGCTAATTCTTCACTTGCAACACTTACGATATTAGGGTTAGATTGTATTTGTGCTGTAACTGCAGCATTTGGTGTATATGTTGGTAATGATGGTTCTTGCATACCAGCTTCAACATATTTTGTTGCATATAATTTTGAACCTAATAATCCATAAGCCTCTACTATTGCACTTGACATTGATAAAATTTCATCTTCTCTCAAGTTTACTCTTACAGTATCTGTAATATAAGAACCATCAACATTTGTTGGGATATCAACTTTAGCTTTTGACACAACTATAAAATCTTGTCCTGATGGTGTCATTAATCTTATATCTATATAATCATCTGTCATCAAATCAACTGGCAATACAACCATATTATATTCTTGTTGTCTAACATCATCTGTTACAACCTCATCAGATTGTACAACTAAGCTTGGTGTAACAACAGTATTTTTATTCATTGTTACTTTAGCAACAACTGGAGCTTGTTGTAATGTCAAATATTCTTTTACTCTTGTTCTACTGTTTGAAGTTGTCATTGAAGAAGTATCTAATTTATATATGTAATACTCACCTGTTGTAGCTTCTTGATATACTCTAGTGATTTTATCAGAACTATTTGTTGCATCAACAATATAAGCACCGTCATCATCTTGAACAACTTCATCTCTTGAAGAAACTTCTGTTAAATCATTCTTGCTACCAGTATACTTATCTTCGCATTTATACTTTTTACCATCAATCTCTACAACTTCAATAATTGAATCAGGTTCATTTATGTACAAACCTTGTTCAGGTTGACTAAATGTTTGATTTGTTATGTTATTGTAGTAATCAGTATTAAAAGTTTTTCCATCTTTTGTTTGTAAGAACCATGTGCTTATAACTGAAGCAGTTGCAGTTGCATTGCTAGGAATTGCATCCTGATTAACTTGCTTAGTTTCAAACATGTCCTCTGTTATAATTTGTCCAGATTTAACATCCTGTTTTAATACATAAACATTTCTTTTTGCATTAACTTCTGCCTGTAATTCGTCTGTTTTTTGTTTTAATTGCATAAATAATAATGCTATTATTACTCCTGCTATTAATAATGTTACTATCATTCCTAATAAGAATGAATTTCTTGCTTTTCTTTGCATTGGGTTTGATGCCATATTCTTTTTCCTCCTTATTTTCTCTCGCGCATTTTACGTATTTCACGCATTTATATATTTTATATACTATCTTTTTTAATTTTACCTCTTTTTTCTTCTAAAATCAACATTATATGTTTTTTGTAATATAAACTTAATATTTTTGTAATATTTTTGTAATATTGCGCATTTGGGACCGGTTCTGTTTTGCTCACTGAGCATTTGGGACCGGTTCTGTTTTGCTCACAAGACTGGTACTTTTTTGTGCAATTATAATAAATCTAAAGCTTCTGCTACACCATCTTCAGTATTTGGTGCAACAACTTGATTAGCAATCTCCTTTATATGTGGATGACTTTGTCCCATAGCAATTCCTAAACCTGCATTTTTTATCATTATTTCATCATTCATGTTATCACCAATTGCCACGATTTCTTCTATGCCAATCTGCATTTTTTCTTGCAAAACTTCTATCGCATTCCATTTATCAACATTTTTCGCAGAAATTTCCGTATAAAAATACTCTATCGGTATCTCATCAGTTCCCTGCCTTATTACTTTTCTAGACATATGAGAAACCTCTAAAACCTCTATATCATCAATTTCTTTTAATTTTCTCATTATTGCATTAAAAATTGATTGTGTACTATCACATACTGTTATTTTTAATATTTTTTCATCTCTGTTTGATATATAATCATATATATTGTCAATAATATTTATATGTGTTTTATCTTTTTCTTCTTTATTTAAATTTTCTTTATAATAATATAAAACATTACATTGTAAGCTTTTAGAAATTATTTCCTTTTCTGTATAAATATTGTAATAAATACTATTCTCTTCACAGATTTTGATAATATCTAATACTTTTTGCTTTTTTAATGTATTTTCGTATATTATTTCATCATTTGCGATATCATATATTATAGCTCCATTACCGGATATAAAATATTTTTCACTTTTTATTTCTTTTGCAATTGTTTTTATTGAATCTATCGGCCTTCCTGATGCAATTACTATCTCTATTCCTTTCTGTTGTGCTCTTTCTATAGCTTCTTTTGTTTTTTGTGTTACTATTCCATATTGATTTAACATTGTTCCGTCTAAATCTATTGCTGCTAATTTATACATATTATTTCTTTCCTTTCTTTTGCGCATTATGTACCGGTTCTGTTTTGCTCACTGCACATTTGGGACCGGTTCTGTTTTGCTCACTGCGCATTTGGGACCGGTTCTGTTTTGCTCACAAGAATGGTACTTTTTTGTTCATTTCAAAAAATTTCCTGTTTATTTTCTTCAAAATTGTACATCATAAGTTTAGAAAAAGCAATAGTTTTTTCTAAACAATAACAATTGAAATGTTATATATAACAGGAGGTGAATAAACATGGCAAACTCAAACAACAGTAACAAAAAATTAGTTCCAGAAGCTATGAGCGCTTTAGATAAATTTAAATATGAAGTTGCTTCAGAAGTTGGTGTAACTTTAAAAGATGGATATAATGGTGATATATCAGCTAAAGATGCTGGTAAAATCGGTGGAAATATGGTTAGAAAAATGATTCAACAAGTTGAAAACAATATGGCTAATAAGTAATTTTACTAGTTAGTATTATTTTTTACTAATCGTTTTCTGAATATTTATTAAACACTATTTATTATATTTGATGTATATTTATGCGTTTATTGCATATAATATAAGTAATGGCAGAAGTATTTTTCTTGATTTTATATATGTTTTTTGTTTAAGCATACATAAAGGCAGGAGATGTGCTCCTGCCTTTATATTCTGATTTAGCTAATTAATCCAACTCAATATCAAGTTACCATCAAGTTAAATTTAGAATTCATAACTCGTCCAAATTCTTGATATTTCTACACTTTACGAATTCATTTTTAATTCTATCTATCTTAGAATCAAGTTACCGTCAAGTTAAATTATGCCCAATATGGCACATATTTCATATATCTAGGAGCAGTTCCCTCATTGTATGGCTTAATCAAGTTTTCTTGGCAACCTTTTAAGATTCCAAAACTTTTTCAGCATTCAAAGTTGTAAGCTCTTGCAACTTCTCAGGCGAAATCCACTTTTCCAACTTTCTCAAAATCTTAGGAACTTTAGGATAAATCTGGCCAACAGCATGAACATCAGATCCAAGAAAACTAATCAAATCCTCTTTTAACAACTTCTTTAATGTTTTCTTTGCGGAACCTCCATACATCCCAATTACGCTACCATAATTAGATTGGAATAACGCTCCCATGCTTTTAAGTTCTCTAACAAATTCAATATCTTCTTTCACATAACTATATCTTTCTGGGTGTGCTATTATGGGATTATAGCCATTTTCAATTAATTTATACACCACTTCTTTTGCAAATAATGGTTTTGAATTCATCGTTAATTCAAACAATACATAGTTCGTTCCATTTATTGTTGAAGCTTTTCCTTCTTTTAAAAGATCCACTATGTCTGTTGTTATGTAAATTTCACTACCTAAATATAGCTTCGGCATCCCACCATTACTAATTCTATCACCAGCTATATCTCCAATGCCATCCTCAAAATTTTCGTCCTCGCTTATACCAGCATCACTGTCTACACTAGCATTAGCCATCTTAACCTGCTCAGCTAGCTCGTTAAGCAAGTTCCTTCTTTCGGTCTCATCACACTCATAATAGTTTTGCAAATAGTGTGATGTTGAAATAATTCCTGTAAAACCTGCCTGCGCAGCTTCTTTTATTAGTTTAACTGATTCTTCCATACTTGTAGAACCATCGTCTATATTAGGTAATATATGTGAATGAAAATCTATCATTAAAAATTCCTCTTATCTCTATTTTCTTTTTCTTTTTGTAAATAACTATTAAACTGATTTAGCATATCTGATGCTCTTTCTTCTGGCGATTTTCCATTTTCAAATGCAGGATTAGAAGTATTTACATCTGTTTTTTTCTCTTCTTGTTTTTCTTGTTCAACCTCTTTTACAACATTTTTTAAATACTCATTCGGCTTTCTATCCCTATTAAGCATTTCATTAGTTCTAGCGCGTTGAGCCTGTCTTCTTTGTAAAGCTTCCATTTCTTGTTTCTTTCTAGCATCCCATTTAGCAGAAGTAGAAGCATAATAATATGTCTCATTTGCTTTCTTTCCAGAAGAAGGTTTTTGATTGTAAACCACGCCTGCAATGTTTCCGCCAACATTTTTAATATCTCTTACAACTTTTGCAATATCATCTTTTTTAGCCATATTATGACCAGTAACAATAATTGTAGAATCTACTAATCTTGATAAAATAACAGCATCTGTTACCAATTTTGATGGAGTACCATCGATAATTACCAAATCAAATTCAGATTTTAATTCATTTAACAAATTAACCATTTTTTGTGTTGTTAATAATTCAGAAGGATTTGGTGGCACATTTCCTGATGGTAGCAAATATAGATTAGGTATTTGAGTAACTCTAATATAATTTGCTAAATCTTGTGTCTCAAATTTTCTATCATTAACACCTGACAAATAATTAGAAAGTCCAGGGCAAGCAGTTACTTTAAAAAGATTATGCAAACAACATTTTCTCATATCTGCATCTATCAACACTACCTTTTTATCTGCTTGAGCAAAAGCAATAGCTAAATTTGATGCAACCCAAGTTTTTCCTTCTCCTGGTAATGTTGATGTAACCAATAATGACCTTAGTTCCTTATTTGAATTCATGAATTGTATATTTGTTCTTAAAGTTCTAAACAATTCTGAAATATAAGCCTTTGGTTCAAAGTGTGCTATAAGATCTCTTTTCATTTTCTCTTTTTCCCCTTTCTTTTGTTATCTTCTTCCTCATATAATGGCATTGTAGCCAAAACTGTAAGTCCAAAATTCTTTTCAATATCTTCTTCTGACTTGATAGTTGTATCTAACATATTCACAATAAATACATATCCAACTGCAATAACAGCACCGATAAATGCAAATATAATAATATCTTTCATATGATTAATATTATATGGTGCTTGTGGCACTTCTGCCGCATCTACTACATGTACATTTTCTACACCATAAAATTCTTTTACATTTTCGATAAATACTTTTGCAATTTCATTAGCGATTTTTGTTGCTAATGCTGGATCTTCATCTTTTACTGAAATCTCTATAAACTCTGTATCCTCTGCAGCTGTTACACTTACAATTTTCTTTAAAGTTGCCTCTTCCATATTTAAAGATAAGTTTGAAATTACAGTTCTTACAACTTTATCACTTTTAACAAGTTTACTATATGTAGAAACCAATTTTGAGTTTAAAGTAACATCATTTGTTGTTATTGATGAATCTAACCCTGCTGCACTTTGAGCCGAATTTGTTGCAAGTAGCAATGATGTTGTAGCTTGATATTTAGGTGTTACAAATCCTACTGAATAGATTACTCCCACTACTGCAAATATTGCTATTATTATTATTATTTGTATTTTTTTCTCCCAGAATAGTTGTACTAATTCTTTTAAATCTATCTCTTCCATTACATTTCCCTTCCTGTTTCAATATTTTCTTTTGTACTTTTATTTGCCTTAATTGCCGAATATATTGCAATCACTACAATTGCAATTACAAGCAACCCCACTGACAATGAAGTCAATTTATTAAATACATCTTGAATTATTGTTACTAAGCTATTTGAAAATACATCATTAAAAACCTTTATTCCTTGAATATTTACTTTAGCTTGTACTATTTGACATCCTGCTATTCCGAATATTGATGTTGCCATCATTGTAATTCCGCAATCTTGCAAGTCTTTTGAAACTTTTTTATTGTTAATAGCCAAAATTATAATAAAGTCAACAGCTAATACTATAAGTAATACATTATAAATTTTGTTTAATCCATTTATTGCTTTTTTATATACATTATTTATTTGATTTTCATATTTGCTATGAACTAATGTATCTGTATATTCATTACAAATATGATTTACGAATTCGTTTATAGCTTTTTCATTTTGCTTTGTTTTAATTCCTAATTTGTCTATATTGGCATTTAAATTTGTTGAAATTTCTGTTGTGTCTATTGTTTTATTTGTGCCATCATATATGTTTGATAGCATTAGATTTATATCATTTTTTACTTTATCTTCTGTGCATATACTTTTTAGGACTTCTTCGTCTAATCCAGATTGATATATGTATTTTTCAAAATTTGACTCTACTAATTTATATGTTCCTGAATAAAAGTCTGTTTCTTCTAGTTTTTGCATTACGTAATTTTTATCTAAAACTGTTGAAGATGCAATTGTTATTGCTCCCAAAGCTATCAGGCATATTGTTAGTATTGTTATAAATATAAATTTTAGAAGATTTATTAATACTTTCATTTTTATTTTCCTTTCTATTTTGCAATTATTTTTCTAACTCTGCATATACCACATATCTTTGTGTTGCATATCCTACATTATTGAATGGATAACATGTATATACCATCAAGATTTCTTTATCTCTTTGGATTGGCAATTTGTCTAATTCTGCTTCTTTGACTAATTGCATATCATAGATTTTATATACATATTCACCATATGATGTTGTTACTTTTATTTCGTTTCCTTTTTGCAATTCGGAAAATCTTCTAAACATATTTTTTGAGTTGTGCCCCATATAAATTATTGATCCACCTTCACCTGGAAAGTAGCTTCCACTAGAATGCCCAACTCCTTTTTTTAATATCTCAAGTGTATCGCCATAATATACTGGCAAATTAACACCTATTTTATCAATTTCTATTGTCGCATATTTTGTTCCATATTCTGGATAATTTTTTATTGTGTTTTTGTCTGTATTTGCATCTGTACTTATTGTTGTTTCTACAGGTTCTGCTTTTGTATCTGTTGTGATTGAAACTTTGTTTACAATTGTAAACACCTCGTCTATTTTTCGCCCTAAAAATAGTTTTATGCATAAAAGCAATAGCCCTGCAACTAATAAAGCAACTATTATACTACTAATAGTTGCTTTTACTGATTGTACTAATTTATTTTTCATGTACAGTTCTCTTTGTTACAACAGTGATAGCAAGGGCAATTACTGCTATTACAGAAGTAGTTAAAACAACATTAACGTTATTTCCTGTATATGCTAATTTTCCATTATTTTGTCCAACTGTTTCGATTAATTTACCTTTATTGTCATATATTTCTACATAACCTTTTTTGAATACTAATTTTACATCAACTATACTTGCTACTGAATTAGCAATAGATTTTAATTGTTCTTTTTGAGCATCTGTTAATTTGTTGTAATCTGTTGTTCCTGCAGATTCCATTATCGCAATTGCTTCGTCTGCTTTTGCTACTACTGCATTTGCTTGATCGTCTGTTACAGGATTTTCAGCTAAGTATCTTTCGATTTTTACTTTGTCTGCTGATGTCATTCCGTATTTTTTTCCTTTTGCATATAATTCATCTGCTAATGTTGATGTTGTTGCAGCATTTACTAATGTTGCACATGCCATTACTATTATGGCTGTTAATATTGATATTACTAAACTTTTTTTCATAGTTATCTCCCTCTCTTTTTTTATTTTACTCTTCGATTATAACATTTACTATTTTATTGTGCAATAGTTTTTTAAAATAATTTGTTGTTTTTTATAACAATAAATTATTTCATTGCGATTCAATGACGTGAAATTTTTTTATATACATTTGAAATCAAATAATAAATATACACTCAACCATGTAACAAATCACCTATATTTCAATTTTTTACATTAAAATCAAAAGCTAATCTTATATTTTTTCTCTTCACTAAAAAATCACTTCTCAGTTCATTTACAAATAATACAAGCATATAATATTTCTATAATCTTTTCACTTTCGTCTTTATATTATTTTCCTACACTCTTTGTATATTCCATTAATTTATTCATACATTTATGTATCATGGTAGCATATTTATTGTTCTACATAATAATAATCCTCACCAATTTACTTGTTTAAAAACTTATTTCTTATATTTATTACGAAATCTTTATAATATTTAAATTCATCCGTTTTGTACTTCACTATGAAGAATAAAAAATTTGGAATTATCAAACATATTATTCCATAAATCAATAATAATAAATAGTTATTATCTGTCTTCACAAATTGTATAAACACATATGTAATTATAAAAGAAGCAATAAACATTATAGCATATTGTATATTTTCTTTTATATATTCTTTAATTTCACCTCGTAATATTTTTTTATAGACAAATTTGGGAAATGAAAATAAGAATAACACCATATTACTTACTATAGTTCCAATAAATACCCCTGCCAATCCAATACTATTTGCTAATACTATCGAAACTATAATATTAACAAATGATTCAATTATAGGAACATATCTATCCTCATAAAACACTCCCGCAGCCTCTTTAAATGTAGCATACGTTCTTCTCATTCCATTAATATAAAAATTTATTACTATTGCCAGTACAACTGCTTGTGATAAGATATATTCCTCTCCTAACCATATTCTTACAAATGGGTCAGAAATAAAAAACATTGATATAGCAGCAAATGTATATAGCCATGAATTTAATAATAATGTTGATTTGTATATTGCAATAATTTTTTGATTATTAGCTTCTACCAATAAATTCCCAACACTTGCTGTTAGTGAAGTAAAAATTTGGCCAAATAAATTATTTAATGCACTAATTATCATATAATAATTTGAATATAATCCTACAACTTCTACTCCCAAAGTTTTTGTCATTGAAATAATAATATTATCACTTCCCAGAACAATAAAACCTCCAATTTTATGAAATAATAAGCCTTTCACTCTTATATATACACTTTTTTTTAGTTTGCTACTAGCTGGTTTTATCTCTTTACTCTTTATATAAGAATATTTTTTATCTGCAATTATACTTATAATTATATTTTCCAATAATCTGCAAATTATTTTAATAATTAAATAGCCAATAAATTCTTTGAACATTACTAAATATATAATCTGAAGCATATTCATAATAATAATATATCCAAAGTGAATTATATTAATTATATAATTCTTTTGATTCGCCTGAAGAATAGCTCTTTTATATGTTAATAAATAAGAAATTACTGTATCTGATAAATATAGCATAAATATAAATTGTAAATTTATATTTATAGTCATATCTCCTACAATATACTTTAAAAACGGAAGCAGTACAACTCCCAAAACAGCTACAATTACAGCTATTACCCTATATATTATTTTATAAAAATGCATAAGCGTTTTTATCTTTTCTATATTTCCTTTAGCGACTGGTCTATATAAATTTACAATTATAGCAGAGCCAAAACCTAACTCAGCTATTGCCAACATAGACAATATATTAGTATATAGTCCATTTATTCCTAAATATTCATTTCCTAAAGTTTTGACAAATACTGATTGTGTTATGAATCCAATCAATATAGTAACTATACTCGTAATAGTTGCAGTTATTACAGATTTTACTGAATTTTCTGAACGCATATTTTACCTCTATTCTTTTTTATTTTATATAAATGATACAATCTTCTTCTTATAATTATATTTATTTTTACTCTTACCTTGATTTTTTTATTATTCATAATATCTCTATAAAACATCTTCATTATCTTATTATACTTTTTCTTTAAAACTTTTGCATCTTTATTATTCATTCTCGAAAGATAATAATAGTATGCTATAATAAATGATATCTTATAATTATATATTTCTTTTGATTTTATATTTTCAATTATCCAAATATCAGCATCTAATGAAGTTAATTTTCTTTTAGTTATTACTTTAGAATGAATTGCAGATGTACTATTTATTCTGTAATTATATAACGGTTCATTTATAATATAATATCTTGTCTTCTTATCAAAATTTGCCAATATGAAAACTAAGTCTTCTTTTATTGCAATATTTGTATTAAAATATTCTATTATTTTTTCCCTTCGAAACATCTTATTAAACAAATATCCCTTTATTAAATTTTTTTCATTCAATATTAAATCAACAAAATTGATATCTGTCAATTTATTTGAAAATATTATATTTTTGATTTGATTTTTCTCTTCATAGCATTCTTTATATCCACATATGCATACATCTATTTCTTTATCTTTTTCAAGTTTATTGCACATAAGTTCTATCATGTTTCTTTCTAACCAATCATCTGCATCAACAAATAAAATGTATTCTCCTCTCGCTATATGTATTCCATTATTTCTTGCAACCGATACCCCAAAATTTTTTTGATTTTGTACTTTTAATCTATTATCTTTTTTTATATATTCTTGATATATAATTGACGAATTATCTGTAGAACCATCATCAACTAATATTACTTCAATATTTTTATAGGATTGCTGAATCACTGATTCTATACATTTTTTCAAATATTTTTCTGCATTAAAAATTGGTATAACTATGCTAACAAGTGGATTTGTTTTTTTGTATAACACTCTATTCTCCTCCTTGTTTTTTAATATTATATTAAATTTTTGTAAAAATTGAAAATCCTTTTATATGCATTTTTATCTATGAATTCTTCTGGTACTTTTTCTAACGCTCTTTCATCTCGAATATGATTTTCATTAATCTTTTGAGCCCAAATTGATGCACTATTTTTTAGTGATATAAAATCAACATTTCCTGTTATATTAGCTTTTTTATCTACATCATTACTTGTATAACATTTTAATCCGTTTATTTGAGCTTCACACAATGATATACTTAGTCCTTCATATAATGATGGCATAACATACACATCCATAGCTGAATATAACAAATTCACATCTACTCTTTTTCCTAAAAACATAACATTTTTTGTCAAATTAAGTTTTCTTACCTTATCCTCAATAGCTTTTTTTAGATATCCATCACCTACAAGCATTAATTTAGTATTATTATTTAATTTAAAATATTCATTAAAAATATCTATTAAAAAAGTGTGATTTTTAGGATTATTAAACATTGCAACTAATCCAATTACAACCTCTTCATCTGTAATATTCATAGAATTCCTAATTTTTAATCTATTTTCTACAGAAAATTTAAATTTCGAGATATCTATTCCATTAAAAAAAATGGTAAATTCACTATTTTTAAATGCAAATCTTCCCGCTTTTTCTCCACAAGCAACTTTGATGATTTTTTTCTCATATTTTTTTACAAAAATTCTTCCAACTTGATCTAATATTTTTGTTTTCCTATATTTACATTTTTTTGAAAAACCGCCGTTATGACTATGTACTATAATTTTAGCATCTGAGTATTTACACGCATATGTAATTCTTTCAAATATACTGTAACTCATTACATTTATATGTATAATATCAAATTTATTATATATATACACTTCTTTTAACTCTTTTAAATATTTAACATAATTACTCTTTCTATTTTCTATTCTATAAAATTTGCAACCACCATTTTCATATTCTCTTTGAAATGGTATTTTTACTTCTTTATCCAACAAAAAGGCTATTTCAAATTTTTCCTTATCCATATTTCGGTACAAATTATAAATAAAAGTTTCAATCCCCCCTAGATTTTCAGATAATCCTTCATATAATATTTTTATTTTTTTCATCATCTATTCTTCCTTTATAATTACACTTTTTATTTATATCCAATCTTTCTATTCTTCTCCATATTTGATACCTATCATCTTGTATATTGCATAAACATTCCACATAATATAATCATATTTCACAAAAATTCTATAAATTATTAGTTCACTTTTATTAAAGCAATAATTAAAATCTATTATATTTATAAATTCACATGCATCAACAAAAATTCTTTTTCGTAATTTCTTATTTATTGCTCGTGTTCTAAGCCATAGTACTACACCATATTCATACATAATATCACAATATAAAGCTTCGTCCATTTGTAATCCTATGCTTTCAGACAGATTTACTAATTGCTTTACCAAATAATAATGGTCTAAACATTTTGTATCAGTTGTTTTCTCAATCTTCTTTGATATGTTATTTTTATGCACACAGTAATAATATAGCTTATCATTTATGTATGCAAATTTTTTAGCTTTTCTAAATAAAATCATTCTAATTATCATATCTTCATACCAAAATCCATTTGGAAATTGTATATCTCTCCATAACTCTGCTTTAAATATTCCTCCCCACGGATAGCCTTTATAGTCTAATATCTCTTTTCCTATCTGCCCTTTAATTACTATATTCTTTTTCTCCTTAGCAGTTTTAATTATTCTCTCTTTTTCAACATTATATTCATAATAATTGCAACGAACTATATCTGCATTAGTTTCATAGGAAATCTTTAAAAGTTTTTGCGCATAATCATTACTAACAAAATCATCACTATCTACAAAGGCTACATATTTTCCAGTAATATGATTGATTCCAAAATTTCTTGTTTCTGCAATTCCACTGTTCTTTTGAGTAAAAACTTTTATTATTGAGTTCTTACTTTCATACTCTCTCAATACTTTCAATGATTCATCATTTGACCCATCATCTATGCAAATAATATTATAATTATATTCTGTCTTCTGACTCAATAAAGAATCTAAACATTTTCCTATAAATTTCTCTGAATTATATATTGGAATAATAAAAGTCAAATCAATTTTTGGATTAATAACAAAATTGTTATTAACTTTTTCTATTTTTTTACTAGAATATATTTCATTAATTTTATTAAATTCTTCATTGTTATTTTTATGTATTTTAGGAAATTTTAATATCTTTAACATTATGTATAATATTTTCATTATTGTTTTTATTAATATTCTTTTCATTTTTATCTCCTTGCTTTTCATTTGGCACGACAATACCTGTAATAATTATTAATATTGGAAAAATAGCAACTTCATGTCTTACCCATGATCCAAAATCTGGTTCAAATGTTGCAGATCCCAGCAAAAATGCAATATAAGTATATAATGCAAAATTCTGAGTTTTTTTATTTTCTTTTATATTCTTAATATTCTTTAAAACAAAATAACTTATTAAAATTTGATAACCTACATATGGCCAATATTTTATCCCCATTGGAATAAGCTCTAATGGAAAAAGCATTCTTATAATCATTATTAAATAATCTAATGTAAATAATATTAAATTTGTAGATTTAAATATGTTTATCATTTGAGTATTAGCAATTCCTACTCTTGTCCTAACTCTTATCAATTCATTATATGATTTTAAATCAATTATTTTTATAAAATTCAACATCAAAAAATATATTATTGATAACATAATCAATAGTTTTATTATATGTTTAAATTTGATTTTATCTACTTTAAGCAACCAATTATTGCATATAATAACAACAATTACTATAAAAGCAATTATTAAAATATAATATATTCTGTAATACAATACCGATATTAATAAAATCAAAATTGATAATATATATTTATATCTAATATTTAATTTTTCATTTAACAATATATAATATATTACCAAAAAGAAAAGTAGTTGTACTGGCTCCTTTGCTAAACAAAAATCCCAAATATTAAGGACTGTAATTGAGGTTGTTAAAAATAGCATTTGCATCATATTTAAAGTTTTTTTACTTTTTAATATTATACCCACAACTATAATATTCCAAATAACAGATATATATATTTCAAATTGCTTTGTTGTGGTTAATCCAAAAACATTGATTACTCTAAAAAAAACTGACGCATTTCCTGCTGCATCACTAATTCCCGTCTCTGAAAATGATGTTAGACCTCCCGTATCATACAAAATTCTATCAATCATGCCATTTCCAATACTCATATCAACTAAAACTGCTTTTAAAATTGTCCATCTTATGATTTTTCCAATTAGTACCATTATTGGAAACAATACTAAAATCAAATTTATATTAAATTTTTTTTCTTTCACAATTAAACCTCTCTTAATTTATAAAAATCAGCTAATTTTTCCGTCATATCATCTATAAAGTACCCAGATTTTTTTAATTCTTCTTCTGTATCTTTTCGTTTTAGATCACTACTTAATATTTCATCTGCCCATTTTTCAGCAGATTCATTTAATGAAATAAATTTGACACCTGATGTTATTTTTACCTCATCTGTAACAACATCTTTCGCCATAAAACATGGCATACCAGTTGCTTGAGCTTCCACACCAACTACTGGCAATCCCTCATATAAACTTGGCATTAAAAATATATCCATCGCCCACATTAATTCATTTACATTATTTCTAAATCCCATAAATAACACATTTTGCTCTATATTAATTTTTTTAACTTTTTCTCTAATTTCTTCTTCTTTTTCCCCAATTCCAACTAACATTAAAACTGTCTTTTTATTTTTTTGATGAATCTCATTAAATATATCAATTAAAAATGTATGATTTTTTTGATTTGTAAATCTTCCTACATGTCCAATAACTAGCTTATCTTCAATATTAAGTTCTTGCCTAATATTATTTCTTATTTTCTCATTAAGTTTAAATTTTTGATAATCTACAGCATTATGTATTATTTTAACTTTACCTTCTTCAACATTTTTTTTCCCAAAGAGCCATTCTCCCGCAAGTCTTGAACAAGCAAAATAATCTGTCGCATATTTTTTTAATAATGGTTTAAACATATTTCCCATTAAAATTTGTACCTTATTTTTGGATTGAAATCCAATATTGTGTGAATGAGCAATTCTTACTGGTATTTTATATCTTTTTGCAATTTTTAAGATCAGAAAATTTTTGCTCGAAGTATTTATATGTACAATTTTATAGTCATGATGTTCTTTAAAAAACTCATCTATTTTTTGGTAATAATTTATATAATCAGTTGGTTTATATACCCACGCATCTATCTTATATAAATTATACCCTAATTTTTTAATTGTATTTTCTAATGGATATGTTTGACCATCATTTAATACCATAAAATCCATTTGAATATCTTTACTAATATGTTTTGCAATTTCAACTGCTAACTGTTGTATTCCACCATGTCGCATTCTGTCAACAAAATATAATACTTTTACCTTTTTGTCCATTTATAAAATAACCTCCTCTAAGTTATGTTTTAATCTTTCAAAAATCCAATGTATCATAAATGATATTATTAAACTTATGCTTACAGCAATAATCGGAGTAAAATAATCCATATTATGTAAAAAAGCACAGATATACATAGAAAAATTAATTGCAAATATATGCACTATATATACATACATTGATAATCTTTCTCCAACAAACTCCAAAATCAAAGAAAATACTTTTTGAGGATTTTTTATTGCAAAAATAAATAAACATATTGCTACAATTATAGTTCCAATATAAAAGTCCAAAGTTGTTTGCGTTATAATATATTCTATGCAAACTATTATTTCTCCCACAATTACTCCAACAATGCACATCTTATTTGTTATATGTTTTATAATCTTGCTTTCCTTATATCTGATAAATGATCCTATTAGCAAAAAAGGTAATCCATAAAACAAGAAATTTCTAAAATAAGCAACATCGTACCAAGTCTGTGTTTTTACTAATGTTTTAAGCACTACATGAATAATCAATACAATTGGTGCAATAATATACGCAAATCTGTATATATTCAATTTATTTATTATGTATAAACATATATAACTCCAAAACAGAGCATATAAAAACCATAACGTTCCATTAAAAAAACTCCCTGTAAAAATTTTCAAAATAACATTATCATATTCTGAAAATTCTTTATTTTTCATCAAATAATAGATTCCATATATTACCTCTGCTACAATTAATAATTTTAATACATGTATAATTTTGTTAGGCAATTTCTTTTTTACTACATTCTTATCTTCACAATAAGAATAATATCCTGAAATCAAAAAAATACTGGTACTGCAAATTTTAACATATACACAACAATATTACCTATTTTAGATGGAAATGGAGAATGCATCAAAACAACTGAAATACAACAAATTGCTTTAACAACATTTAAACATCTATTTATATTCTTTTTTCTTTTCATATTATTTTCCCATCAACTAAGTGCTTTTTTCAAAAAATTTTTTGATAGATTTCTAAATTCACTTAATTTTGCCTCAACATTGTCAAAATTAATCTGCATTTTTATTGCGTTATCAACATTCTCCGTTCCATTTAGTATTCTTTCTTTTAAATCAACAATTCCTAATAATGAATAAATTCTAGAATTTGTTGAAACTTTTGAATCTTTATTATTATATCTCTCAAAAGTAAAGAACTTTGTATTATTAATCAAACTAAATACTGTTCCATGGAATGAATCTGTACATACATACTCTGCATTTCTTATTAAATTTATCCATTCTGCTGGGCCTATATCATATGGTGCGTAATCACAAAATTTATCACTATATCTTACATATTCATCAGCATGATTTAAAGAAACTATTTTACACCCCGTTCTCTCTTTTAGCCTTTCTGCAAATTTCCTATGATTTATATTTTTTCCTAAGAAATAGCATAATATGTATTTTTCTTTTATTATAGGCTCCTTTTGTTGAATATCCATCCACTCTTCTTTGTTTAATAATAAAGTAGGATCACACACTAATGTAGCCCTATTATCTGACAATTGTTCTATCAATTTAACTCCAGATTCTTCTCTAGTTGATAAATAATTTATTCTGTTCAAAAATTTTTTATACTTCTTTTTATACTTATCTGGAACAGTTGATACTCCAAAACTCGTAGCATATGATACCTTATTTACATCATCAGGTACCCAATTCAAAGTATAATAGTCTGCTATAACATTAACTGGCAGCCATAGTTGATCACTCCCAACTAATACATCAGAATAGTTTGCACATTGTTCATTTAGTTCTTTATATGTTTTATATGGCTTTGTTAATTTAAAATTGTTTTTAAATTCTTTATACTTATTATCTCTTATTCTTATATTATTTTCTAAATCTTTATTTATCTTTTTATCAATTTTTAACTTTACCATACCTAATTTTGATTTAATAAATGGAATATTAGTTATTTGTGACATATAATATTTCTTTTTTCCATTTAAAAAATCTATGTTTTCATCTATATTTATAGTT
The DNA here is from genome assembly GCA_934130975.1 of uncultured Clostridia bacterium. Classification (GTDB taxonomy): domain Bacteria; phylum Bacillota; class Clostridia; order TANB77; family CAG-508; genus CAG-269. Next base: position 10,919 of record CAKOYU010000005.1, on the reverse strand, counting down.
TCATTTGGTATTTTCATCTTATCCAAAATTTTCTGCGTCGCATATGCTTGCAACATACTACCGTAATTTGTTTTAAAATAACATGATACTATTCCAACCCTTCTCATTTACTACCCCCTATTTAATTTTTATTATAATAATAATTTTCTAATTTCTTCACTTCTGTAATAATGTCAAATCCATTACTGGCAATTTCCTTTTTTGTGTTTATTCTTTTATAAATTTTATTTTTCTCTAATATAATATCCGCCCATTTATTTAGACTTTGATATAAAGACAAAAATTCAGTAGTATCTAATACTTTTGTTTCTTTAGTCATATCGTCAGAAAATATGCATAATAATCCTGTTGCTTGTGCTTCAACTCCTACTACTGGTAGGCCTTCATAAAGTGATGGTAAACAAAACACATCAAATGCTTGATATAATTCATCGATATCATTTCTTTGACCTAAAAACTTAACACAATCTTCTATACCTAATGATTTTACTTTTTCTTTAATTTCTTCCATTAAAGGACCTTGTCCTACAAGCACAAGAATAGACTTTTTATTTTGCTTATGTACTTCATTAAAGATATCAATTAAAAATCTATGATTTTTTTGTTCAACAAATCTTCCTACATGTCCAATAACTAAAGTATTATCTTCTATATTCAATTCTTTTCGTTTTTCTTTTCTAACCTCTTCGTTATATTTAAACTTTTCCAAATCAATTGCATTATTTAGCAAATATACATTTCCTTTATCATATTCTTTATTTCCAAAAAGCCATCTTCCAGCAAGTTCACTACAGCACATATAATCAGTTGCAAAAACTTTACTAAATGGTCTTAAAATTTGTTTTAGAAAATTTTTCTTTTTTTCCTTCTTATTCGTTGTACTATGAGAATGTGCAATTCTCACAGTTACTCCTGCGCGTTTTGCAGCAAATAAACTAAACACTGATAAAGTATTAATATGTGAATGTACTATTTTATACTTCCCCTCTTCTAGTACTTTTTTCAGTGTTTTATGATAATTAATTACTTTTTGATAAGGCGGAATTAAAATTACTTTTCCTCCTAAATTTTCTATCTCATCATATGGTATATTGGTAGAGTCTTCATCACATATAAAATCAAATTGAATCTTATCACGATCAATATTTCTATAGTAATTCATCACTACAGATTCAACGCCTCCACCGACCCATTTTCCAATTATATGAGCCACTCTTATCACATCTTGATTTTCTTGCATTTATATTCCCCTTTATTTAGCACCTTTTTTACATACTACTGAGCTCAATGTCCAAAATAATATTTTAATCTCAAACACCAAACTCTTCTTTTCAAAATATTCTATATCCAAATCCAGTCTATCCTTAAAAGTAACATCACTTCTTCCTTTAACCTGCCATAAACCTGTAACACCAGGTTTAACAGCAGTAATATAAGGATAAGCCTTCCCCATATCCTCAATTTCTCTAGGAAGATATGGTCTAGGTCCAACCAAACTCATATCACCTTTAAGAACATTAATAAATTGAGGAAATTCATCTATTGATGTTTTTCTAATAAACATTCCTATTTTTGTTATTCTTGGATCATTTTTCAATTTTTTGTTTATTTTATACTCTTTTCTTGCTTCTTCATTCTCTTCTAAATATTTTTCTAATTTCTCATCTGCTCCCATAACCATTGATCTGAATTTATACATTTTGAAGATTTTACCATTTTTACCAATTCTATTTTGAGAATAGAAAATTGGTCCATTATCTCCAACTATTAAATTAGCTATGTATATTCCTATTGTCATTGGCACTAGCATTATACTTCCAAATAATGCTCCGATTATGTCCACAATTCTTTTTAAAATTTTATAGCCAAGTGCTTCGCCTTGTCGTAATTTTGGTGTTTCTTTTGTAACTGTTGGTAATGCATATATGTTTGCAACTACATCATCAACAACGTCAACAACTTCTTCACGCGCTAAATTTGTATTCACTTTAGCTTCCCCCTTTTAAACATCCCTAAATCAATTCATTTTAATTTAAACTATTTAAGTGCTTTATAGATAGCTTATCAATTAAAGCCATAACCCCTAAAAATATATAAATTCCAGTAAGTACTCCCAGAGTATCTAGCCCCACATCAAATAATCGTGCACTTCTTCCAGGCACAAAATATTGATGTAGTTCATCCGTAGACGCATAAAATGCGCCAAAAAGTAAGCTTCCTAATATCTTTTGCTTTTTGGTTTTCTCCATCGAATATGTATAGTTCATTATTAAGAATCCACCTATTGTATAAATGGTATAATGTGCTCCTTTTCTGACAACTTTTTCTATTTGTTCTATTGTTTGTTTATTGGGTTCTTTTTTATCTTTTGTTACAACATTTATTATTACTTTTGTTACTTTTGAGCTTGTCCCACTTGATTCTGTTCCACCTTGATTTGAGAAATTAAATATTACTATCATCCATATTACTATTAATATTGCTTTTATTATTTTTATTTGTTCTTTTTTGTCAATTTTTTTCATATCATATTTACTATATCATTTATTCAGTTCTTTTTCAATACTTTTTGTCGATTTTTGTTTGTAAATATGCGGAAAAAAATAAGAAACCACTGTTTTCAAAATGATTTCTTATTTTTTATTTCAATCTATTCTATAATCATTAAGCCTCTGGCTCAATTAAACCATAATTTTTACCATCTTTTAATTTATGAATAACATTAACTTTAGAAGTTTCAACATTAACAAAAGCTAAGAACATTTGAGATGGTCTTTCTTGCAATTTTAATTTAGCATCTTCTGGAGTCATAGGTTTGATGTCATAATATTCTGTTTTTAATATTTCATCAGTAACCTCATGAACTGGTGCTTCAACATCTAAAGCTTTTAAACTTGCATCTCTCATCATTTTGTCTTTCTTTGTTTTTGCTTTTCTAATTTGTCCTTCTAATATATCTATATCTTTATCTATTGATGCATATAGATCTTTATCTTCTGTTACAGCTCTAAACATTTCTCCGTTTGCTGATACTTTAATTTCTGCAATTTGTACATTTTTTTCTACTTTTAACATTACATCAGCTTCAGCATCATCAAAATATTTTGCTACTCTTTCCATTTTTCTTTCTACATAATCGTTTATTGCTTCTGTTACCTTTAGTTCCTTTCCTGTTATTTTTATTTGCATAAAAATCGCTCCTCTCTTAGTTATATTTTTTTAGTATATCTTCATTATACCTTTTATTACTATTTTTGGCAAGGTTTTGTTGAAATTTTTTGTTTTAGTATAATTTATTTTAAAATTATAATTTACTAGTATCCAGCAATTTATCTAATATTCTATCAATATCTGGAAAAACAATATTTTTCATTCCATGATTATATAAATTTAGTACCTTATTAGCCTTATATATTATTTCTTTTTGTAATTGATTAGATACTTTTATAGGAACCTTATTTTTTGTGTATTGACTTTCTATGTACTCTAATGTTACAGGGAACATATTTTGTATTAAAAATGCACTGTATGTATTTGCAACATTTCCAAAAACAATAGTATCAACAGCTGTTTTTTTGCCCAACTTTATCTGTTTTTGAATTTTGCTATCGTATACTTTTTTATATTTTTCTATTTTAGTGCTAACAGGAATGAACCAAATAATATTATCGTATCTCTTACTTTTAATACAATAATAACAAGGTCGTTTGTTTCCATTTTCTTTATTTTTCATTAATTCTGGATCATCTATAATATCAAAAAATGAATCTTTTATAAAATAAAAATATCCTATATCTATTTGCATATTTTTTCTCCTTATATTTCAAAGGCTTACCATTTCTGGTAAGCCTCGAAAATTTATACACTCTCTAATTTGTTAGTCGCTCAAAGAGGCGGCGACAAACACATTTATTCACTCTCTCATTTATAACTCGCCAAAGAGGCGGCGACAAACACATTTATTAAAAACAACGATGTTCTTAATTATTATATTCATAATAGCACGAATTATGATACTTTGTCAATAATTTCGATAAATTTTCATTATCTTTGACTTTATTTATTGTGTATTACTAATTGACAGTGGTTTGCAAAAAACTTTTTAACGAAAGCCTCCGGCCTCCGTCGCCTCCACCAAAGGAACCTTCGCCCCCTCCGCCAGAAGAAAAGCCTCCTCCTCCTGATGAATAATCATTTGCTCTCATTTCAGCAGCTTGAGCTGCAACTACTCCTCTGGTAGTACTTGTATTTACAAAATCTATATATTCATAAGATATAAAATTTGTTTCTTCTATTATTTCTGGATATATATCTTTAAATTGTTTCGCAACTTCTTTTGCTACTCCCATGATTTGTGCAAAAATCAAATATTCTTCAAATAGCTGAACTTCTACCGCTTCCCTCTTGCTAATAAGTGTATAATCAAGCAAATATTTTCTTAACCCTGCTAGTTCAATAGCTTCTTGTCTTAATTCAGGAGTTGCTATATATTTTTTTCTTTTTAATACTTTATTAGTTTCTTTTAGTTCAATTAACCCTTCTTGAATAAGTTTATTTTTTTCATTTTTTAATATTTTATCAAACCACGAACGAAGTTTTGAGTAATTGTGTTTACACCACTTTTCAAGTTCTTTGCTTTCTAGATATCCATCTTTACTAGCTTTATATAACATTTTAAATAATTCTTTTTCTTTTTGCTCTGCAAAGATTTCTACATTAGTTTCTGTTAAAACAATAACTGTATTTTTCTTTTCTTCTATTCTAACTTTTCCATCTTTTAACCATTTTAAAATTATTGCACCCAAAATATCTGTTTTTCTTTGAATTATATAATATTGTTCTCCTATGTAATATGCTCTATATATGTCTTTTTTACACGGTATATCTCTAAAATATGGTATATCTTTAGTAATATCTTCTCCCAATTCTATGTCCTTTTTAGAATCACTTTTCTTTTTTGATACTAGTATAATTACAGTCCAAAAAACAACTGGTAATAATATAGGACTAATTACATCTAAAAATTCAATTACATTTGAAAATATCTTTTTATATCTAACAGCTCCTTTTTCTGCCATTTTGTAATAATGAGTAAAATCATTATTTAACTTATTATTTGTATTAAAGGTTCCTAATGGAAATTTTACTAAAATTGTCATATATTCGTCTTTTTCTAATTTTTCTTTTGATTGCATTTCAATATAGCCATCATATACATATGCTGTTCCTCCATAATTTCCATATCCCCAAACCTCTATTGTATCGTCTATATTAAAGTTAGTGTGAATCTTTATGTAGGCTTTGCCTATTGTATCTGAAAAATCATACGGAATTAATGTCCAATATATCATTTGTGCATCTGTTGTTTCTGCAATGAAATTCGTAATTGTATATTTAGCAATATATGTATGTTGTCCATATCGACTTATTCCCCAACAAAGTTCAACTCCATTTGATATTTTATTTATTCCACTCTTGTTTGCTTTACTTTCTAATGTTCCAGATGTTTTCCAGTTCTGTAATGCTTCGTATTGTATATTTCCATCTGTTACTGTTAAATCTTTTATTGTTGATTTTCCTAAATTATAATATGGATGATATACCTCCGTTCCTTGTGTTACATTACATTTCCATGTTTCTGTAACATACGCATCTCCTTTTTCATCAACAAATATATCCATAGATATACTTTGTATTGAATTTGCTTCTACTTTATTTCCTAATGTAAATATGATAAATGCAAATAAAGAAATTAATAATATTTTTACTGTATTTTTCATAAACATTCTCCTTTTCGTTTCAATTATCTCATACCTCAAAAAAATTATCAACATTATAATTTGATTTTAATGATATCCAAAATAGTAATTGTTTATAAAGCTCTCTTTAACAGTTGAATTTTCTCCATTTTTATGCGATAATATAGGCATTCGGAGGTAAAAAATGAACAACAATTTAAAAAAATTAGAATTTAATAAAATATTAGAAAACATATCAAACTACTGTAAAACATATATAGGAAAAAAATACGCAGAAGAACTGCGACCATCACAAGACAAATCTGAAGTACAGAAAACATTGGACGAAACCAGCCAAGGAGTAATTTTAATGCAAAGAAACAGCACTCCGCCACTTGGAGAAATCGCTGACATCACAGTATATCTAAAAACATTAGAAGGCTGTGGCTCACTTAGCATAAAAGCATTATTGGAACTTCAAAACATTTTGCAAATGTCAGCAGAACTAAAAGAATATCTTTCAAAAGACTTTCTTGCAACATCAGACTTCTCTGCCATCGAACCATACTTTGCAGAATTATATGTGAATCCAAGTATAGTAGCAACATTTGCCAAATCAATTGTTGACGAAGATACAATTGCAGATACAGCTTCTTCTAAATTGCAAGACATTCGTAGGAGAGAACGTAGAATCGAGCAAGATATTCGTGCTAAATTAAATACTATTTTGCATTCTTCTACATACTCAAAATACATGAGAGAAAACCTTGTAACAATTCGTAATGGACGTTTTGTAATCCCTGTAAAAGAAGAATATCGTAGTTGTGTAAAAGGATTTGTTCATGACATGTCAAGCAGTGGTTCAACTGTGTTTATCGAGCCATTAGCTGTATTCGACTTTAATAATGAACTATCTAACTTGCATATTGAAGAAGAATTAGAAATTGAAAGAATTTTGCAAAACTTAAGTGGTTTGCTATTCCCTTACACAAAAGAGCTTGAAAACAATGCCAAATTAATTGGAAAACTTGATTTTATATTTGCAAAAGCTCACTATTCTTTAGAATTACACTGCACTACACCAGAAATAAATAACAACAAGCAAATTGTTTTAAACAATGCACGTCATCCTTTAATTGATATGGACAAGGTTGTACCTATTTCTTTAGAATTAGGCACTGACTTTTCAAGTTTAATAATTACAGGTCCAAACACTGGTGGAAAAACTGTATCACTAAAAACCATCGGACTTTTATCAGCCATGGCATGTAGTGGTTTAAATATCCCTGCAGATGAACATTCTAGCATTTATGTATTTGACCACATCTTCGCTGACATTGGTGATGAGCAAAGTATTACTGAATCTTTAAGTACATTTTCATCTCACATCAGCAATATTGTAAAAATTACTCAAACAGCCACTTCAGACAGTTTAATTCTTGTTGACGAATTAGGTTCTGGTACAGACCCACTTGAAGGAGCCCACCTTGCAATCAGCATTTTGCAATACTTTACAGAACTTGGTTGCCTTACTGTAGCAACATCACATTATCAAGAATTAAAAAAATATGCTTTAGTTACACCTGGTTTCAAAAACGCCAGTGTAGAATTTGACATAGAAAATCTAAAACCTACTTATCGATTGCTAATCGGCATTCCTGGTAAAAGTAATGCTTTTGCAATAAGTAGAAAATTAGGATTAAATGAAGCTATTATAGAACATGCATCTTCTATGATTGACAAAGAAACTGTTAATCTTGAAGATTTGCTTAAAAACATTTATGATGAAAAATCTAAAATTGAAGACGAAAAACGCCGTACTTCTATTGCTCTAGCTGAAGCTGAAGAATTGCGAAAATCTTTAAAGAATCAGCATTTTGATGTTTCTAGCAAAGAAAAAGAGTTGATTGCTAATGCCAAACAAGAGGCTAAACAAATTTTGCTTGATGCTAAAGAAACTGCTAATTCTATCATTAGAGATATGGATCATACTAATTCTGCTTCTAAGGCTAATAAGCTTAGAAATAAATTAAATGATGAAATCTCTTCACTTTCTGGTTCTGGTTTGGGTAGCACTAGTGGTGATAGCTTAAGCGCTGATGATATTGAGTTATCTGATAGTTTACTTCCACCTATTAAACGTGAAGATATAAAACCTGGCTTAAATGTATATGTAAATAATTTAGGCTCTGACGCTGTTGTAGTTTCTAATATTTCAAAAGATAACACTGTTCAGGTTCAAGTTGGTATAATGAAAATGAAAGTTAATATAAAGAACTTATACGAAGCTAAGTCCAGCGGACATTCTTCAAGTGCTACTAATGGAAAAACTAATATCGGAAGTTCTAGCAAAATACTTGGTAGTGCAAGCTTTAAAGCTCAAACAGTAAAACCAGAAATTAATGTTTTAGGATTAACCGTTGATGAGGCTGTTCCAATTATAGACAAATATATTGATGATTGTTTTATGGCTAAATTATCACCTATTCGTATAGTGCATGGTAAAGGTACTGGTGCTTTACGTAAAGGAATCCAACGTTATTTAAAAACAAATAAATTTGTTGATTCTTTCCGCCCTGGTACTTTTGGCGAGGGTGAAATGGGTGTTACTGTAGTAAATTTAAAAATATGAGCAATATGTACCGGTTCTGTTTTGTGCACTGCGCATTTGGGACCGGTTCTGTTTTGCTCACTGCACATTTGGGACCGGTTCTGTTTTGTGCACAAGAATGGTACTTTTTTGCGCAACAAACTCTAAAAATTAGCAGAAAAGAACCGCCACCTAATAAGGTGCCGGTTCTTCTTCTTTAATAAAAAAGTTTTTCAATTTCAGGCATAATATCTTTTCCTCTAGACAAAATACCATCATGAATAATTTCGTTAACACTATTTTTAGTAACGCGATACTCATATGTCTTGTTATCCTTAATGGCAAAAATAATGAATACTTGCATCTTCAACTTTTCTTTCAAGATTTTATCATGAATAACTCTGAGCCACACATTAATAATTATCTCATCCGGAAATTCATATAACTGAAGATATGAAGAACCAACCTTAATTCCAGAATAATCATAATATTTCTGACCATTAGAAACAATTTCGCATCGTTTCATACTTGCTATCGGAGTTAAGCATAAGCAATACTTGATAAGTGCATCATAATCAAACTGATACTTATCCGCCAGTCGCTTAGCAACTTCTACCTCCTCCGGAATTGTTTTAGAGCTCATAAACGAAGTTGTATCCACCATCATAGATATAATAATCATTTTAGACTCATCTTTGCTCGGCTGATACCCTACGAGTTTCATAATCTCGTACACCATATAAGCAGTCGCACAAGATTTCCTTCTATACTCGAAATCAAACTCCACCTGCTTACTAGTCGGATGATGATCTATACAACCAACCACTTTGCCTTTATGAAAAGTTTCAAAATGATCTTCAAGGAAAAGCAATCTATTCTCATCATCCTCCTCTTCTGTATTGACCCATTCTCTCATATCCATGCCTAATAAATTTAAGACAATCTGGGAAGTTTCGCTCTCAGCCTTGACCGTTTCTAAAATGCAAAAACGATTTTTGACTCCTAAATAATCAAAAAGCTTTGAGATTAAGACACCTGACAAAAATGCATCTACATCAATGTTATCATGCCCAACAATTATAAGCTCATCATCCCGTTTCTTCATAGTGTTAGCAAATGACAAAATTTGTTCTTTTAATTTGCTTTGATTTGTTTCAGTTGTAACCATAATCAAAATCCTCCTATTTAATGTATATATTATATTTTTTACTAACATATTATATCAGACTTTTACTTTATTTGTCAAAACTGCGCAAAACAGAACCATTCTTTGGACAAAAAAGTACCATTCTTGTGCACAAAACAGAACCGGTCCCAAATGCACAGTGAGCAAAACAGAACCGGTCCCAAATGCGCAGTGAGCAAAACAGAACCGGTCCAAAATGTCCAAAATGTCCAAATATTTTATATTTCCATTTGACTTCCCAAAAAACTTGCAGCTGATTGAGCAACCTTTTTTTCAACTTCATTCATTTTTGTATTTGATTCTTTAGACAATAAAATTACTGTTCCTATTGTATCTCCATTTGAAATTATTGGATACACTACTTGTGCATTATACTTTCTATTACTATTATCATTTTTAGTTATAGGAACTGCAACATCACTATTTTCTTTACTTGTATATATTTCCTTATCCTCCATCAATTGTTCCAATTCATCACTTACATTCTGCTCTAGAAATTCTTTTTTAGGTCCCCCAGACATTGCAATTACTGTGTCTTTATCTGTTATGCATGCTATGTGTCCAGTTGTTTTTGATAATGTTTCTGCATACCCTGACGCAAATTCGGATAACTCACCTATTGGTGAATATTTTTTCAATATCACTTGACCTTCTCTATCTGTAAATATTTCTAAAGGTTCCCCTTCTTTTATACGTAATGTTTTTCTTATTTCTTTTGGTATTACTACTCTACCTAAATCATCTATTCTTCTTACAACTCCTGTTGCTTTCATAATCTTCCTCCTTTTTGTTTTTTAAGTATATTCTTATTATGACAAAAAAGGAAAAAAATATACATTTGCATTTTACTTTTTCAATTTACTTTTTCACTTGACCCATTTTTTATACAAAATTCAATTTAAAAAAACTTGAATTTAATTTAAAAATATATTATAATAATTATTGTATTACATGGGGATGTAATGGTTTCGACATTACATTGGAAGCACAAATAGCGAGTAGTGGATTCTCGTTTGCCACTTAAAAAAACGAGAAAACTAAATATAAACGCTGATAATACAGAATTAGCATTTGCTGCCTAATTGCAGCATCGCCTGTTAAAATATCCCCACATATTTTAATTTGGTGTCATTTTAGTGGGAAACAAAGCTGTTTTCTCTGCAAAAACAGTGGGTATCTTCGCAGATATATCTATCAATCGTTTGTTTATTAATGCTTGGTAGATGAATTTTAATAATAAACTGCACTCGGAGAAGTTTGTGTGGATGGTGTTGTGGACAGGGGTTCAACTCCCCTCATCTCCACCAATGACGTATCTGTTCGAACTAAAAAAACAGATAGATACAAAAATCAATCAGAAAATAAATCTGGTTGATTTTTTTGTTGTCTAAAAACAATATAAAAA
>CAKOYU010000004.1 GCA_934130975.1 uncultured Clostridia bacterium | reverse complement strand
CTTTGATTTATTTAGTCGTAAATTATTATATCAAAGGACTTTCTTTTTGTATATTCCGAAATCATTTTACACTATTAAAATATGTAACAATTTTACAAAAATAATAATTTATGTTATAATAAGTTTATTATAATAATGTTTTAAATTATAAAATATTAGGAGGAAAAGTTATGGAAGATGGAAAAAAATTAAATAAAATGACCATAGATGAATTAGTGGATTTAGTATTGAAAGAACCCAATAGAATGAATGAAATTTTTAGAGGTACGGATGACTTGCAAGCACTTTATGAAGCTCTAGAAGCTGAGTTACTTCCAGATAGTATAATTTTTGATGATTCTGAAATGAATAATAATTTAATTATTGAAGAAGCATTAAGAACTTTGTCAAAAGATTATTTACATGATGAACTTGAATATGAAGATGAGGAAGAACCAGTTATTACACTTGAAGATTTGACAGAAGCTGATATAGAACTTGAAGAATTTTATACAGAGCATCCTGAAATGGATAATAGACCTGATTCACAAATTCCAGAAGGAATGAGTATAGAAGAATATTCAGAGGCAATGGAAGTACATATAAATGAGTTTGGAGAAATCATAAGACCTCAAAAATCTATTGAGCAAAATGATGAACTTGTGGCTTGGTTAAATGGTGGTAAAATTAGTCCACTAAAAACACGTGAAGAAAAATTATCAAAATTAGAGAAAGAAGCCAAAACAATTTCAGAAGCAGAAACCTTAATTGATAAACAAACTGAAAAAGAAGGTCAAGATATAGGAGAGTAATATTATGAAAGAAAATACACAAGAAAAATCATTAGTACAAGTTAATAAAAATGGAATACTTTATAAAATAAAAAAGTTTTTTAAGAATTTATTTAATAAAAATACCAATATTACTAATAATTATGATATAATTAAAGAAAATGAAAGTTTAGTAGCAAGTGAAAATAAGAAAAAATCTTTTATGGAATCTATTAAAAATATAGAAGATGAAGAAACTTTACTTTTAAAACTTCAAAAAAAATATCGCAGTGGAGAAATAAAAGAAGAAGAACTTACAGAAGAACAAGTCAAATCCTTATGTGAATTATATGATAAACAAATAGCAAATTTGAGAAAATCAAATGAAATTAGAAAACAAAAACTTTTAGAATATAGAAAAAAATTACAAACAGATAATTAAAAATGCAAAAGTGATAGCCTATACTATCACTTTTGTGCATTTAATACCTTTCTAATTCTAAATTTTTTTCTTTTTCTTCTTGTTCAATTTGCTTTACAGAATCAATAAAAGTATGAGTTTCTTCTTGAAAATTTTTGATTAATTCCTTTGATTCTCCAATTCCAAATTTATGGCAAATCCATTTTATAAATTTATCAACAGTTTCATAAAATTTATCTATAATCTTGTGCAAGTGATTAATCTCTTTTTCTAACTTTTTAATTTGCTTTTTATAATTCCAGTCTAAATCAAATTCTTTTTCCTTATATTCGGATTTAATATTTCCTATTTGGTTATGTAATGCTTTATTATCTGCAAGTATAATATCGCTTTCTTTTTGATATTTTACAGCATCATCAACAACTCTGGATTGTTTTGATAGTTCTTTATGCAATGACAAATTATCCTTATATAATTTTTTAATTAAATCATCTTTAGGTTTTATGATTTCTTTTAGTATCTTCTCATCTCTTTTTATTGAAAATTTACTAATTTCATTTATATCTGGAACTTCTGGTATTTCTAGTTTAATTTCTTTTAGAACTTTCTTAGTATTTTCATAATTTGTAATTTTCTTATATTCTTCAACTGTATAATGTTTTCTGTCAGTATCTTCAACAAACATACCTCTTTCTAAATCAAACCCCTTTGATTTTACATGATTAAAGTAGGCATCCTGTAATTTTCTATAACTGTCTCGACCTTTCCAAAAATCTCTTGCACAAATTTTATCAATGTCGTTTCCATATTTGTCTTTTGTATGAACAACAGGAACAAACATTAAGTGCATATGTGGTGCACCTTCATCTAAATGTACTATTGCTGATATTATATTTTTTTCTCCTAGATTTTTATAACTGCAAATAAATTTATAACATTCATTAAAATATCTTTTTGTTTCTTTTTCTCCAATTTTATCAAAGAATGTTTGGTCTGATGTAAATATCATTTGACACATTATTATACTATTACTTCTAAGATGACCTTGAACATTATTTTCTTTTAAATATTTATCAAATTCTTTGGTGTATGTTAGTTCGTTTTTATTAATGTAATAATTTAAGTGTGTTTTTGTAGGATCAATATCTTTATTAGTATGATTTTTTGTTTTTCTATCATTATGAGTTCCTTTTCCATTTACTTCTGCTCGTGTTAATTTTTCATTCCTTACAATAGCATAACTCATATCTCCATGCACCTCCTTCTTTGCTCGAGATATTGTTTCAATGTCTAACACACTAGACAAACAAAGTTTGTCTGTGTGGCAGGGTTAAGCAACCCACACACCCCAAAACCTAAAATTGCTTAATTGCATTTTAGGTTTTTCATAAAAATTTGCTTATTGCAATTTTTATGAATGTGAGCAAAAAAATAAATTTTTTACTCACAACAAAAAAGCACTTATGCTTTTTTGCATTCACTTTAGCAATTACCAAGCTGAAACCAGAGGGAGAGAGCTAAAGTGAATTAGGTGTAATAATCCCATTATTGCAAATAGAATTATTACACCTTTTATAATGAAACCGTCGGTCGTTCGCCTCGTTTCATAGGTAGTCTAATAAGTAGCTTTGCTACTATAATTGCTGATACTACTAAAGTATCTTTGTTCATACTTGTCCAAACTTTTTACAATTATAAATCCACACCAAGATATGCCACCGAATACTCTTTTATTATTGTGAGTCTGTGTTCTAAAATCTCACTCACGCACCTTGTATAAATAGACTGCTTATACAAATTACGAATGAACTTTATAGCATCGGCTCATTACACCTATCACTTTTTAAGAGTTTGTGGCAATTCTCTTTTAAACATAAAAAATTACCTGTAGCTTAAAAACTACAAGTAGTCGATGTTTATTCTATTTAATTAGCCCTCACAATCGATTTTAAGGCAATTTATTGTGAGGGTAGAGTAATTTTACGATAAAATTTTATAAAAAATTTTCAAAATCTATTTATCAATAGTAGATTATCTGTTATAATAGTTCATAAATAACATCTAACCAAAACATTAAAAAATATGTTATTTTAAAAATATTGTTAAATAGTAAGTTAGATAAATTAGTATGGGGAAAATGCTTGAGATAGAGCCATTTTAAGAAGTATTATATAATAATAAATAACAAAATATATAAAACTCAAATTGGTAAAGAAAGTGTTATTTTATATAGAACTTTAGTTGGAGGTCCGGCAACAACTTCAATGATGGAAGAAACTACAGATATTGTTGAGAATAGACATACAGGTATTGCTACAATGAGAGATGAGATGAAGAAAATGAATTTACCTGAACCAGAATTTGAAAACTTAAGAGGAACATTTAAAGTTACTTTTAGAAAAGAGAAACAAGAAATAATTGCACAGATAATTTCACAGATAATGAAATAAAATTATTAGGATTATTAAAAATAAATCCTAATATAACTCAAGTAGAACTTTCAAATAAATTAAATGTATAAATAAGAACTATTTCTACTTTATTATCTCATTTGAAAGAAAGAGGAAAAATTGAAAGAGTTGGATCAGATAGAAAAGGTTATTGGAAAATTCTAAAATAAACCGAACAATATGACCGAACATGTTAATAAGAAAAAACAATAACAAAGAAAGTAGAGTTAAATGTATGCGTTTATAAAAATAAATTAATGGTTAGAAATTGACCATTAATTTTATAAAGGGAGAAATGATTATATGATAAATTTAGAACTATATAGAATATTCAAAATTGTAGCCGATGAAGAAAATTTAACAAAAGCAAGTGAAATGTTACATATTTCACAACCTGCTGTAACAAAACATATTAAAAATTTAGAGAATGAATTAAAGGTAGAATTATTTAAAAGAAGTAAATATGGAATGATGCTAAATGAAAATGGTAAAAAATTATATTTACAAATAAAGGATTCTATAGAAATTCTTTCAAAAACGGATTCAATATTTAATACACATAAAGACATAAAATTAGGTGTGCATGTAAATATGCCAGATAGAATATATAACAATGGCATTTCAAATTTCTATGAAAAAAATAATAACAATATTATTAATATACATAGGCTAAATGCTAAAAATATGTTCTTGGCATTAGAAAAACAAGAAATTGATCTTGCTTTTTCCAAGAAGTATAGTGATGAATTATATGATACAAATAAAATCAAATTTATAAAAATAGGAGATTTACATGATATATTTATTGTAAATAGCAATTCTCAATATTTGAATAAAAAACTTTCTAAAAGTGATTTAAGAGATATAACAATTTATACATTAAAAAAATTTTCTAGTGCGTATAGAAATTTAGTAAAAGCGCTTAAATATAAAACGGATGATGAAATAAATATATCTAATGTTGACTTTCCTGGAATTATGGAATTATTAAAATTCAGAGATATAATAGCCGTTGTTACAAAAGAATATGTAGAAGATAAATTAGCAAATAATGAATTAAATGAATTAGATGTAGGTTTTTCACTTGCTCCAGCTGAATATGGAATATATTATAATGTTAATAATAAATTTAAAGAATTAAATAATTTAATTGAAATTTTAAAAGATAATTGTAAAATATAACTAAAAGTTATATTTTGAAAACAAATATGTATTTTACATAATACTGAAACCATTTTATAATTAAAATGACAATAGTCAAATTTATTATAGGAAGGTTTTAGTATGGTTAATTTAACATTTAATGATGAAACACAAATGAAAATCTTAGAATTTTTAGAAACTACAGAAAAAATGATATCGGATGTAACTAGTCAATTATCGAACTGTAAAAAAGATGCAAAAATCTATGCTATGTCTGATTTAGGATTATCAATAGATGCTGTACGAATGATGGGAGGATTTTTTGTTGGAACGTGTATAACTTGGGATTGTGATGTACCATTTGTTCCAATTGATGCTACTGTTAATGTATGTGGAGTTTGTGCGTATAAATTAAAAGATAAAATTACACCAGAAGAATTTAAAAATAGAATAGAAAAAACTTTTAATACTGATAATACTTATGATTGGAATTATAACAGAGGTAATCATTTTTGCACTTTATGTTATTGTGATGGAAAACATAAATTAGAAGAAGGTTATTATATTGTAGTTCATGCATCAGCAGCAGAATATAAAGAAGGAAATATGGAAGAAGGGTTGTTTCCAGAGAAGGATAACTGGTATTATAATGCTATTAAGACATATACAGATCCTGAAACAGGTAGATATTTAAGATATTTAGATGGAGAATATGCAGAAAAGTTCTGGAATATATCACATTTTTTAGAAGAATTTAATGAAAAAAGAAATGAATATTTCATAGAAACTACATTTGATGGATTAATTGACAAAAAAATAATAAATATTCAACATTATGGAATGCCTACAGAACATTCTATTTGTATAGGTTGTCATTGGAAAGAAGGAATGTATGCTTTGCTTACAGCACCAGGAGAATATATTTATTTTGTAAATTCGTTAGAAAGTGAAAAAAATCGATTTAAGCATGATAATATGAATTTTACGCTAAGTCCTCATGGATTGGGGCAAAAAGTTCCAAATAAAAATTCAAACATAAAAATTAGTAAAGATGATATAAAAATCGGTGATAATAGTTTTAAAGATGGACAAATATTAAATATTGATGTAGATATTAAAATAAGAGGAACAGCTGATGGAGATGTTCCAATTTCAGAAACGGTTCAAGATATATTAAAAATTTATCCTGGTGAAATACAAGGAAAAATGAAACAAATTGCATCTATAACCAAAAGAGGATTTAAAGAATATTAGGAGAAAATTTTATTATGGAAATATTATTAACAAGACATGGACAGACAGAATGGAATCTATTA
The DNA here is from genome assembly GCA_934130975.1 of uncultured Clostridia bacterium. GTDB lineage: Bacteria > Bacillota > Clostridia > TANB77 > CAG-508 > CAG-269. The sequence goes on along the minus strand of CAKOYU010000004.1, from coordinate 98,056 downwards.
AAAAAGTACAAGGAAAAGCAGATATAGAATTAAATGAAAAAGTAACATTTTATATCAATATTTGCATCAAATTGTTGCAATCAACATAATAACGTGCTATAATTTGTTATAGTATATAAAAAAGAGCTTTTACTCTGCAAATAGTGAAAGTTCTTTTATTTGAGATAGGAAAGGAGAATTGGGAATGGAAAACAAAGCAAAATATGAAGAATTAAAAACACCACTAGCTTATCAAGCAACAGAATACGACTGTGGAACAACTACACTAATAAATGCATTAAGGTACTTATTTGCAAGAGGGGAAATATGTCCAACAATATATAAACATATAATGCAATTTACATTAGATCAGACAAACGAATTTGGTGAAGTTGGAAAAGGCGGAACGTCAGTTTACGCATTAGAATTTTTATGTAATTGGTTAAATGCAAATTCTACAAATAAAGGAATGAAGATTATTTGTGAAAACCTTCCTAAAGACCAAATTTCTATTTATAATGAGGAATTAGAAAATAAGATAAAAAATGGAGGAGTAGCAATATTAAGAGTTCATCAAGAAGGAGAACACTATTGTTTATTAACTAAAATAGATAAAGAATATGCATATATATTTGATCCATATTACTTGGATACAGATGAATATGATGACGATGAAAAAGTAGAAATCGTCAAAAATAGACCATTTGAATTTAATAGAAAAGTAAAAAAAGAAAGAATAGATGAAGAAAGCAAAGAAGACTTTGCACTAGTTAGAGGTAAAAATAGAGGAATAATTATAATAGAAAAAGGATAATCATATAAAATAAAAAAAGCTCACATAAGTATGAGCTTTTTATGTTCTAATAAATACTAATATTATTAATACCAGTGCTTGCTCTTATTAATTAAGAACAACTCCTGAATTTATAACACTTTGTTTTTTATTATTTTCTGGTATTTCAATTCCTTGATATCCTGCAAATCTACTAATATTCTTTTGTGCAATTCCTGTTTGAGTTGCAACTATATCAATTGAGTCAAAACCATTTTCTGCTACATAAGATTTAAATGTAGATAATTCTAAAGAATCTTTACTAGCACATTTTGGACAAACGTCGCCTGGATTTGTATGAAAAGCACCACAACGGCTACATTTATTTAGTTCCATTTAAATCACAATCCTTCCTCTAACAATCTAGAAGCATTCTATCACAAAATATAGAAAATAGGAAGAGATTTTTTTACAAAAAAAATTAAAAATTTTTTTAAAAAGTATTGACAAAAAAACGATAATACATTATAATTTATAACTGTCAGGGAAATGCAGGTGTAGTTCAATGGTAGAACCTCAGCCTTCCAAGCTGATGACGTGGGTTCGATTCCCACTACCTGCTCCAATTAAACAAAATGAAATGGAATTTTCCTTGCATTGTACATGCAGGTGTAGTTCAATGGTAGAACCTCAGCCTTCCAAGCTGATGACGTGGGTTCGATTCCCACTACCTGCTCCAGATAAAACAAACGGGAAATCGTTTGTTTTTATTTTTTTATAATAACTTGTAACCAAGCAAGTTTAACCCTTACTTATACTAGATGTATAAGTTATATATCCAAGAGGAGGTGAAAATAATGAACAAATACGAAAGTATCGTCATTATTAATCCAAACGTTGATGAAGCTGGTTTAAAAGCTTTAGAAGACAAATTTTCAGGATTAATAAATGAAAACGGAAAAGTAGAAGAAGTTGTAGATATGGGAAAAAGAAAATTAGCTTACGAAATCAAAAAGAACAAAGAAGCTTTTTATGTACAATTCAATTTTGAATCAAATCCAGAAGCTATAACAGAACTAGAAAGAGTTTACAGAATAACAGATGATATATTAAAATTCATCACAATAAAAAAATAGTAAATGAATTAGGATACAGGGGCCTGAAATAAAGTAGAAAGGTAAAGTGATAAAATATGAACAAAGTAATTTTAATGGGGAGATTAACAAGAGACCCAGAAGTAAGATATACACAAACAAATAATACAGTAGTAGCATCATTTTCACTAGCTGTAAATAGAAGATTTGTAAGACAAGGAGAAGAAAGACAAGCAGACTTTATCAACATAGTTGCTTGGAGTAAACTAGGAGAGTTTTGCAGTAAATACTTTAAGAAAGGTCAACAAGTTGGAATAATAGGAAGAATCCAAACAAGAACATGGGATGATGACCAAGGTCAAAAACACTATGTTACAGAAGTTGTTGCAGAAGAAGCTTATTTTGCTGATAGTAGAAGAGATGGAGATGCATCAAGCTCTTCATTTGAAAACACATTTGGTAATACAATGCCAGGTGCGCCTATAGCAGGTGGTTCAGACTTTGAAGTATCTTCAAGTGATGACTTACCATTTTAGAAATTAGAACAGGGGGGAAAATCAAATGGCAGAAAAAAATAAAAAAAGAAATAATAGAAATAACTATGATGATGATTACAATCCAAAGTTCAGAAAACAAAGAAAAAAAGTTTGCGCATTATGCAATGACAAAAACTTTGTATTAGATTACAAAAATCCTGAACAATTAAGAAAATTCATCAATGATAAAGGTAAAATATTACCAAGAAGAACAACAGGTGCTTGTGCTAAACATCAAAGAGACATAACACTTGCTGTTAAAAGAGCTAGACATATTGCTATATTACCATATACAACAAAAGACTAGTAAAATTAAGACTGATTTGTGCATTTATTACACAGACCAGTCTTTTTTTTATTTTAATTGTAAAGATTTCTTTCATATAAATCTTCAATAAAAACATCACGTTCTTCAAAATTGTCAATAAAACCTACTTTAGCAATATGATTGTTTACGCCTTGAATCCAAACAGGACGTTCATCATAAAGAATATCAACTTTTTCTTTATTCTTCAAAACATTTTGAACTCTATTAAAATCCATAAAAACCTCCAATCCATTACATTGCTTTTAGCTTATGTAATTAGATATAATTATAATTCACTATATTGATTGCTTACGCGGTATTTTTAAATAATATATTATCAAATAATAAATAAGCATATTGTTATAGTGAATTATAACTATATATAATAAGTATATACAGAAAAAGTAAAAAATATACTTGCAAAATGAAAAAAATGTGATATAATAATAAACATAAAATACGAGAACAAGGACAACACAAGTAATAAAATATCTTAAGAGAGAATCAAACACTTGGTGTGAGTTTGAAAGTAAAAATTATTTGTTATCACCTTTGTTAGTAGCAGAACTGAAAAAATAAAAGTAAGTTTTGACGTAAATCTGCGTTAAAGATAAAAGAGAGAATATTAAGTAATTAATATTAAAATAGGTGGTACCGCGGAATTAATATAAGATAAATTTCGTCCTAATATGCAAAATAAAATGCATATTAGGGCTTTTTGTTTTGCAAGCAAAAAAAAGGAGGGATATAATGCAAGAATTAAAAATTAATGGAATTTACAAACATTTTAAAGGAGATTATTATCTAGTTGAAGGAATTGCAAAAGATTCTGAAACCCAAGAAGAAATGGTTGTATACAGAAGATTATATGAAGATGGAGGATTATGGGTACGTCCAAAAGAAATGTTCTTGTCAGAAGTAGATCATAAAAAATATCCAGATGTAAAACAAAAATATAGATTCGAATTACAAGATATTAAAAGTGTAAAAAATAGTTAAGGAGGAGATTTTATGTACAAAAAAGTAGAATTAAAAAACGGATTTGTAGGAATGGAAAACAAAGTTGCAGAAATGTGGAAACAAAAAAATATCATAAAGAAAAACTTTGATATGAATAAAGGAAAAAGATATTTCACATTTTATGATGGACCACCAACAGCTAATGGAAAACCACATGTTGGACACATCGAAACAAGGGTAATGAAAGATATTATCCCAAGATATAAAGTAATGAAAGGATATCATGTAGACAGAAAAGCTGGATGGGATACACATGGTTTGCCAGTAGAACTTGAAATAGAGAAAAAGCTTGGTATTTCAGGAAAAGAACAAATAGAAGAATATGGTGTAGAAAAATTCGTAAAAGAATGTAAAGAAAGTGTATTCACATATGTACATATGTGGGAAGAAATGACAAACAAAGTTGGATATTGGGTAGACATGGAAAATCCATATGTAACATATCATAATGATTACATTGAGTCAGTATGGTGGGCGTTAAAAGAAATGTGGAAAAAAGGATTATTATATGAAGGTCATAAAGTAATGCCATATTGTCCAAGATGTGGAACAGCACTTTCATCACATGAAGTTGCACAAGGATATAAAGATGTAAAAGACTTAACATGTATTGCAAAATTCAAAGTAGTTGGAGAAGACAAATATATATTAGCATGGACAACAACACCATGGACATTACCATCAAATTTAGCACTATGTGTAAACAAAGCATATACATATGTTGAAGTAAAAGCAAATATTGGAACAGATGATGAACCAAAATATGAAAATTATATATTAGCTAAAGATTTACTTACAAATGTGTTAAAAGAAACACCATATGAAATAATTAAAGAATTTAAAGGAACAGAATTATTAGGAACAAAATATGAGCAATTGATGCCATTTGCAAAAGTAGATGGAAAAGCATTTGAAGTAATCCATGGAGATTATGTAACAATAGAAGATGGTACAGGAATTGTACATATTGCACCAGCTTATGGTGAAGATGACAGTTTAGTTGCAAAACAAAATGGAATAGCATTTGTAAATTTAGTAGACAAATCAGGAAAATTTGTGCCAGAAGTTGAACCATGGGCAGGTAAATTTGTAAGAGATTGTAATGAAGATATATGTAAATGGTTAGCTAATGAGGGAAAATTATTCTCTAAAGAAAAACATCTACATTCATATCCACATTGTTGGAGATGTGATACACCACTTTTATATTATCCAAAAGAAAGTTGGTTTGTTGCAATGACAAAACTAAGAGATGAATTAGTTGAAAACAACAATAAAATAAATTGGTATCCAGATACAATTAGAACAGGAAGATTTGGAAAATTCCTTGAAAATGTAATAGATTGGGGTATTTCAAGAGACAGATATTGGGGAACACCATTACCAGTTTGGAAATGTGAATGTGGACATGAAGAATGTATTGGTTCAATAGCTGAATTAAAAGAAAAAGCAGTAGATTGTCCAGAAGAAATTGAATTACACAAACCATATATAGATAATGTACACTTAAAATGCCCAGAATGTGGAAAAGAAATGACAAGATTTAAAGAAGTAATTGATTGTTGGTTCGATTCAGGTTCAATGCCATTTGCACAATTACATTACCCATTTGAAAATAAAGAAGAATTTGAAAAACACTTCCCAGCACAATTCATTTCAGAAGCAATTGACCAAACAAGAGGATGGTTCTATACATTACTTGCAGTATCAACATGTTTATTTGATAAGCCATCATATGAAAATTGTATAGTATTAGGCCATGTACTAGATGAAAAAGGACAAAAGATGTCTAAATCAAAGAAAAATGGTGTAGATCCAATGGTATTATTAGATTCAGTTGGAGCAGATGCTACAAGATGGCACTTCTACACATGTTCAGCACCATGGCTTCCAACAAGATTGGGAATTAGTAATGTACAAGAAACACAAAGAGGATTTTTAAGTACATTATGGAATGTATATTCATTCTATGTTTTATATGCTGAAATAGATCAATTTAATCCTAATAAATATGCTGATTTCAAATCAGAAAATGTAATGGATAGATGGATACTATCAAAATTAAATACATTAATAAAAGAAGTTGAGGAAAAACTTGATAAATATGATATAACAAGTGCGGCCCTACAAATAGAAGATTTTACAGATGAACTTTCAAACTGGTATGTTCGTACAAATAGAGAGAGATTCTGGGGAGAAGAATTGACAGATGACAAAATAGGGGCATATACAACATTATACAAAGTTTTAGTAAACTTAATAAAAATATCAGCACCGTTTGTACCATTTATGACAGATGAAATTTATCAAAACTTAGTTGTTGGCTTAGATGAAAGAGCACCAGAAAGTGTTCATTTATGCTTATGGCCAGAAGTTGATGAAAGTGCAGTAGATAAAAAGTTAGAAGATGAAATGGATTTAGCTTATACATTAGTTAAATTAGGAAGAAGCGCAAGAAATTCTGCTAATATCAAAAACAGACAGCCACTTTCAAAAATGTTAGTATCTGTAAATACATTGCCTGAATATTATGGAAATATAGTAAAAGAAGAGCTGAACATTAAAGAAGTAGATTTGGGTGCAAATATGAATGAATATGTTCATTTTGAAATAAAACCAAACTTGCCAGTATTAGGTAAAGAATATGGAAAATTAATACCAAGAATAAGAGATGCTATTTCAAAATTAAATCAAATGGATTTAGCAAACAAAGTAAAAAAAGGTGGAGTAGAATATATTGATATAGAAGGAACTCAAATAGAATTAACTTCTGAAAACTTACTTATTACAATGCAAGGAAAAGATGGATTTGCATTTGCAGGTGAAGGGGAAATTGGAGTAGTGTTAGATACAACAATAACTCCAGAATTAAAAGAAGAAGGATATGTAAGAGAAATTTTATCAAAAGTTCAAAATATGAGAAAAGACAAAGGATTTGAAGTATTAGATAAGATAAACTTATATGTATCTGAAAATGAGATGTTAGAAGAACTTATAAAGAAATTTGAAAATGATATTAAGAAAGAAACTTTAACTGAAAATGTAGTATTTAATGAGACAAGAGAAACATATACAGAAGTTAGTATAAATGGAGAAAAACTAATGCTTGATGTCGAAGTTTGTCGATAAAATTTTCTTGACATTAGCAAGATGAGAATGTATAATAGAAGCATATTTTATGTATGTGCTTCTATTTTTTTGCACATATTCAAGGTGTACTAAATTTTGTTTATTTCAGTAGAGAATTTAATTCATACATGTGAAAAATTAAATCTTTTTAGATTAAATCAATAAATTTTAAGGAGGAGAATATATGGTAGATAATAATGAATTATTAGTACAAATATTACAAATAGGACAAACATTGAATACATTTCAGGTACAAACTAATGCAACACTTAATGAATTAAGAACAGAAATTAAAAAAAGTAGAGAGATAGAAAATGAACACTGGCTAGAAAATTTGAGACGTTGGGATGAAAACGATAAACGTTGGGAAGAGAACAACAGACGTTGGGATGAAAACGATAAACGTTGGGAAGAGAACAACAGGCGTTGGGAGGAAAATGACAAACGTTGGGAAGAGAACAACAGACGTTGGGATGAGAATGACAAACGCTGGGAAGAGAACAACAGACGTTGGGATGAAAACGATAAACGCTGGGAAGAAAATAAGCAACTTTGGAAAGAAAATAATGAACGCTGGGAAGAGAATAAACAGCTTTGGAAAGAGAATAATGAACGCTGGGAAGAAAATAAGCAACTTTGGATTCAAAACAAAATTGACAGAGAAAATGACCATCAAGAAATTATGGATACATTTATAAGATATGATATTTCGGTGTCCAAAAAATTAGGAGATCCTAATGCTGATAAAATGAGAAAATTTCTTAGATGTAATTAAAAAATAAAAGTACACCTAAAATATAAATAATATTTAATTCTTATCATGTTACAAATAATAAGATGGATTAGATATTATTTTTTTACATAAAACTTGAAAAAAAGATAAAAAAATAGTACAATATAAGAGTGAAAAAATGAGAAATAGAAAGGAAATGCAATAAAGGTGAAACTAACAGATTTTAATTATGAACTACCAGAAAAATTAATAGCGCAAGTACCGATAGAAAAAAGAGATGAATCAAGATTAATGGTATTAGACAGAGAAAAGCAAACAATAGAACACAAAGTATTTAAAGACATAATAGATTATTTGGAGCCAGGAGACTGTTTAGTAAGAAATAATACAAAAGTATTACCAGCTAGACTTTATGGAAGAAAAGAAACAGGAGCACACGTAGAATTCTTATTATTAAATAGAATAGAAGGAGATATATGGGAATGTATTGTAAGACCTGGAAACAAACTACATGTAGGGACTAAAGTAATATTTGGAGAAGGAATATTAGAAGCAGAAGTATTAGATACAATGCCAGGAGGAACAAGAAAAGTACAGTTTAAATATCAAGGAATATTTAATGAAATACTAGATAAGATTGGTTTAATGCCATTACCACCATATATACACGAAGCATTACAAGAAAATGATAGATATCAAACAGTATATGCAAAATATGAAGGCTCAGCAGCTGCACCAACAGCAGGATTGCACTTTACTGATGAATTATTAAAAAAGATAGAAGAAAAAGGTGTAAAAATAGCAAATGTAACACTACATGTTGGAATAGGAACATTTAGACCAGTAAAAGAGAAAAATATAGAAGAACATGATATGCATTCAGAACACTTTTATATAAAACAAGAAGATGTTGACAAAATAAATGAAACAAAAAAACAGGGAAAACGAGTAATTGCAGTAGGAACAACATCTTGTAGAGTTTTAGAAACAATTGCGGATGAAAAGACTGGATTAGTACAAGCAACAGAAGGAGATACAAAAATCTTTATATATCCAGGATATAAATTTAAATGTTTAGATGGATTAATAACTAATTTTCATTTACCAGAATCAACATTATTAATGTTGGTATCTGCATTAGCAGGAAGGGAATATATATTAAAGGCTTATAATGAAGCGGTAAAGGAAGAATATAAATTTTTTAGTTTTGGAGATGCAATGTTTATAAAATAGAATAATAGAGAGGAATAAAATATGAAACCAGCAGTAACATACGAATTATTACATGAATGTAAGCAAACAGGAGCAAGAAGAGGAGTTATACATACACAACATGGAGATATTCAAACTCCTATATTTATGCCAGTTGGAACACAAGCCACAGTAAAATCAATGACACCAGAAGAATTAAAAGAAGAAGTAAAAGCACAAATAATATTATCAAATACATATCATCTATATTTAAGACCAGGACATGAAATTGTAAAAGAAGCGGGTGGACTTCATAAATTTATGAATTGGGATAGACCAATATTAACAGATAGTGGAGGATTCCAAGTATTTAGCTTAGGAGATTTAAGAAAAATCACAGAAGAAGGTGTTGAATTCAAGTCACATTTAGATGGAAGTAAGCATATGTTTACTCCTGAAAAAGTTATGGAAATTGAAAATGCACTTGGCTCTGACATAATGATGGCATTTGATGAATGTTGTCCATATCCATCAACATATGAATATACTAAAAATTCAATGGAAAGAACAACAAGATGGGCTAAAAGATGTTTAGAAGCACATTCTAGACCAGAGGAACAAGCATTATTTGGAATAATACAAGGAGGATTTTTTAAAGATTTAAGAGAAAAATCAGCAAAAGATTTGATTGAATTAGATTTGCCAGGATATGCAATAGGTGGAATAAGTGTTGGAGAACCTAAAGAGGAATTTATAGATATTTTAAGACACACAACTCCGCTTATGCCAAAGGACAAGCCAAGATATTTAATGGGAGTAGGAACACCAGATTATCTTATAGAAGCAGCAATGGCAGGAATAGACATGTGTGATTGTGTATTACCAACAAGAATTGCAAGAAATGGAACTGCTATGACATCACATGGAAAAGTAGTAGTAAGAAATGCAACATATGAAAGAGATTGGGGTACATTAGATCCTGAATGTGATTGCTATACATGTAAAAATTATACAAGAGCATATATAAGACATTTGATAAAAGCAAACGAAATATTAGGAGTAAGGTTATTATCAATACACAATTTAAGATTCTTGACTAAATTAATGGAAAGAGTTAGAATAGAAATAGAAAATGATAATTTAGGAACATTTAAAGAAGAATTTTATAAAAAATATGGTTATGATAAATAGGAGGAAATTTCATGGAGTTATACCAAGAAACTGAAAATATGAAAAAATCAAAATTACCTATGATTATAGGAATTTGTTTGGCTATATTAATAGTAATTATTATAGCAATAATAGTTGCTATAGTATATTTGAATGGGTCTGTAATGAAAATAACAATAAATGGACAAAAGAATAATAATATAGAAAAAATGTTATATATACCAGAAGATGATGTAAATAAAGTATATATACCAATACGAGCAATTGCAAAATACTTTAATTATGAAGATTATAGAGGAGATTATAAGATAAAATCAGAAGATTCATCAAAATGTTATGTAAAGAATGAGAATGAAATAGCAATGTTCACAAAAGATTCAGATAGATTAGTAGATTCAAGAGGTGACTCTGACTATGAATATATAACACTTGATGAAAAAGTATTTGAAAAAGATGGCGAATTATATACTACGCCAGATGGGATAGAAAAAGCATTTAATGTGCTATTTCAGGTAGATGTTAGTAAAAAGAAAATTGATATATTTACAATGGATTATTTAAATCAATATTATGCAACAAGATTAAAAATAGATGGTCAGACAGAAGAATTAACAAAAGAATATGCTGATAAAAAAGCTATATTTAAAAATATGATAATAGTTATAAAAAATAAACAATATGGTGTCGTAAATGCTGAGACAGGAGAAGCTATTTTAGAGAATAAATATGAAGAAATAAAATATTTACCAGCTACATCAGACTTTTTAGTAAAAAGTAACGGAAAATATGGTGTGTTAGGAAGTGATGCTTCTGTAAAAGTAAGAGTTACTTATGATGATATTAAAATTATGGATAATCAAAATGGATTATACTTAGTAAAACAGAATAATTTATATGGAGTTGTTGATACAAAAGGAAAAGTAATAATGAATCCAGAATATAATCAAATTGGAGTGGATATAAATAAGTATGCTAATAGTGGAATCGAAAATCCTTATGTATTATTAGATGAAATAATACCAGTAAAAAACAGTGGAGGTTTATGGGCAATATTTAATAAAAAAGGTGAAAAGATTAGAAACTTTGAATTTTCCAATATAGGCTCTGGTGCATCAAGTTCAACACAATCAGCGAATAATTATCCAGCAATAGTAATACCAAGTTATAAAATAATTATAGTTGAAAAAGATAAACATTATAATTTAATGACAACAACTGGAGAAGAATTAGTTCCTAGTTATGTATTAGAAAATGTATATATAAAGAATAATACAGAAACAGGCGAAAATAATTATTATATGTCTTATAACAATAAAGTAATGAGTGTGGAAGAATGGTTAGCAAGTACTGGAAGATAAAAAAGAATAAAAAATACGAAAACGGAGGAATAAAAAATGGCTACAAGAGATAAAAATGCATGTATAGTAATTTTATTTATATTTGCAGGATTGGTAATAGGAGGTTTATTAGGACAAGTTGCATCTCAAGTTGATTGGCTTAGTTGGCTAGCATATGGACAAACATTTGGAATTCAAAATCCATTTGTTTTAGATATGAATGTGTTAAGTTTAACTTTCGCATTTTCAATTCAAATAAATATAGCAAGTATAATAGGATTAGCAATAGCAATATTTTTATATAGAAAATTATATTAATTGATAGTAAGAGGAGAAAAAGGTTGAATATGGAGATAAAAGGGAAACAAATTATAAATAATGGAAAGAAAGTACCTAAATGGATTTTTATTGGATATTTTATATGTATAATAGCTATAATAGTATCTTTAATTTCAAGTGAAAATAAACAAGAAAAAAAGCCTGAAGCAATAGATTTTACAACAGAAGGCGCTCTTGGATTAGCAGAGAATGAATATGCTTATTTGGAAGTACAAGGAATAACAGATGCAATTGCTATATATGGAAATACTAATGATGTGTCTGATTCAGGGAATGATAAATATTGTATAGCATTTAATAATGGATATTGGTATGTTGTAGACTTAAATGATGATACAATGGAAAAATTAAGTGCAATAAAAGAATATACATATTCAACTGATGAAAATGCGGTTAAACCAGAAATAGTAAAGATATATGGTATGACCGAAAAAGTATCTGATGAACTAAAACAAATGTTAGTAGATTATTATAATGAGGGAGTAGAGGAAGCAAATAAGATAGAAGTATCAGATTTTGAAAGATATTTTGGAAGTGTATTATTAAATGTAAGGAAATCGCCAATTGATACGACTTTAGAAGATATTGTTATTATGTTTGCCGTAATTGGATTCATTATTTTAGGAATATATAATATATGTATTTTTATAATAAAAAATAGAATGAAAAAATATTTAAAGCAAAATGATTATGAAGATATTTTAGCAGAGCAGTTAGATGACAATGTCGAAGAAAAACATTATAAAGATAAGATAATAATAACAAAAGATTTTTTATTGGATTTAAAAAGTAATGGAGGATTTGCAACATTTAAATTCTCAGATGTTAAATGGGTACATATTCATAATGTAAAGTATTATGGAGTTGTAACAACATCATCAAGTATAATAGTACATTTAAAAGATGGAAAAACAAATATAAACTCTGTAAAAATTAAAGGTGGTACAACAGATGAATTTTTAGAAATATTTAATAAAATTTGTGAGAAAGTACCAACAGACTGTTTGAAAGGTTATACTAAAGAAAATCAAGAATTATTTAAAGAATATAAGCAAGAAATAAAAAGATGTGGACTTTAAAATGTTCTAATAGTGGCTATGTTATGAATATACGCTTTTGTTCTAAATATTAATAAAATAATAGTTTAATTAAAGAGGTATAGAGTGAATGAATATAGAGCATAAAACAATTGCTGAAAGTTTAACACCAACGTTTGAAAATGTTACAAGAGAGTTTGTAGTTTATAGTATGAATGAATTACTATTTAGTGATGAAATTCCTAATATAGGTTTTGAATTTACAGAAAATGAAGCGATTGAATATATTGAGAAGGTTTTAAATGATTTTGTTAAAAAAATTGATTACTTTCACGAAGAATCTAAAAAAATAATTGATAGTATTAAATACAAAGAATATAAAAATAACATTCCCGTGATGGTAATACATAATTATAAAGAATTTTTTGAGTTGTTAAGACAAATTTATGAAAAGGATATTGAGCTTTATTTTAGAAGAACTAACTATTCAGGATTTCCTGTATATGAGAAGGATAATTTATTTAAAGAAATATGGTTAAGAATGACGCCAGAAGATTTTAATCATCCAGAAGATTTTTTGCAAAAACAAGCTTTAATGATAAATGATGAAACATTTCGTAAATTTGACAAGGAAACATATTTGGGGAATTTAAGTTTTTTAGATAATAATATAATTTGTGCCAAAAATGAGATAGCTAGAACTTGGGATGAAAATTTTAGAGAGTTTCAATTTTTAATATATGATAAAAAGTATTATCATAATAATGAATTATTTAATAGACCACATTATACATTGCCAGTAATAAGATATGGAATTTATGAAAAAGATGGTAAAAAAATTTGTAGTATTGGCTCAATTCAAAATAAAAATTATGAAAAAGATGAAGAAAAAGGACTAAAAAAACAAATCAATAGAGCAAAATATAAAATAAATAAGGATGTAAATGATAGTGAGGTACTAACAGTTGAGCCTAATAGCATATTGGCTTTAAGTTTATTTATAAACTTATTACATCAAGAAGAAATTACAGATATTGAGATTCCAGGAATGTATGTTTTAAATTATGAATATCACGAAAAGAGAAATAAGATAATATTAGAGGAATTTAAAAAGGAATGGGGAGACGAAGAAAGAAGAAAAAATTCTCCAACAAGGTATAAACAAAATCTTATTTATATGGAAAAAAATTATGAAAAACAAGATTTAATTAGTGAGATAAAAACAGAAAGATTTATTAGAATTTTTCAAAGAATATTATATCATTTTCCAAAAGGAAAAATAAATAGTTATCCAGGTGAAGTTGATAATTTATTGCATATAAACATACCTATTGTAAAAAATAAAAATGATATAAAAGGGGATATTCTTAAAGAATTTTATGGATTAGTAGATACAAGATATAATGAAAATGAAAGAGAATAATTATTATAGGATTAAAAAAACTCGGAAATTTTAATATTTCCGAGTTTTGATATATTTTAAATAAAAGCATATTATCTCTTTGAGAATTGAGGTGCTTTTCTTGCTTTTTTAAGACCGTATTTTTTTCTTTCTTTCATACGAGGATCTCTTGTTAAGAATCCGTTTGTCTTTAAAGCTGGTCTGTATTCAGAGTTAGCTTCATTTAAAGCTCTAGCTATACCATGTCTGATAGCTCCGGCTTGACCAGAAACTCCACCACCTTTAACTGTACAAATTATATCATATTTAGCTAATGTATTTGTAACTGTTAATGGTTGTCTAACAATAACTTTTAAAGTTTCTAAATCGAAAAATTCTTCGATATCTTTTCCGTTTATTGTTATTTTTCCTGTTCCTTCAACTAATCTTACTCTAGCTATTGAACTTTTTCTTCTACCTGTACCCATATATACGATTTTATTTGACTTAGCCATTATTATAGTTCCTCCTTAATTAATTAAAAATTCCAAATTTCTGGTTTTTGTGCTTGAAGATTGTGTTCGCTTCCTGCAAAAACTCTTAATTTTTTAGCCATAGCTCTACCTAAAGAATTGTGTGGTAACATTCCTTTTACAGCTAATGTCATAGCTTTTTCTGGATTTTTAGCAAACATAACTGAAGCTGGAGTTTCTTTCATTCCTCCAATGTAACCTGAGTGATGTCTGTAGATTTTTGAATTCATTTTATTTCCTGTTAATATTGCATCTTTACAATTGATAACGATAACATTATCTCCTGTATCGATATTTGGTGTGAAAGTTGGTTTGTGTTTTCCTCTTAATAATCTAGCAACTTCTGTAGCAACTCTACCTAATGGTTTATTAGCTGCATCAATTATATACCATTTTCTTTCAACTGTTTCTTTTTTTGCACTATATGTAACGTTATTCATGGTAATATTTACCCTCCTATTTTTAAATTTAATTTTATTTATATGAAATTTAAATCTAAAACCACCGGGGAGAAGTTTTATATTTAAATCATATTCTAACATAATACTAATCAATTTTAATACAAAATCAGCCATTTGTCAATAAATTTGGCAAAAGTTCTTGATAATTTTAACATTTATAGATATAATTACTTGGTATTTAGAAATAAAAAGATAACAAAAAACATAGAATGAGTTATAGGAGGAGTTATGGCAAAGGAAAAAAGAGCAATAAAAAAGGAAACATTTATGCAAGGTGTTGTAACAATAATGTTTTCGCAAATATTGATTAAAGTTTTAGGATTAATATATACATTATATTTAACAAATAGAGAGGGATTTGGAGACGCAGGAAATGCAATATATGCCAGTGGATATCAAATATATGCATTATTACTTACAGTATCATCAATAGGAGTACCAAATGCAATATCAAAATTAGTATCAGAAAGATTAGCTGTTGGAGATAATAAAGGTGCAAATAGGATTTTTAAAGTAGCATTAGTCACATTTGGAACTTTGGGAGCAATAGGTTCTATGTTATTATTTTTTGGTGCACATGTAATTGCATATAGTTGGACACAAATTCCAGAGTCAGAATTGACATTAGTAGCACTAGCGCCGGCAATCTTTTTTGTATCAATATCTTCAGTATTTAGAGGATATTTTAATGGAAGAAGAACACTAAAAATAACAGCTAGAGCTCAAACCTTGGAACAAATATTTAAAACTATATTTACAATAGGAATAGTAGAGGTAGTTGCATATGTAACATCAACTTCAACAGAAATGATGGCTGCTGGGGCAAATGTAGCAACAACACTTGCAACATTCTCAAGTTTTGTTTATTTGTTTATGTATTATAGAATAAAGAGAAAAGAAATAGGAAATGAAATTCAGAGTTCAACAAATTATAAATATGAAAATGTAAAAACAATAGTAAAAAATATTTTAATGGTGTCAATTCCATTGACACTAAGTTCAATAATGACATCATTTAATAAAAACATAGATTCATTTACTGTAAAGAGAATTTTAAGTGGATATATGCCTGCAGATATAGCAACAAAATTATATGGACAATTAAGTGGTAAAGTAGATACAGTTACAAACTTGCCATTAGCTATAAATATTGCGTTTGCAACAGCATTGGTACCAGCAATATCAGCAGCAAAAGCGAAGAATGATAGAGAGTCTGCAACAAAAAGAACATCATTTTCATTATTAACATCAATGTTGATAGGATTACCTTGTGTAGTAGGAATGATTGTATTTGCACAGCCAATTTTAAATTTATTATATCCAAATGCAAATCAAGGAGCATTATTGTTACAATTAATATCTGTATCAGTAATATTTTCAATACTTGATCAGACAATAAATGGAGCATTACAAGGATTTGGAAAAGTAATGGTACCAGCAATAGCTTTGGGAATAGGATGTTTAGTAAAATTAGTCTTAAATATTGTATTATTAAAAATACCATTTTTCAATGTTTATGGAGCAGCAATTGGATCAATAGCATGTCATGCAGTAGCATTTGCAATAGTATTTAATGTGTTAAAAAAGTATGTAAAATTAGAATTGCCATTTAATAAATTTGTTATAAAGCCAGCTATAGCGACAACAATTATGGCAGTATGTTCTTATACATTATATTTATTATTAGATAGAATAATATCTGGAAGATGGGCAACAATAATAGCAATGTTATTTGCTGTAATAATATATTTATCAGCTGTAGTAGCATTAAAAATATATAATAAAGAAGATATATATATGTTGCCAAAAGGCGGAAAAATATATGAAATTCTAGAAAAACTAAAAATATATTAAAATTTTCAAAAAAAAGAGGGGATTTTAATATATTTTGGAGAATAAGTAAAGGGAGTACGGAATATTGCTATTTTCAGCGATATAGAGTACATAGACAAAATTTATAGGAGGTAATGTATAATGAACAAAGCTGAATTAGTAGCAGCTATCGCTGCAAAAACAGGAGAATCTAAAAAAGCAACAGAAGCAGCAGTAAATGCATTCACAGAAGTTGTAGCTGAATCATTAAAAGGAGGAGACAAAGTTCAATTAGTTGGATTTGGTTCTTTCGAAGTTAGAAAAAGAGCTGCTAGAAAAGGTAGAAATCCTCAAACAAAAGAAGAAATAAAAATACCTGCATCTAAAGCTCCAGTATTCAAAGCTGGTAAAGCATTAAAAGATTTAGTAAACGGATAATAATTTAATATAAGAATATAAATATATGACAAAGAAGCTTAGAAAAATTCTAGGTTTCTTTTTTTATGTAGTAGGAACAAAACAGAACCGTTCCATAATGTTCACTCACATAATAAATAAAACGACATATAATATATTAAAAAATGGAGGAATCATAATGAAAATCTTAAAAAAGACTTTAGGTGTATGTTTAATTGGATTGGGAATAGGAATATTACTAGTATTATTTTTACCAACACTCGGATGGTTATTTTTAATAGGAATAGTAGTAATATTAGTAGGAATATTATGGTTGCTCTGCTAAAAGGAGGATTACATATGACTATTGTTGTAAAAAAAGTTCCTAAATGTTTAAGAGGAATAGTAAAATTATTATTTGGAATAAAAGATTAGTGAATAAAAAAAGAAAAAAAGCACATACCTTAATAGAAAGGTAGGTGTTTTTTTATGAGTAAAAAACAAAAACAAACACATCCTGAAGTAGGAGAAGATGCAACTCAATTTGGAGAATTTGTGTCATCATATTTTGCATGGGTGCCATTACCAGAGCAAAAAGAAAAAGCAGACGAAATGGCAAAAATGACAGAGAAGGAGAAAAATAATGATATATAAATTTACGAATAAAGCTAAAAAAGTTATAGAAATAGCAAATGATGTATCAGTGGAATTAGGTCATAATTATATAGGAACAGAACATATTTTATATGGACTTGTAAAAGAAGGCGAAGGAATTGCAGCAAAGGTTCTAAATAATAAAGGTATTACAGAAGAAAAGGTAAGGGTGAAAATTGAAGAGATATTAGGCATAGGGAGAGAGATAAAAGAAACATTAGGTTTTACCCCAAGAACTAAAAGAGTGCTTGAAAATGCGTTTTTAGAGGCTAAGAGAATTGGATATAACTTTATAGGGACAGAACATTTGTTATTGGCTATTATGAAAGAAGGAGATTGTGTTGCAGTACGAATAATTACAGAATTGAATGTGGAAATTTCTAAAATTTATAATGAGATAGCAAAAGTTATAAATGAAGAGGAATCTGATAGAGAAATAAAAAAAGATATTGAAAGAGGAAAAGGAAGTTACTCTTTAACTCCTACATTAAATCAATTTGGAGAAGATATAACTTTACAGGCGGAAGATGGAAAGTTTGATAATATTATTGGTAGAGAAAAAGAAATAGAAAGAATAATCCAAATTTTGTCTAGAAGAACTAAAAATAATCCTTGTTTAATAGGAGAGCCAGGAGTCGGAAAAACTGCAATTGTAGAAGGTCTTGCAGAAAAAGTAGTGCTTGGAGAAGTACCAGAAAGTTTAAAAAATAAGAGAATAGTAAGTGTAGATATATCAGGAATGGTTGCAGGTGCAAAATATAGAGGGGATTTTGAAGAAAGAATAAAAAAAGCTTTAAATGAGGTAAAAAAAGTTGAAGATGTTATATTATTTATAGATGAGATACATACAATAGTAGGAGCTGGAGCAGCAGAAGGCGCGATAGATGCAGCAAATATATTAAAACCTTTATTGGCTAGAGGAGAGATTCAACTAATAGGAGCAACAACAATAGAAGAATATAGAAAGTATATAGAGAAAGATTCTGCTTTAGAGAGAAGATTTAGTCCTGTTGATGTTGGTGAACCGACAGAGAAAGAAACAATCGAGATAATAAAAGGTATTAGAGATAAATACGAGGCACATCATAATGTAAAAATAACAGATGAAGCTGTAAATTCAGCTGTTACATTATCAGTTAGATATATAACAGATAGATTTTTGCCAGATAAGGCAATTGATTTAATAGATGAAGCTGCTTCACAAGTTAGAATGAAAATCTTTACAGAACCAGATGAAATAAAAACATTAGAAGAAAAATTAGAAATAATATCAAAAGAAAAAGAAGAGGCTATATATAATCAAGAATTTGAAAAAGCTGCAAAATTGAGAGATATTGAGCAACAAACTAGAGAAAAATTAGAAGAAGAGACTGTTAAATGGAGAAAAGCTAAAAACAAAGATATTACAGAAATAGGAGAGGAAAATATAGCAGAGATTATATCTAAGTGGACAGGAATACCTACACAGAGATTAACAGAAGATGAAAATCAAAAATTACAGCATTTAGAAGATAAATTACATGAAAGAGTAATAGGACAAAATGAAGCGGTTGAAGCAGTAGCAAAGGCGATAAGAAGAGGGAGAGTAGGATTAAAAGATCCGAAGCGTCCAATAGGCTCATTTCTATTTTTAGGTCCAACAGGAGTAGGAAAAACGGAATTATCTAAAGCATTATCAGAGATATTATTTGATAATGAAAATTCTATGATTAGATTAGACATGTCAGAATATATGGAAGCACATTCAGTGTCTAAATTGATTGGTTCGCCTCCAGGATATATTGGATATGATGGTGGAGGACAATTAACTGAAAAAATCAGAAGAAAACCATATTCAGTAGTATTATTTGATGAGATAGAAAAAGCACATACAGATGTGATGAACATTTTATTACAAATTTTAGAGGATGGACATTTAACAGATTCTCAAGGAAGAGAAGTTGATTTCAAAAATACCGTTATTATTATGACTTCAAATTTAGGTGCAAGGCATATTACAGATAAAAAATCTTTAGGATTTGTAAATACAGAAAATGATAAAGAATATGAAGAATTGAAAAAAGAAGTCATAAAAGAACTAAAACACGAATTAAGACCAGAATTTATTAATAGAATTGATGAAATTATTGTATTCCATAAATTGAATAAACAAGATATAGAGAATATAGCTCAAATTATGTTAAAACAAGTGGAGGCACGTTTACAAAAACAAAAATATATAGTTGAAATAGATGATGGGGTAGTAAAAACAATTATTGAACAAGGCTTTGATAGTAATTTTGGTGCAAGACCGTTAAGAAGAACTATACAAAATCTGGTGGAAGATAGGATATCAGAAGAAATTTTAGCGGGTAATTTAAAGAAAAATAAAAAATGGGTTTTAAAAATGTAAAAAAAAGATGGGTGGCTTCTAGTTAGAAGAAGACATCCATCTATCAACTTTTATTTCATTATATTTTTTTAATACTTCATCATATTTTTTGAATTCATCTTCCCAAATAATATCAGGAATTTTATCAAAAGCTGTAAAAACTTTTTCAGCTTCCATCAAATACACAACTTGTTGTTGTGGAGAAAGCGTTTTGTATTTCTTTGCAAATACATATAATTTATCTAAAATTTGGTTAGCTTCAATAAAGCTCCAAAAGTCTTTTACGTTAATTCCGGCTAGTTTTATTTGCATTACAGCATATGCAGCTAATGCGAATATTATAAAAATTAATATATATATTATTGCTACTATTGGCATATAATTTAACACCTCTTTTTAATTGATTTTATAAATCTAATTAATTATAGCATAAATATGAAAATAATGCAAATTTTGTTAAAAATATTGAAATATAATTGTATAAAGTATATAATCAAAAGAATTGATTGTTATGAAAGGAAATATTAAAAATGGAAGAAAGATACAAAGTTACTCAAAAAGCTGGAATGTATGGGATGATAGGAAATATATTTTTACTAGCATTTAAAGCAGTGGTGGCATTTACGAGTAAAAGCCAAGCAATGATAGCAGACTGTATAAACAGCGCGGGAGATATATTTGCATCATTGATGACAGCAATAGGAAATAAAATAGCAAGTGAACCAGGAGATGATGATCATAACTTCGGGCACGGAAAGGCTGAATACATATTTTCTCTATTTATTGCAATTTCGATGATAGTAGTATCTGTAAAAACAATAATAGATGCAATAATAACATTAGTTAAAGGAAATGATATAATATTTTCATGGTGGTTGATTGGAGTATGTATAATAACAATAATAACAAAATTAGGGCTATACATATATACAAGAGCAATGTATAAAAAATATAATAATATTCTATTAGAAGCAAGTATGCAAGACCATAGAAATGATTGTGTGATTACAACATTTACATTGATATCAATATTATTATCATTAAAAGGAATAAATTGGTTTGATAGTGTTGTTGGTATTGATATATCTGCTTGGATATGCAAAACTGGAATTGAAATATTTATGGAAAGTTATAATATTTTAATGGATAAATCAATTGACGAAAACACAAAAGACATAATACTTGATTTAGCTCATGCATATAAAGAAATAAAGGCAATAAATAGTATATCATCAGCACCTGTTGGATATCAATATATAATATTTTTGACTATTGCAGTTGATGGGGATATGACAACAATAGAAAATCATAAGCTTGCAGATAGTTTGGAAAAAAATATTGCAGAACTAGATAAGGTATATAAAGCTATTGTACATGTTGAGCCATACTTATAAAAAATAGTTAACTATAATTTGATTGATTTTACATATTGTGGTATAATTAAAAAAATAATGTAAAGGAGAGTGTTACTTATGATGTTAAAATTTGATTGTAACATAAGATGTTGGGAGTGCAACCGGGAATGTAAGATAAAACAGTTATTTGACAAACTACCTGAACCAATATTTAATAAAATAATTATGGATTCATTGAAAGCTGGAGGAGGAATGCTTATTACTCAAGGAGTGAGTCGCCAAAATGTAGATGAAGAAATAAAGAAAATGGCTGTGACATTAAGCCTTTCTCGAAAAAGATATCTTCAAAGTTATCAACAAAAGTAACAAAGAAAACTCTAAAAAAACTGCCTATATTAAGGCAGTTTTTTATTTTTTATCATCTTTAAAAATTTCTTTAGCAGCACCTAAACTACTTAAAGCGCTAGTAGCTTCAAATGGTATGAATACTTTATTAGCATCACCCTTAGCAATTTCTTCAAGAGCTTCAAGAGATTTGATTTGAACAAGTTTTTCATCAGGATCAGAAGCTTTAATTGCATCATATACCATAGTGATTTCTTTAGCTTTAGCTTCAGCAACTGATTTAATAGCTTGAGCCTCACCGGCAGCTCTACGAATTCTAGCTTCTCTATCAGCTTCAGCTTCTAGAATAGCTGCTTGTTTTTTACCTTCTGCAATAGTAACAGCAGATTGTTTTTGAGCTTCAGCTTCAAGAATTAAAGCTCTTTTATTTCTTTCTGCATTCATTTGTTTTTCCATTGCATCTCTGATGTCAGCAGGTGGTGTAATATCTTTGATTTCAACTCTATCAATTTTACATCCCCATCTATCTGTTGCATCATCAAGGATTGTTCTTAATTTAGTATTAATTCCATCTCTAGAACTAAATGTTTCATCTAAATCCATTTTACCAACTATATCACGAATTGTTGTGATAGCAAGATATTCAATACCTTTCTTTAAACTTTGAATTTCATATACTGCCTTAGCTGGGTCAGTGATTTGATAAAATACAACTGTATCTATTGTAATTGTAACATTATCTTTAGTAATAACTCCTTGAGGTGGTACGTCCATAGTTTGTTGTTTTAAACTTACAACACTTCTAACATGATCGAAAAATGGTATTATAATTGTAAGACCAGCATCAGCGACTTTATGAAATCTACCTAATCTTTCTATAATATACACCTCAGATTGTCTAACGACTTTGATTGATTTAACTGCTATAATTACTATTATAACTAGTAATACAAGTAAAAAGTACATATTTTCCTCCTTCTAGCAAATTTTTCATTGCTATAAAATATTTCGCAAAAGCGATTATATAAATTTAAAATATGAATAACTATTTTAATAATTGCATAACTGGTGTAACATAAACTTTAACACCTTCAATGCTTTCAATTTCAACTTCTGTTTCTTTTGGAATATTGATTTGTTCTTTAGTTTTAGCTGACCAAATGTCACCTTCAACTTTTACTTGACCTGTTCCGTTAGCCCAGTTAATATCTTCAACAACTATACCTTTTTTACCAACAAGTGAATAAACATTAGTTGGAGTAGCATCTTTTTTTACAATTTTATCTGCTAAAGGACGAGTTGCAAAAATAAGTAAAGCTGATGCAATAACAAATACAGAGGTTTGAAGAATTATACTATTTGTGAAAAAACTTATTAGCATTGCTAATAGCGCAGCGACTCCTAACCAAAATATTAAAAATCCCACCGTAAAGATTTCTATTACGAAAAATACACCAGAAGCAATCAACCATATTTGCCACATAGTATGACCTCCAATCATATATAATTTAACACAATTATATTATACTATAAAATTAAGAAAAATCAAAGAGATTTGGCAAAAATTATTGTAAAATTAGGAAAAAAATGATAAGATTGGAATAATTGAGGAGGAAAGAATTTAATATGAATATAACTGAAATTCAAAATTTAATTCCTAAAGAAAATATATACATAAGTGAACCAATGAGTAAACACACATCATTTAAAATTGGTGGACCAGCAGAATGTTTTATAAAAATAAAAACAATAGAACAATTAAAAGATATATTAAAATATGCGCAAAAAGAAAAAATTCCATTAACAATAATAGGAAATGGAAGTAATTTATTAGTTTCAGATGATGGAATAATAGGAATAGTATTAAAAATCGAAATAGAAAAAATATGTCAGGACATTGAAAATGGCATAATATCATTAACAGTTGGAAGTGGAATAAAACTTGGAGCACTAGCTCAGAAATGTTTAAAAGAAGAAATTGCGGGATTCGAATTTGCATCAGGAATACCAGGAACAATAGGCGGAGCAATAAGAATGAATGCAGGTGCACATGGAAGTGAAATGAAAGACATTGTAAAAACAGTAACATATATGACAAGAGATGGAGAAATTCATACAATAACAAATGAACAAGCAAAATTTGAATATAGAAAAAGCTTATTTGCAGAAAAAGACTATATAATATTAGAAGTAGAATTACAATTAAAAACAGGAAAAGCGGAAGAAATAAAAGAAAAAATGACAGAATATGCAACATACAGAAAAGAAAAACAACCTATAGAATATCCAAGTGCAGGAAGTACATTTAAAAGAGGAACAGATTTTATTACTGCAAAATTGATAGATGAATGTGGGTTAAAAGGATATCAAATAGGAGGAGCACAAATTTCAGAAAAACATGCAGGATTTATAATAAATAAAAACAATGCAACAGCACAAGACGTAATAAAATTAATGGAATATACTAAAGAGCAAGTATATAAAAAATTTGGAAAGAAAATAGAACAAGAAATAGAAATTATATAACTGGAAAGGATGATAATATGAACGGACTAGGACATTGGCTAAAATCAAGTTCAAAAATGAAAAGATGGATATTTTTGATATTAGTAGGAATTGTATTAACCTGTTATGGGATTGCAAAAATATTGGTACAAAAGGAAATGGAAATTGCAGATGCGGGAAAAGTAGTTGTAGTATTTGTAATTGGATTTACTTGTATAGTTTTAGGATTAATATTTTTAAATAAACGAAATATGGAATTGTTTATAGAAGCAACAGATGACAGAATGAAAAATAAGAAAAATGTAAATGTAAAATCACTAATATTTGATAGAACAATTTACGATAAAGGTCCTAAAATAGTAGCAATTGGTGGAGGAGCAGGACTAAATACTGTATTAACAGGTATGAAAAGATATACAGACAATATAACAGCAATAGTAGCAGTATCAGAATATGGAAAACAACCTAATAGTTCAAGAATGGCATTAGGAACAACACTTCCATTTGAAGAAGTAAAAGACAGTATTGCTGCATTATCTTCAGAAGAGTCAAACGAATTAGAAAAATTATTAAATCATGAAATGTATAATCCAAATTTAAGAGGTTTAAAATTTTCTGATATATATTTTACTGCAATGAAAGAAATTTATAGAAATGATACACAATCAATAGAAAAAAGTAATTCTATATTCAAAATAGTAGGTGATGTAAAACCTGTAACAACTGAAGAAATGCAAATATGTGCAGAACTAGAAAATGGATATGTTGTAGAAGAAAAAGATAAAATACCAGAAATAGTAAATGATAAAATGACAAGAATAAACAGAGTATATTTAAAACCATCAAACTGTAGACCAGCACCAGGAGTTTTAGAAGCAATAAAAGAAGCAGATAGTATAATAATAGGTCCAGGAAGTTTATATACAAATGTAATTCCGAATTTATTAGTAAATGGAGTTGCAAAAGCAATAAGAGAGAGCAAAGCAATTAAAATATATGTAAACAACATAATGACAGAGCCAGGTCAAACAGATGACTATTCTGTAGAGGATCACATAAAAGCAATAATAGAACATTGTGGAGAAGGTTTAATTGATTACTGCATTTATGACACAGGTGAAGTTGTACCGGAATATATAAAAATGTATAACAGAGAAGGTGCAGATTTAGTTGAACAAAAAATAAATGATCCAGCATTAAAAAGAATTAAATTTATAAAGAAAAATATTTCTAAAATAGTTGATGGAAAAATAAGACATGATCCATATATGATTGCAGAATCTGCGATTACATTAATATGTAATGATATGAAATTCCAAGACAAAGAGAATGACCCATCATATATAATGTTAAATGCAAAATTGCAATCAGATAAAAGAATAAACAAATTGAAAAAAGAGAAGAGAAAAAAAGATAAAAAAGCTGAAAGAAAAGGTATAAATCCTAATAAAAAAGAGAGATTTAAAAAGCAAAGTAAATTTAGTGCTAAATATAGTGATAGAATAAAATCAATCAAGGATTCAGGAGAGAAAATGAACAGAGGAGGAAAATAAAGATGAGATATGCCAAAGAAGAATTAGAATTAGATAAGGCATTAGAAAAAGAATGGATAATAACAAATGGAATTGGAGGATTTGCATCATCAACAATAATAGGTGCAAATACAAGAAAATATCATGGATTACTTGTAAGCCCAATAATTCCTCCTGCTAGAAGAAGATTAATATTATCAAAGTTAGATGAAAGTATAGAAATTGGTGGAATAAAATATGAATTATTTACTAATGTGGGAAAAAACTATATTTCTCAAGGGTATAAGTATCAAGAGAGTTTTTCAAAAGAGCTTTTGCCAACATTTGAATATAAAGTAGAGGATGTTGTTATTACTAAAACAATTTGTATGGAACATTTCAAAAATACAGTTGGAGTATATTATAAAATTAGAAATGGAGCTAAACATTCGAAATTAATATTAGCGCCAGTAATGAATTTCAGAAATGCTCATGGTATAAACAAAGACCATCAATTCAAATTAAAACAACAAATGAGAAATAAAAAATTAGAAGTAGAAATAGATGATGGAAATCCAATTTATATTACTATAAATGATGGAAATTATATAGAACATAAAGATGATATATTTTATAATATGTTTTATATAGAAGAAGAGAAAAGAGGATTTGAGCCAGAAGAAAATCATGTTGTACCAGGAAGATACGAAATAGAAATAGATCCAAATGAAGAAAAAGAAATTTCTTTTATATGTTCAACAGAAGAAAATATAGAGGAATTAGATGCAAGAGCATTAATTTTAAAAGAAACAATACGTATGACTAAAATTTTTAATAAATCTGGATTATTAGGTAGTGATAAAGATGAATTGATAAAAACATTTTTAATAGCAACAGATAATTTTATAATAAAAAGACCACTATTTAATACATATTCAGCAATAGCAGGATATCCATGGTTTTTAGATTGGATGAGAGATACATTAATTTCATTTGAAGGATTGTTTTTGGTTACTAAGAGATTTGATAATGCAAAAAAAGTTTTACAACATTGTATTAGAGATATAAAATATGGACTAATTCCAAATACTTATAGTGAAGATGATTATAGACCATTATATAATAGTGTTGATGCATCATTATTATTTTTTGAACAAGTAAAAAAATATCTTGAATATACGAATGACTATCAATTTGTAATGCAAGATATTTATCCTAAAATGGAAAATATTATAGAAAATTATGCTAAAGGAATAGATTTAGATAATAATAATATTTATATGGATACAGATGGACTAATTGTTTCTGGAACAGAAAATACTCAAAATACATGGATGGATGCAAAATATGCAGGAATAGCGGTAACACCACGTAATGGTAAAGCAGTAGAAATAAATGCTATGTGGTATAATGCTTTAAAAATAATGCAAGAACTTGCAACAAGTAATAACGATACAGACAAAGCCAAAAAATATGAAAAGATGGCCACAAAATGTAAAAAATCATATCAAAATCAATTCTATAATAAACGTAGAAAATGCTTATATGATGTACTTGGAGATAGCAAGATTAGACCAAATCAATTATTTGCATTAAGTTTAACATATCCTGTATTAGATGCTACATCAGAAGAAGCAAGAAATATGTTTGAAACAGTTACTAAAAAGCTATTGAATAATTATGGATTAAAATCTTTAGCTAAAGGTGAAGAAAATTATGTTGAAGTATATGAAGGAGATGGATGCAGAAGAGATTTTAGTTACCATCAAGGTATTACTTGGACATGGCTTTTAGGTCCATATTATAACGCATTAAAGAGATTAGCAACAAGTAGTAAAACTAAAAAAGATAAGGCCAAATATGAGGAACAATTAAAAGAATTTGTAGATAATGTAACAAAAACATTTTCTAAAGAGATTAATGAAAGAGGTTGTGTAGGTAGTATTGCGGAAATATATGATTCTAAAAGACCATATGCTCCTAAAGGTGCTTTTGCACAGGCTTGGAGTGTTGCAGAAGTCTTTCGTATCATATTAGGAGTTTAAATAAAAATTAAGAATTTTTTATTTTTACATATGTTTAATTATAAATATTATAAAATTATAACTTTGCATTTCATTGCTCGGCTTATTACGAAACTTTAGAACTTCTAATTTGTTTTATGGCACCCTTCCACTATCGTGAACTCTTTCCATAAAACTGCATAGAAGTTCTAGCGTTTCTCCATGCACATTCGCAATTTCATTTAAAGTTATAGTTTTATAATATTTATTAAAAATAGACTAAATAAGTAAAAATAAAAAAATCTTAATTTACATATAAAAGGAGTAGATATGTTAAAAGTTGAAGAATTAGAAAAACAACTAAATCAAGGAAGCACCAAAGGAATTTATTTGTTATATGGAGAAGACACATTTTTATTAGAGCAACAATTAAACAAAATAAAGAAAAACTTTGGAGAAACAATAAAAGGAATAAACTACATATATATTGACGAAAACAGTGTACAAGAATTAATTGCAGACATAGAAACTCCTGCTTTTGGATATCCAAATAAGTTAATAATAGCAAGAGAAACAGGAATATTTAAAAGAGAAGTAAAAGGCAGAAGCGGAGGAGCAAGTAAAGAATTAAAAGACAAAATAAACAGCTATTTAAAAGAGAATGTAGATATGATAAACGAATCTGTAATACTTGTATTTGTTGAAAATCAAGCAGAAAAAAATTCGATTTATAATACAATTGAAAAAATAGGAACAGTATGCAATTTTGAAGAACAAAAGCCATTTCAGATTATAAAAAGATTAAAAGCAATATGTAATGCATATAAGGTAAATGTTGATGAAAATACACTTCAATATTTAATAGAAAGTTGCGGGACAAATATGCAAGACTTAATAAATGAAATTCGTAAACTTATTGAATATGCAGGAGAAAATGGCACAATAAAAAAACAAGATATTGACAAGTTATGCATAAAGAAAATAGAAAGTATAATATTCGATTTGACAGACAATCTAGGACAAAAAAAAGTAAAAGAAGCAATGGAAGTATTATACAATTTAATTGCATCAAAAGAACCTATTCAGAAGATTTTAATAACATTATATAATCACTTTAAAAAATTATATTTTGTAAAATTAGCTATTTATTATAATAAAGATATTGCTCAAAGCTTACAGCTAAAGCCTAATCAAATGTTTTTAGTAAATAAATATAAATTGCAAGCAAAAGGATTTAAAACATCAGAACTTAGAAAGATTATACAAGAATTAGAAGATTTAGACTATAAATATAAAATAGGGTTAATCGACTTAAATGTTGGATTAGAAGCAATACTTTGTGCATATTGCTCATAAAAAGGAAAGTGATATTAATTGAAGAAAAAAAAGAAAAAGAAGACAGAAGATGAAAATTATGTTCCAAAAGCTTTTAGAAAAGATAAAAAGGAGCAAAAGAAAAAAAACAATAAAAGCAAGGAAGATAAAGAAAAAAAGATAAATAAAAAAACAATAACGATAATAAGTATTATTTGTATTTTAATAGTTATTATTTTAGGAATATACTTAGGAATTTCTACACATCGTTGGAAAACACTAGCAAAAGAAATGGTAGCATTTCAAAATTCAACAGTACTTGATAGTGATGGAAAAGAAATTGCAAAATTAGGATGTTCAAGAAAAAATAAACCAATAAAACTAAATGATGTACAAGACAATTTAAAAAATGCATATATAGCAATAGAAGATGAAAGATTTTATAAACATGGTGGAATAGATGTAAAGAGAACTGGAGGGGCAATAGTATCATATGTTACTCATTTGGGAAAATCATCATATGGTGGAAGTACAATAACACAGCAATTAGTAAAAAATCTTACAGGAGATAATACAGATAGTATTACAAGAAAAGTAAAAGAATGGTGGAAAGCAGAAATGCTTGAAACAGAACTATCAAAAGATGAAGTATTAGAAGCATATTTGAACATCATATATGTTGGACCACATATGTATGGAGTAGAAGTTGGAAGTCAGTATTATTTTAGTAAATCATCTTCAAATTTATCTTTAGAAGAATGTGCATTTTTAGCTGGAATGAATAATTCACCTAATTCATATAATCCATTTGGTGAAAAAGATAATTCAGAGAAAATAAAAAAAAGAACAAAGACTGTTCTAAAGAAAATGCTAGATTTAAATTATATTGATGAACAAAGCTATAATACATCAGTAAGCAATGTAGACAAAGGATTAAAATTAAAAAAAGGAAATGTAGAAGCAGATAGTGCTGTATATTCTTATCATACAGATGCATTAATTTCACAAATAACAGAAGATATTTCAAAAAAATATAATATTTCCACTACATTTGCAACTAACTATATCAATATGGCAGGACTAACAGTATATAGTACACAAAATACAAAGATTCAAGAAACAACAGAAAAAGAATTTGAAAAATCAAAATATCAAATACAGTCTAAAAAAGATGGAGGAAGCCCATCACAAGCTGCAATGGCAATAATAGATCATAAAACAGGAAAGGTTTTAGGTTGTGTGGGAGGATTAGGAGAAAAGACAGAAGTAAGACCGTTAAATAGAGCTACTCAAAGTGTAAGACAAACAGGGTCTTCGATAAAACCATTATCTGTGTTAATACCTGCAATAGATAAAAAAATAATTACAGCAGCATCTATATATGATGATAGCGAAAAAGATTTTGCGAATGGTTATCATCCAACTGATTATAATAAACCACTAGGAGAGGTAACTGTAAGAAGAGCAGTAGAATCTTCACAGAATATTCCATTTGTAGAAATAATGCAACAATTAAAACCAACAAATTCTATAAAATATTTAAAAAAGATGGGAATAAGCTCATTAACAAAAGAAGATGAGACACTTGTATTAGCATTAGGTGGCTTACAGAGAGGAATAAGTCCATTAGAGATGGCGGCTGGATATGCTATGATAGCAAATGACGGTTTATATATTGAGCCAACTTTTTATACAAGTGTAAATAATAGTTCGCAAATAACTGTAGTTAAAGCAAAACAAAAAAGAAAAAGGGTAGTATCAAGAGAAGTTGCATATGTAGTTAAAGAGATATTAACACAACCAGTGCAAGGATCTAAAGGAACTGCATCATATTGTAAAATTTCGGGAGTAGATGTGTCAGCTAAAACAGGAACTACAGATGAAAATTATGATAGATGGCTTTGTGGATTTACTCCATATTATACAGCTGCAACTTGGTATGGATTTGATGAAAATGAAACAATAGAATTTAATAAAAGAAATCCAGCAGGTTTATTATGGGCTAATGTAATGTCTAAAATCCATGTAGGCTTAAAGAGTGCAACTTTTGAAAAGCCAAATTCAGTATATAGTTGTAATATATGTGCAGATACTGGAAAAGTAGCGACAACAGGTTGTACAAATGTATACACAGAATATTTCTTAAGAGGTACAGTACCACAATTATGTGATAAACATTCAGGAACAGAGTTGAAACAAGAGAATACAGAGAAAAATCAAAACAAACAAGATACAGTACAAAATATTACACATGATATTGATGCGGTTGATCCACAACAAGTTGATATACAGCAAACTCAGACAACAACATCAACGCCTAAAACAACTACAAACCAAAATGAAACACAAACCCATAAGAAGAATACAACAAATACAACTAATAATAAAACAGAAAATACAAATAAAAATACAACAAATGCTAACGCAAATACGAATACAAACACAAATAGCAATACTAATGCAAGTACAAATTTAAATACAAATACTAATACAAATAATAGTAATACAAATACTAATAGTTCGACAAGTAATAATACAAATAATACAACAGAAAATACTAATACAAATATGCAGTAAGTTATATTAGAGTTATTTTATAAATTAATAATATATTGTTTTTTAATACCTTGGTGTCGCAATCTTCATATTAAAAAGTTAGTATGTAGATTGCTCCATTTCGCATTCGCTACGCTCATTTGATCGCTTACGCGGTATTTACAAAACAATATATTATTAATTTCTTAAACTTTATAAAAAATTACTGTGAATTGTAAAAAAATAATATGCGAAAGACAAAAAAACTCGAAATTAAATATTGACAAAAAAAGAAAAGTAGTAGATAATAATTGTGATTAACAAAAAGAAAAAAGTACTCAAAAGAGTAGTATAAAAAACATAGGAGGAAAAATAAAAATGTATGTATTCAATAGAATAACAGTAAACCCACAATTACCAAAGAGAATAGGTAGAATAACAGAAATAGCAAATAATTTATGGTGGTCTTGGAATACAGAATTCCTAAGACTATTCAAAATAATAGATATAGATTTATGGGAAAGATGTAACAAAAACCCAGTAAAATTTTTAAAAGCAGTAGATCAAGAAAAATTAGAGAAAGCATCAAAAGATGTAGCATTTGTAAAAGAATATGACAAAATAGTAAGTAATTTTGATGCATATATGAATAGTAAAAATACATGGTTTAACTCAAAATATCCAGACAATAGAAATGATTTAATAGCATATTTTTCAGCAGAATATGGTTTAGATCAAACAATAGCAATATATTCAGGAGGGCTTGGAATATTATCAGGAGATCATTTAAAATCAGCAAGTGATTTAGGAATTCCACTTGTAGCAGTTGGATTATTATATAAAAATGGATATTTTAACCAAGTAATAGATAGATATGGAATGCAAAGACCAGAATATAGAGATTTAGATTTATATGATTTACCAATAACACCAGTAAAAGATATAGATGGAAATGATTTAATATTATTTATTAAATTTCCAAAAAGAAGAATATATTTAAAAGTATGGGAAATAAATGTAGGAAGAATTAAATTATATTTAATGGATTCAGACATAGATATAAATAATGATGAAGACAGAGATACAACAGCTCGTTTATATGGTGGAGACCAAGAAATGAGAATTAGACAAGAAATAATACTTGGTATGGGAGGAGTAAATCTATTAAGAAGATTAGGGTTAACACCAACAGTTTATCATATGAATGAAGGACATTCTGCATTCTTAAACTTAGAATTGATAAAAAATACAATAAAAGAAAAACAAGTATCATTTGATGTAGCAAGAGATATAGCGTCATCAAAAACAGTATTTACAACACATACACCAGTACCTGCAGGAAATGACATATTCCCAACAGGACTAGTAGAAAAATATTTCAAAGACTTTTGGCCAAGATTAGGATTAACAAGAGAAGAATTCTTAAAATTAGGAATGAAACCTTGTGAAGGACTAGAACCAGGATTTAATATGGGAATATTTGCATTAAAAATCGCTGGAAAGAAAAATGGTGTAAGTAAATTACACGGAGAAGTATCAAGAGAGTTATTTGCAGATGTATGGCCACATATAGCACCAAGTGAATCTCCAATAACATATGTAACAAATGGTGTTCATACATGTACATGGTTAGCACCAAAATTAAAAGAATTATACAACAAATATTTAATACCATATTGGCAAGACAATATTCATGAAAATTCAGTATGGGAAAAAATAAAAACAATTCCAGATGATAAATTATGGGAAGTACACATTGAAAGAAAAGAAAAATTATTAGCACTAGTTAAAGAAAATGTGACAAAAAGATTAAGACGTGAAGGCGTAAGTTATGATGAAATAAACGAAATGACATCAAAACTAGATCCAAAAGCCTTAACAATAGGGTTTGCAAGAAGATTTGCAACATATAAAAGAGCAACATTAATATTTAAAGATTTGGAAAGAATAACACAAATCTTAAATGATGAAAATAGACCAGTTCAATTAATATTTGCAGGAAAAGCACATCCAGCAGATAGAGAAGGTGCAGAATTAATTAAATATATTCACGAAATATCAATGAAGCCACAATTTAAAGGAAAGATATTTATATTAGAAAATTATAATATAGAAATATCAAGATATATGGTAAGTGGTGTTGATGTATGGCTAAATAACCCAAGAAGACCAATGGAAGCATCAGGAACAAGTGGACAAAAAGCATCTGTAAATGGAGTTGTAAACTTTAGTATATTAGATGGATGGTGGGCTGAAGGATATAACCAAAAAAATGGATGGTCAATTGGAACTAATAAAGAATATGCGTCATACGAAGAACAAGATATAGCTGATAGTGAAAGCATATATTATACATTAGAAAATAAGATTATCCCAACATATTATAATAAAGACAAAGATGGAATTTCAAAAACATGGATGGAATATATGAAAAATTCAATAATTTCAACAGGTGGGCAATATAGTACAGCAAGAATGTTAGTTGATTATACAAATAAATTGTATATACCATTATGCAACTTAACTAAAAAATATTATAATGATTTAGACAGAGTTACAGAATTTGATTCTTGGAAAGCAAGTATGTATGCCAATTGGAAAGATATACAAATTGAACAAGTGGAAAATAATGCAGATAATATTACTGTAGATGCAGGTGCAGAAATAGATGTAAGGTGTGCAGTAACATTACCTAATATTGACCCAGATTCAATTAGAGTTGAAGTATATTACGGAAAATTCTTAGAAAATGGAACTGTACAAGATGTTCAAATAATTCCAATGAAAATGGAAGGAAAAGAAGCGGAAAATAAAAAATATTATTATGTAGCTAAAATTAAATTAACTACAGGTGGAAATTATGGATATTCATTTAGAGTTATGCCTCAAAATGAAATGTTATTAGATAGTGAAAATATGGATTTAGTAAAATGGATTGAAAAATAAGAAAAAATTCTATTTCAAAATTAGTGTGAAAAATTATTTAAAAAGCCCAGTACATTAAAAATGTGCTGGGCTTTTACAATATAGTAAAATTATGGAAAAAGTATTTACAATTTAAGCTTTTTATAATATAATGATGCCGTAAAAAATAATAATATAAAGGGGTGGAGCATATGATGAACAAAAAAATCATCAAATTATTTGGTGCTTTTGCTATTATTTTCATTATAGTAATAACACCAATAGTAGTTCTAGCGACAAACGAAAATGTCTCTGTAGTAAACACTCAAGAAAATGAGTATATGATATATATTAAAGACTACACAGACAAAAATTTTAAGTATGCATTTACTAATAATGCTAATCCAAATAAAATGGATTTATCTTATATTAATTCAATCTCAGATTTGGGAGGAAATCAAGGCGCATTTT
Organism: uncultured Clostridia bacterium; assembly: GCA_934130975.1. GTDB lineage: Bacteria > Bacillota > Clostridia > TANB77 > CAG-508 > CAG-269. The sequence goes on along the minus strand of CAKOYU010000004.1, from coordinate 62,861 downwards.
TAGATGCCGAAACTTATGAAAAATTAAAGAATCAACCAATTTATATGTGGGCAAAAGATGAAAAAGAAAATTTAATTCTAGATGGAGTTCAAATAGAATTCGAGAACTCGTTAACCAAGGAAAATATAAATATAATAGAAAATACAACAAAAAGAATAGCAGTAGAAATATCTACTTCTAAAGAAAACACTGAATCAACAGATCCTGTTAGAAATGAAAATATAGATGGGGTAAAAGAAATTTCTAAAGCAGGATATGTAAAAATCACAGATAGTAAAGATGCTACATATTATTATCAAAGAGTAAAAACAACAGACTCAGCAGATTATGCAAAATTAGTTGAATTAGCAGAAAAACTTAATAAAGAATATGACGGAATGGATATGTACCAAAAAGTTCAAGAAAATGAACAATTCTATAGTTTATATTCAAAACTAATTAATGAAGCAAATTGGCAAGAAGTTGAAAATATGGAAGTAAAACAACCAGAGTCAACAGAACAAAACAATGGTGTTGGAGATAAATATATAGTATTTTTGAAAAAAGTTGCAAAAGATGGAGAAACAACAGATGCACAATTCTTACAAGAATATTATGATTATGAACCAAATGCAGTGAAAGAACAAATAAAAACACAAGAAACCACAAGACTACCAATAACATATGACAGTATTGCGCTAATAGTTATATTAGCAGTAGTAGTAGTAGCATTAATAATAGTATTTATTAGAATGAAAAAAATAAACAAAAAAGATGAAGAAAAATAGTCTAGAATTTAAAATTTATAAGGCGATTTTTAGTATGTTATTAATAGTGGCAATTGTGGTAGCTGGTATGATAGTGCATAAATACATATGTGAATATGAAAACGAAAAAGAAAGCCAAGAAACAATAGAAGCTTTTAGTAACATAGATTTTTCAGAAAATACGGGAGAATCACAAGAACAATTAGAATATAAAGGCTATAAAGTAATAGGAATAGTTAAAATTCCTAAAATAAACATTGAATATCCAATATTAGAAATTGGTAATATAGACCCAGAAAATGCAAAAGAACCAATGAAGGTTTCTATAATAAAATATTGGGGCGAAAAAGTAAACGATTATGGAAATTTATCAATAGCGGGTCATAATAATAAAAGTGGTACAATGTTTGGAAAAACTAAAAATCTTAATAAAGGAGATATTGTAGAATTAACAGATCTAACAGGAAAAACAATTCAATATTCAATTTATGACATTTTTACAACAACACCAAATGATGTAAACATTTTATTACCCAAAGATGAACATGTAAGAGAAGTAACATTAATTACATGCACAAATGGAAATAGACAAAGACTAATATTGAAAGCGCAAGAAATATAGTTAATTTAGGGGGGAATTAAAATGGCGGATAAATCAAATACCGTAAGCAAAAAAACTATTATAGCGATAGTAACTGTTATAGTTTTGTTGTTTATAGCTGGTTTATCAGTAGGAATATTCTTAGCTGATAAAGGTAGTACAGAGGCTGTTGATGGAAATCAATCATCTAGTGAAACACAAACAGCAGAAGAGAATAAAGCTAATGATGTTCAAGAATCTGATGAGAATAAGGCAGAAGAAAATAAAACAACTGAAGATAATAATCAAAATGTTGCAGACAATGCAGAAACAACAAACAATAATGAAAATGTTGCAGATGACACAACAACAACAAATAATAATGGAAATGCTGCAGATAACACAGCAGCAAACAATAATGGAAATGTTGCAGATAATACAGCAACAACAAATAATAACGTAAATGCTATAAATAACCCAGCAGCCAATAATAATGCAGAAAATGTAACAACAAATACAGATGTAAATCAAGTTGGAGAAACAACAATAACAAGAGTAGAAGAACAAGAAAGACTTGTATCAAGAGATTTCTGGGATTGGTGGACACCATCAAGCGTTATTGCTGTAAATTCTGCAGTAGCAGATAAAATAATACCACAAACACCAGATTTTACAGTAGAAAAAACAGCTACAACTGGTGTAGGTGAAGATAAATTAGTATATGCCAATAAAAATATTACATATACAATAAAAGTTACAAATAATGGAGAACAAGAGTTAAAAAATATAGAAATAACAGATAAAATTCCAGAACAAACAACTTTTGTTTCTATTGATGATGCTCAAAATTCAGGAACAACAATATTAGAAAATGATACAGTTATAGGCTTAAAATGGATTGTAACTGTACCAGCAAAAGAATCAATAGAAGTTAAATTTACGGTAAAAGTTAATGAAAATGCAACAGGTACAATATCAAATGCGGCAATAGTCAATGGTAAAGAAAGTAATGAAGAAAAAACATCAATTATAAACGCTAAAAAATCAAGCAAAATAGTAGAAAGAGACAATGTTGAAGTAAAAGAAGGCCTAGAAGTAGCCAAATTAGGAGACAAAATAAAATATACTATAACAGCTACAAATACAGGAGATATCTCAGGAAAAACAACAATAGAAGATACAGTACCAGTAGGAACAGAATTAGTAGAAGATTCTGTAACGGATGGTGGAAAAATAACAACAGTTACAGATAATAGAAAACAAATTTCATGGAATTTAGAACTAGAGGCCAATAGTACAATTGAAAGAACATTTATTGTAGAAGTAAAAGACATAAGTGGAAAAATCAAAAATATAGCAACAGTAGGGGGAGAACCTACAAATCCAGATAAAATAGATACGGCAGATATAAAAGTTTTAAAAGAAGTTGCTGATATCAAAAGAGACAAAGAAAGTATAGGAAAGGATAAAAAAGTTCAAGCAGGTGACGCAATAGAATATAAAATAACAGTAACCAATACAGGTAGTGTAGATTTAACTAATGTGATACTTGAAGAAAAACTTGAATATGTAACTATAGAAGCTTTAACTATAAATGGAGAGATAAAGACAATAGCTAAAAATAATGATGGAAAATTAATTATTGGAGATTTAAAAGCAGGAACAGATAAGAAAGAAGCTGATAAAGCAGAAATAACAGTTAGATATATAGTAAATTATGAAAAGGATGTTCAAGGAAATGTAGAAAAATTAATTCATAATGAAGCAGTAGCAACAGGAGAAACAATTCCAACAGATCCTGATAAAACACCAGAAACTGTAACTGACAAAGATGAAAAAGATGTTCCAGTAGATGAAGTAAAATCATTAACAATTAGTAAAACAGCAACTAAAATAAAAGTAAAAGATAGTGCAGAATTTGTAGATGCACAAAATGTTAAAGTAAGACCTGGAGATATTGTAGAATATACAATAATAATCACAAATACAGGAAATACAACATTAGAAAATATTACAGTAACAGATTCTTTAAAAGTAACAGTTAATGGTAAAGAAAAAACAGTTGATCTAAGTACTGGAGTATCAACAATAGCAGTAATACCAAGTTTATCTGCTGTAAGTGGAGAAAATACAACAACTATTTTCACATATTATACAGTTACAAAAGAAGATACAGTTGATGCAAATCCTATTAAGAATGTGGCCAAAGCAACAGTGCCAGATGGACCAACAGAAGAAAGCCATGAAGAAGTTCCAGTAAATCCAGATACATCAGTATCTGTAAAGAAGGTATGGAATGATAATGAAAACCAAGACGGAATAAGACCTGAAAAAATAACAATTAGTTTATGGGCTGATGATAAAAAAGTTGATACAGCAACAATTTCAGGAACAGAGTATACTTTTACAAGACTACCAAAATATAAAGCTGATGGAAGTGGTGAAATTGTATATACAGTTGCAGAAGATGATGTACCTGATTATACAATAGAATCAATAACGGGAACAGCAGAAAGTGGATATATAATAACTAATAGACATATTGTTGAGAAAACCAATGTAGCAGTAGTAAAAAAATGGAAAGATTCAAATAACCAAGATGGAATCAGACCAACTTCAATAATTGTAAAATTAATGAATGGTACAATAGAAGTTGCTAGAGAAACTTTATCAGAAGCAAACAACTGGACATATACCTTTAAAGATTTAGATAAAAAAGCTAAGGGAGAGGACATTGATTATACTATTGAAGAAATAAATGTTTCAGGATATACTTCAGCTATTTCAGGAAATATAGAAAATGGTTATAAAATAACAAATACACATCAAGTAGAAAAAAAGAACATAAAAGTAAGCAAGGCATGGAATGATGCAAATAACCAAGATGGAATTAGACCAAGGGTGATAAATGTTAGATTAAAAGCTGATGGAGAAATTGTACCAGGAAAAAAAGTTACTTTAAATGAAAGTAATAAATGGAATGCAGAATTTACAGGATTAGATAAAAATAAAAATGGTAAAGAAATTCAATATACTGTTGAAGAGGAAGAAGATGTTCCAGGATATACACCAGTTATTTCAGGAGACGCAAAAAATGGATATGTAATAAAAAATTCACATACTCCAGAAGTTACAAGTGTAAAAGTGCAAAAAGTTTGGGAAGATGTTAGCAATCAAGATGGAATAAGGCCTGATTCTATAACAGTAAGGTTAAAAGCAAATGGAACAGAAGTTGCTGATAAAGTATTAACATTAAATGATACAAATCAGTGGAGTGGAACTTTTGAAGAATTACCTAAAAAAGCCAAAGGTCAAAAAATCAATTATACAGTAGTAGAAGATGCTGTAAAAGGATATACAACAAGTATAATTGGAAATGCAAAACAGGAATATATAATAGTAAACACGCATGAAGTAGAAAAAACAAGCATAGAAGTAAGCAAAGCTTGGGAAGATGATGGTAATAGAGATGGAATTAGACCAGAAAATGTAGTGATAAATTTAGTAGCAAATGATGTTGTTTTAGATAAAAAATCAGTTATATTAAATGAAAAAAATAATTGGTCAGCAAAATTTGATGGTTTGGATAAAAAAGCAAATGGAAAAGATATAAGATATTCAGTTGTTGAGAATAATGTGCCAAAAGGTTATGAAGTCTCAAGTATAGACATTCAAAATTCAAATAAATTTATAGTAACAAATAAACATACAACTGATGTAACATCAATAACAATTAGAAAATCATGGGATGATGCTAATAACCAAGATGGAATTAGACCAACATCAATACATGCAAAATTAATTGCAGACGGAATAGTAAAAGAAACAGTAGAATTAAATGAAGCTAATAATTGGCAACATCAATTTACAAATTTACCAGTAAATAAAGATGGTGAACATATTACTTATACAATAGATGAAGTTGAAGATATTACTGGATATACTAAACATATAGAAGGAACAACAATTCAAAATACACATACACCAGAAGTTATTAATATACCAGTTAGTAAAGTATGGGAAGATAAAGATGATCAAGATGGAAAAAGACCAACTAAAGTTGATGTTGTATTAAAAGCGAATAATCAAATTGTAGATGGTATGGAATTAAATGCAGAAAATAATTGGAATGGAGTATTTGCAAACAAACCAAAAAATGCAAACGGAAAAGAGATTAAATACACAATTCAAGAGATAAATGTTAAAAACTATGATTCAGTAGTTTCTGGAGATGTAGCAAATGGATATAAAATAACAAATACACATGAAGTAGAAAAAACAAGTGTAAGAGTAAGCAAGGCATGGAATGATGGGGGTAATCAAGATGGAATCAGACCATCATCAATAATAGTAAGATTAGAAGCAAATGGAACAGAAGTTGCTACTAAGATATTAGATGCTTCAAATCAATGGGCTGGAACATTTGAGGAGCTAGATAAAAAAGCTAATGGTAAAAACATTAAGTACACAATAAAAGAGGATTCTGTAGATGGATATGCAACTGAAATTACAGGAAATGCTAAAAATGGATATTTAATAACAAATACGCATAAGCCAGAAATCACAAGTGTAAAAGTAAACAAAATTTGGGATGATGCTAATAATCAAGATGGAAAAAGACCAACAGAAGTAACTATAACATTAAAAGGAAATAATAAATTTATACAAACAATAGAATTAAATAACAAAAACGAATGGACACACACGTTCAAAAACTTACCAAAAAAAGCAGGCGGAAAAGATATTGAATATACAGTAGAAGAAGATAATATAGAAAATGGATATAAATCTAATATAACTAAAAAGGCAGAAAGCGGATATGAATACGACATAACAAATAGTTATACACCTGAAAAAGTATCAATAAATGTTACTAAAGAGTGGGATGATAACAATAATCAAGATGGAATAAGACCAGAAAATGTAGTTATAGATTTATATGCAGATAATACAATTGTAGAAGGAAATACAATAACTCTAAGTGAGGCAAATGGATGGAATACAACTATCTCAGACTTACCAAAATATAAAAGTGGAAAAGAAATTCAGTATACATTTAGAGAAAATGAAGTAAAAGGATATAAATATTCAATAACAGGTTCAATAGAACAAGGAGTTGTAATAAAAAATACTCATACACCTGAAACATTAGATATACCAGTAAGCAAGAAATGGGAAAATATTGATAATGATGCTGCAAGAAATGAATATTTAATAAGTAGTATAATATTACAAGTTAAAAACGGAGATAAAGTAGTTGCAGAAAAAACGGTTGGAGAAAAAGCTGTTGAATCTAAAGATATTGCAGGAAATTGGAAATGGACATTTAAAGGATTACCAAAATATGAAGCAGGAAAATTAATAAATTACACTGTAGCTGAAAAAGCAGTAAATGAAGAAGAACAAGTAAAACTTGATAACTACTATAAAGCAAATATTAATCAAGAAACTAAAATAATAACAAATAAGTTTGACCCAAGTAATTTGCCAGATACTAAAACAGTAGTATTAACAAAAATTTGGGATGATAGTAGTAATAAATATAGAACAAGACCATCAAGTGTAGAATTTACTGTAGATGGAAAGAATTATACATTAACATCAGAAAATGATGAAAATGTAAAAGAGAATTCAACAGATATATGGACAATTACAACTAATTTACCTAAATATGATGTAAATGGAAATGAAATTAGTTACAATGCAACAGAAAAGACAGTGCCAACAGGATATGAAAAGGTATCAGAAGAAGGTTTAACTGTAACAAATAGAGCAAATGAATTAATAAACAAAACAGCATATAAAGCAGATGCAAATGGAAACATTGGAAGTCCAGCTACAAATAAAGATACATTTGCAGCAAACGAAACAGTATATTATAAAATCACATTAACAAATGCTGGAAGTGAGCCAATTTCAAAAACAGTAACAGATGAAATTCCATTAAGATTAACATTAAATACAGTTGATGGAAAAACTGGAGAAAGTGGAACAACTGACAAAGGAGACAATTGGACAGTTACTAAAAATGATAAAGAACAATCAGTAGTAACATGGGAAGTAAAAGGCTTAGCAGCAGGGGAAACAAGAGAATTAATAATAAAAGCAACAGTTGTAGCAGAAGCAGAATATAAAGATATATGCAACAAGACAATTGATGGAACAACAGCATATACTGCAAAACTATTTGTAAGAAAAGATGGAAAAGTACCATATGAAGGTAGTGGAACTGGATATGATGCATCACTATATACAGGAGAACTAGGAACAGTTTACTTAAATAGCTCAGATTTACACTATGATACTAATGCAAACTTAAAGAATGATGATCTATATTATTTGATAAAAAATAATAATATAATAACAGACATGGTTGCAAAAGGAATAACAAGAACTCAATTAGTCGATGCATTAAAAACAAATGGAACAACATTAGCTGATGATGAAGTTGTAGTATGGTATGTAATAAAGAATGAATCTGATGGATATCACATAGATGGTGTAATCAGAAAGATTTCATCATTAACAGAAATTACTAATACAGCTTTTACAGATAAAGTAAGCTCAGACTCAACAATAAAATTAGAAGATATTGAAATTGGCCAAAGAGGAAGCATAACAGTAAAAAGCATTACATCTTCAACAGATACAGTTTCAACACCAATGGATGTAGTATTTGTATTAGATACTTCTGGAAGTATGACATATACTTTAGAAGGAAAAAATGAAACGGCAGTAGAAGACAGTAGAGCTAAAGCTATGGTAAATGCTGTAAATAGTTCTATAAAAACTATAATGAGCAAAAATAAAGACAGTAGAGTAGGGGTAGTTGGATTTAGTGGAGATGCATCAACAATTATACCATTAGGAAATTATGCTCAAGGTATAAATTATTTAACAAGAGAATATTCAGCAGGTGATTGGTGGAATGGAAGTAGCCAGACAATAAAATCTAATGTTGGAAATAAATCATCAAGACAAGTAACAGGAGGAACTAATACACAATCAGGTATAAAATTAGGTGCAGAAATGCTTACAAGTAATCAGAATACAACAACAGCAACAGTTACTTTAAAAGACGGAACAACAAAGACTATAACTCGTACACCATTATTAATCTTAGTTACAGATGGGGAACCAACATATTATTATGCTAGTGAAACTGCAACTGGAAAGGTTAATGGACATGGATATACAAAGGAAACAGACGAAAATTACTATTATTGGACATTAAGAACTGCTAAATATTGTAAAAAACAAATAACAAACAAATATTATAAAAACACTGATAAAACAGCTAAAGTATTTACAATAGGAATTGGATTAGACGGAAATGAAGCAGTAGCAATGTTAGATCCAACTGCAGACAAAGTAAATGCATGCAACAACAATAATAGTCAGCAAAGAGCATTATATAATTTAATTACAAACAATGGAACAGCACCAGGTGCATATAGTTATGCAGATGGAAGTAAAACAGGAGAAATAACAGAAAGTGACTTAACAGATTTCTTAAATACATCTATAGATTCTTCATCAGAGAATGAAGAAAATAGAGCAATAACAGTAGAAGAATCTAAAGCAAGAAGAGTTGAACTTGGAAACATTAATACAAGTAAAGAATTTGAATTAAAAATCGGAGGTAAAACTTATAGTTCAATAAGTACCGCACAGAGCGCAGGTTACTTAAAGAAAGATTCAAAAGGATACTATATTGACTTAACTAAAGTTGAAAGAAGTACAGATGTTGCTGTAACATACTGGGTCAATTAATAATTAAAAGAGAATTTCGAAAGAAATTCTCTTTTTGTAGTTATATAGTTCCATTATTATTTTTTAATTACTAAATTGTGAGTATAATCTAAATTTCCAATAGAATCATATTCATAGTCCAAAGTATAAACATTAGTAGCCCAAATATCTTTTTCAAGCATAAGCTTTAAATTTTTATTAGAGTTACCATCCATAAATTTCTTTACAGAAGAAATAATAGTTAATTTTCTATTTTGCTTAGAAATTTCGCTAATTAATTCACGACCTTTATTATTAAAGCCTAAAATTCTAATATAAGGTTTTGTAGTTTTTGAAATTTGCATATCTTTTTTGGTAATACCGAGAAGGGCATATAAAAAAATGCGTTTTAATCTAGTTTGAGTATATCTTTTAGTATTAATAATAGATAATAATTCAGCAGTAGTATTACATTGATTAACAGCTGATTTGATAGCAAATTCAAGTCCTTCAGAAACATCTGGAAGATTAGCAATTTCGTCAGTTGACATTTGTCTTAAAGTAAAAATTATAAGTTTATCAAATTCTGAAATATTTTTAACAAGATGTCCATTTTCTAAGCAATCTTGTAAAATATTAAATGAGTTTTCTGGCATAAAATTTTGTAAGATACTAATATCATGAGACTGACAAAGGTTGCGAATAGATGTAGCACTTGCAAATCCAGAATCCAAAGGAATTGAATCATCATTATAGGCAGAACCTTCTCGTTTTATGGTAATAGGATGGATTTTGCTATTTTGTCTATCTAAAGCTTTTAAATATTCTATTCCTAAAATATTATTAGGTGAAGACAGTACATTGTTAAATCTACGAATATCATTTAAATACATCATTAAAGCTCTTTCACGAGCTTTAGGAAATGATACACCTCTGGACAATTCGTGAGATAATAAGGATTTATATTCTGATGGTTCATTAGTTAATACATCTGTAACATCACTTAAAATAGAGATATCATTACATTCACTCCCAAAAGATAGATAATCAACTATTCCAAGAGAATCTAAAATTTTAATAGCTCCAGAAGCAAAATTTTCAGCACTTGAAATTGCATAAATTGTAGGAAGTTCGATAACTAAATCAACACCATTTTCAATAGCCATTTGAGTTCTTGACCATTTATCAATAATAGAAACATCACCTCTTTGAGTGAAACTTCCAGACATTACAGCTATTGTATAATCAGAGTCAGTTAATTTTTGGGATTCAATTAAATGGTGCAGATGACCATTATGGAATGGATTGTATTCTGCTACAATCCCTAAAACGTTGCTCATTAAAACCTCCTAAAATATATTGAAAATTTCTCGAATTATTGGTATAATTTTATCACAAATATGTAAAAAAACAAGAGGCAATTTATAAAAAAGATGGAGGAAATATAATGTCAGAAAAAATTATAATATATACAGACGGAGCATGTTCTGGAAACCCAGGTCCTGGAGGATGGGGAGCAATATTGATGTATAAAGATGCAAAAAAAGAAATTTCTGGAGGAATGAAACAAACAACAAATAATATAATGGAGATTACAGCTGTTGTAGAAGCACTAAAATGCCTAAGAGTTGAAAGTGATGTTCAGGTTTATAGTGATAGTGCATATACTGTAAATGCTTTTAAACAAGGATGGATATATAATTGGATGAAAAATGGATGGAAAACTGCTAATGGTTCTGCTGTTAAAAATAAAGAACTTTGGCAAGAGTTATATGCTTTAACTCAAAAACACAAAGTTGAGTTCATAAAGGTTAAAGGACATGCAGATAATGAATTCAATAATAGATGTGATGAAATGGCACGCGAAGCAATAAATAAATTATAAATTATTTAATGGTTCTTGTATAAAAAATTCCAATTTGTATAAAATAATAGAAATTTTATACAAAGGGTGATTAAATGAAAAAGAAAATAATAGGATTTATAGCAGTAATGTTATTGGTGATTTCATTTATAGCTGTATTAGCAATGAAAAATACAGAAGTACTAGCATTATCAAAATATGGATCAAGAGGAAGCGAAGTAAGAACAATTCAAGACAAATTAAAAAGATGGGGATATTATACAGGAAGTGTTGATGGAATATATGGAAGTCAAACAGTATCAGCAGTAAAAAAATTTCAACAGAAAAATGGATTAACTGTAGATGGAATTGCGGGAACAAAAACATTAAATGCAATGGGAATAATGACTAGTTCATCATCTAGTGGGTCTTCAAGCAATAATTCTTCAAATGTTAATCTATTAGCAAGAGCAATATATGGAGAAGCTAGAGGAGAGCCATACACGGGACAAGTTGCAGTAGGTGCTGTAATATTAAATAGAGTAAAAAGTAGTAAATTTCCTAATACGATTGCAGGAGTAATATATCAAAGTGGAGCTTTTGATGCAGTATCAGACGGACAAATAAATTTGAATCCAGATAGTACATCAAAAAAAGCAGCACAAGACGCCTTAAATGGATGGGACCCATCATATGGAGCAATATATTATTTTAATCCAAGTACAGCAACTAATAAATGGATTTGGTCGAGACCTCTTACTGTAACTATTGGAAAACATAGATTTTGTAAATAAAAAAGAGACCTAGAATATTCTAGGTCATTTTCTATATAAACTATCTTTTTAATCTAATTAATATTGCGATACCTAATAAAATTAGTAAAACTCCAACTACAATTAGAACTATGCATAAAATATTAGTTAATTCTAAATCAAAATCAGAAGTTGTTACAGTTGATGATAAAGTAGAAGAATTTGTATTAGAGGTGCTAGATGTTGATTTGTTTGATGTATTAGAAGTATTAGTATTAGATGAGTTTGTGTTAGATGTATTTGTATTAGTACTTGATGTATTCATATTAACAGCTGCAAAATTATAAGAACAATTAAATATTGTAAATATAGCTACTAAAAAAACAATAATAAATTTCAAAGATTTTGACATTTGTATATACCTCCTATATAATGTATAATTTTTCAAGTTAAATTCATAAACTATAATATCAAAGTTATAAAAAAATGTCAATAAAAAAACAAAAATATGATATACTACTATTATTAAATAGTTACAATTCACAACTTATAATAAAACATATTTAGAAATTAATAATAGATTGTTTTTTTATACCTTGCTGTCGCAATCTCCATATTGAAATTACTTGTATGTAGATTGCTCCATATCGTATTCGCTATGCTCATTTGGTCGCTTACGCGGTATTGCAAAACAATATATTATTAATTTTCTAAAATATTTATGATTTTATTGGTAAAAGTAATATTAAATATTTTATGGAAAGGAAGGAAAAATATGTTAAAACATGTAGATGAAAATAATTTTGAAAAAGAAATAATTGATGCAAAAAAAGTAATACTAGTAGATTTTTTTGCAACTTGGTGTGGACCTTGTCAACTATTAGGTCCAATATTAGAAAAAATATCTAATTCTAGAGCTGAATTTGATATTGCAAAAGTAGATGTAGATCAGGCCCAGGAATTGGCAATAAAATATGGAATAGAGGTAGTTCCAACAATGTTGATTTTTAAGGATGGGCAAGTAATGCAAACACTAGAGGGCGTTAGAAGCGAAGAGGAGATTGTAAGTGAGGTTTCAAAATATATGGAAAATTAAAGTTGAAAAATTTAATTTTTTTCAACTTAGTCTGTACATAAAGAAAGGAATGAATTAATAGTGAAAGGATATAAATTAAACCCAGATAAAGAATATGTTATTAAAATTGTTGAAGGAATATATAGAAAAGATGGACATTGTCCTTGTAGATTACAAGTGGATGATACAACATTATGTCCTTGTAATCAATTTGTAAATGAAGGAATATGTAAATGTAACTTATTTATATCTATTAATGATCATAAAGTTGTGGAGAAATAATATATTATATTGATTTGATATATAGTTTTTTATTAATAAATCAGTGTAAAATACTATAAAATTGTTCTAAACTATTGCCAAATGATATAATATTATATATAATAGTCACAAATCCTGAGAATATAATTATATTTTCAGTTGCCTTTATTTGAAACGAGGTAGTATTATGAAAAAATTTTTATCAAATTACAAATCAACAATAATTCTTTTAGTTGCTATTATTGTTGGTGCAATCGTAGGAATTATATTCCAAGAAAAAGCAACTATATTGCAACCTTTAGGAAACATATTTTTAAATCTATTATTAGTTATCATTGTACCACTTATATTTTTAACAATAACGACATCAATTGCCAAGATGGAAAATCCAAAGAGACTTGGAAAAATTATGATTACGATACTTGCTGTATTTATAGTAACATCGCTAATAGCTGTATTAGTGGGATTTGCTAGTACATATTTTGTGAAATTAGTAAATCCAGAAGACGGAGAAAAAATAAAAACAGCATTAGAAGATGCAACAAGCGAAGAAACATCGGAAGATGAGGATATAACAATTGCAGATAGAACAGTTCAATTATTAACAGTAAATGATTTTAGCAAATTATTATCAAAAGAAAATATAATAGCAATTTTAGTTGCTTCAATAATTTGTGGAATAGCAATAAGGATGTCTGGAGAAAGTGGAAAACAATTATTAGATCTTTTAATATCAGCAAATTCAGTAATACAAAATGTTGTAAAAATAATAATGTATTATGCACCAATAGGCCTAGGATGTTATTTTGCTGCATTAATAGGAACTTTTGGCGCATCAATAGCAGTTGGATATTTAAAAACATTTGTAGTATATACAATTGTCGCATTAGCATTCTACTTTGTATTTTATACAATATATGCATTTATAGCTGGAGGAAAAGTAGGGGTAAAAGCATTTTGGAAAAATGCAGTACCATCAACTTTAACATCTCTTGCAACATGTTCAAGTGCTGCATGTATTCCTGTAAATGTAGAATGTGCTAAAAAGATGGGAGTTCCAGATGATATTGCAGAAACGACAATACCAATGGGAACAAGCTTTCATAAAGATGGATCAATAATAGGATCAGTATTTAAAATTATGTTTTTAGTTTGTCTATTTGGAACAGTAATAAATACACCTGCTGGAGTATTACAAGTTTTAGGAGTTGCAATACTTGCAAATTTATTAATAACAGGAGTTCCAATAGGTGGGGGAACAATTTCAGAAATGTTAATCATAACAATGATGGGATTCCCTGTTGCAGCATTACCAATACTTACAATGGTTGCAACAATAATAGACGCACCAGCAACTATGCTTAATGTTGTTGGAGATACAGTTTCATCAATGCTTGTAACAAGAATAGTTGATGGGAAAGACTGGATTAAAGGTAGCAATGAAGAAGTAAATGAAATTAAAGAAAAAGTAAATATATAGATATAAATAAAAATATAAAGGATGCAAACAAAAAATTTTTGTACACTGTTCTCTCTTCTTACATCAAGAAAACAAGACAACATGATTTCCAGCAAAGGCTGGAGAAAGAGAGGAAATTATGAGTAAAAGAAAGAAAACAGATAACCTAGATACAATTATTGGAATAGCGATATTTGCGATTGCTGTTCTAGGAGGAAATGTTGCAATCGAACTTATTGAATGTAAGAACGATTTGCTTTCATTCCTCCTACAAATAATAGTATCAATACTAGTTTTTGTAGGAGAAATTATATTATATTTCTTTATCTTAGTCTTAAACGACAAGATAAAGAGCTTTAGAACTCATAGAAAAAACCCTAAAAAATAGGGTTTTTTCTTTTGGAAAATAAATAGTATATAAACAACTAATTGTTTTTTATATTAATTTTCTTATACATACTGCAAATATTGCAATCATAGCAAATGTCAATACGATTTTCAAAAATAAGTTGTAAAGTATTTAAAAATTCAGAATTACCAGAAGCAGAAATAATGTGTAAATGAATTTTCTTTGGTAATAAAGTTAATAATGTATTTAATATATAGTCATTAGTTGAAAAAGATACATCTGACAAATATTTAGCTTTTAAAGAGTTTTTATCTATGGATATTTTTTTCATAGTATCATCTAATAGTAAGATTTTGTTTTCAAAAGAGATAACATGAATTATTGTATCTGATGATGGTTGAGAATTTATATACAATTTTAAAAGTGATATGAATTCTAAATATTCTCGTTCTATAATAAATTCATTAACAGATAAATCTACTAACTCTTCGATTAACTTTTTATATTTACTAAGTCTAAAGTTTATAAAGCCAGATAATACTATAGAATGATGGTTTGAAATATATTCATAAAAAATGTCAAATAATAAAAGCTGACGATTTGGTAAAGAGAATTCACTAGAATCATATAAATTTTCTTCGCATAATTTTAATATAGTGTTAAATTCTGATTCTTCAAAATAAAAGTAATTTGAATACAATATTTGTTTTATTATATTTGTTTCAAAATAATCAATTACTAAATAAGATAATATTGTCGCAAGTTTAGTATAAAAAAGTTCTTTGTCTATTCCTGTATAATGTATTATCATATTTTTATAGTTTTTGAATTCTTTTTTAGAATAAAATGTATTTAACATATTAAAACATGAAAATTCATTTTGTAAATATTCTAATATATTTTTATTATTTGTTTTTATACATAGTGAACTCATAAATAGCTCCTTCTTCGTTTTGTATAGTATTTGCTAAAATTAAAATTCTATACAATGCTAGGATATAATATTCTGAAAAATAAAAAAATGAAACTTGTATATAATATAAATAATTAATAATAAATTTGTAGAAAAGTGTCGAAGAAAACTAAAACAAATCAATGCGAAAATATTGACATATGCTTAACTGTAGTATAAAATTATTACAAGGTGGTGAAAAAATGTTGAAATTAAATTCGTTTAATAGTCTATTTACTACAAAAAAATTTAAAAAGGCTAAAAAGAATAAAGTGTATGATAAAGAGTGGAATATGGTTTTTGTTAATGAAAAAGCTAGATTGGATTTTAGAAAGGCTATTTCTAATGCGGAAGAAGATATAAAAAATAAAAAAGAAGGGACTTGGGAGGAGTTGATAACTGAATTTGAACAAGAATACGGAATACAATTACAGCATTAAACAGACAGAATCGTTTAAAAGAGAATTACGAAATATTTATGAATATATATGCTATGAACTGAAAGAACCTAATATAGCAATAAAGCTAATTAATTTAATAACTGAAAAGATAAATATTATAAAGCAGTACCCATTGGCGTTTGAAATACTATTAAAAAGGAAAAATTTAGAATATCGAAAATTTATAGTCAAAAATTATGTTATAATCTATAGAGTTAATTTAGAAAATCGAGAAGTTTATATTTTACATATTTATAATCAAAGAAAAAATAAAAGAAAATTATTTCAATAATAATTTTCTTTTATTTTTTATAATTTATGATAAATATTATAATCAATATCAGGGAAAACACAATCTTTAATCTGAATATCATTTAAGAAATCTTCATCGATTTTGTTTTTCTTAATTTGATAATACAATTTTGTGAAACGGCCAATATAAGTTTGAATACGTTTCTTTGCATAATCAACCATAGTACCATTAGTAATAATAAATAGCCAACAACTTGTTTGAGCTAAAAGTAATTCACGAGCAGCTTGATTAAGAGCTTCTTTAATAATACCATCTTCAAGATTAGGGTAGGTAGTTGCAAGTTCAATCATTCTATCAGCAGCTTTGTGTAAATGACGATGAACGTAGTCATTAGTAGGGTTTAACCAAACACCACTATAGCCATTAGCACCCCAACTTGATCTACAAGGTGTACTAACTTGAATTTCTGGATATTTATCAATATATTCAGAAGGAGTAATTAGTTCAAAATTGCATTCATCATAATAAATTTTTTTAAATAAAATATATAACCAATAAGGACCTTCATACCACCAATGTCCATATAATTCAGCATCATAAGGGCATAAGATAATTGGAGGCTTATCCATATAGTCTGCAACATTGTTAATTTGATCAGTACGAGAATTCATAAAATGACCTGCTTGTCTTTCTGCAGAATCATGAGCCCATTGAACGTCATAATAATCTTTTTGTTCAGTTTTTCCAGTAATTCTATGATATTTTATACCTGTATGAACACGAACACCATTGTGAGCAATATAAGGTTTGATATAATCATAATCAGCTTCATAACCAATATCTCTATAAAATTCTCTATAATTATAATCACCTGGATATCCATCAATAGAACTCCAAACTTGTTGAGAAGAAGTCATATCACGTCCAAAACAAACTAATCCATTAGGTGACACAATAGGGGCACAAGTTCCATAAATAGGTGTAGGGTCAGCATATAAAATACCATGAGATTCTACTATTGCATATTCAATTCCAAATTCTTTAAGATATTTATCAGCTTCTGGAACATAACCACATTCAGGTAACCAGATACCACGAGGTTTTCTTCCAAAAAATCTTTCATAAGTTTGAACACCTACAGCGATTTGAGCTCTAATAGCTTCTTCATTAACATATAAAATAGGGAAGTAGCCATGAGTTGCGCCACAAGTGATGATTTCTAATACTCCAATATCTTGAAAATGTTTAAATTGTTCAATGATATTACATTTCCATACATCTCTAAAAAGATGTAAATCATTAGAATATCTATCATAGTAATAATGAGAAAGTCTATTAACTCTTTCATTATCTTTTGTACGTTCAATTTCTTTTTCAGAAAGTTCTATTAATTTTTCTAAGTAATGAATATATTTTTGTTGTAATAATTTATTATCAAACATAGAAAGTAGAGTAGGGGTAAGTGACATTGTTATTCTAAAATTGACTCCTTCATCAACTAGTTTTTGATAATTTTGTAATAATGGTATATATGTTTCAGAAATTGCTTCATATAACCAAGATTCTTCAAGATAATCATCACTTTCTGGATGATGAATAAATGGAAGATGTGCGTGTAATACGAAACTTACATATCCTTTTTTTTGCATTTTTTTTCTCCTTTTTTATTTGGTACATTTGGGACCGGTTCTGTTTTGTGCACTTTTTATGTAATAAAAGCCGTAGGTAAGTTCGCCTACGACAATTGTTTTAAATAAATCTAGATGACATACTTCCTGATGATGGATTTCCACCAGAAGATGGATTGTTTTTGATTTTTTCAAAAATAGAAAGGTCTTCTGTTTCATAAATTCCAGAATATATATCTTTTAATAATTCTTCTTTTATATATGGAATGTTTTGAACTCGTTTCATTGCAGGTAAGTGTTTTACTATTTCAAATAATGAGATTGATTTTTCATTAGAATTTTTTACGTTTCTAATTTTTATTGTATTATTTTCGTTTGTACTAAATAATACATGATCATTTGGTGATTCGATTTCATTTGATGTTGAAACATATATGTAATCTGTTTTTATTTTTTCTTCAATTTCTTTTGTTGCTTCTTTATTATAATAGTTAGGGCGTCTACCAAGTTCAACTCTATAATCACATTTACTATCATTTATATGTAAATACCAACTGTTTGCAAAATCATTGATTGGGATTTCAAAATTATAGTGCATTGTATCATTGTGAATTATTAATACTGGTCTTGTTATATTAAAGAAATTTTCTCCATATTGTTTTATATAATTTTCTCTATCAGAATCAGCTATATCCCAATATACAAATAGGGTGTTAGGTGTTTGATAAAGTATTTTTACTATTGTTTCGTTATATCTATATGGTAAATCGTAAAATTCAACAATATTAATAGGCTGTTTTTTATTTGCAACTTTTTTGGGAGATGTTTTTACTTTACTTTTTGTTTTTGATGTTTTTTTAATTAAATTATTTTTGCTTTTTGTGGTTGCATTTTTTTTCGTTGTAGTTTTTTTGGATGTTTTAACAGCTTTTTTTGCTGATACTTTAGATTTATTTAAACTGCTTTTGGCAGTGGTCTTTTTTGCCGTCTTTTTAGTTACTTTTTTTTCATTTGTTTCTTTTGTTTTTGCTGGCATTTTTAATCCTCCTATGTAAAAGACATTATTTCCTATATACTATAACAAAATAGAAATAAATTCAAGGGAAAATGTAAAAAAAATGAAAAATATTTTGATAAAAAGTATTGACAAAAATACCCAGACATTGTATAATAATATTCGTTACAAGAAGAAGTTATCCACTTCTCACCTTATCTTTGTGGAAAAAGGTTAGAAATTTAGATTTTATTTAGCAATAATATATCTATAATTGTGTGGAATTGACTTGTAACAAGGTCAATTTTTTTATTTTTATAAAAAATTACCATTTAAAAATTAGGAGGTGTTTTATATAAAACAAGAATTACCTACAAATGGTCAAATACGTGCAAAGGAAGTACAATTAATAAGTGAAACTGGAGAAAAATTAGGAATAGTTCCATTAGCAAGAGCACTAGAACTATCAACAGAAAAAAAATTAGATTTAGTATTAGTATCACCAAATTCACAAGTGCCAGTGTGCAAAATAATGAATTATGGAAAATACAAGTTTGAACAAGCTAAAAAAGAAAAAGAAGCTAAGAAAAAACAAAGAACACAAGAAACTAAGGAATTAAGAATAACTCCAAATATCGAAGAACATGACTTTGGATTTAAAGCTAAAAATGCAAGAAAATTCTTAGAAGATGGAAACAAAGTAAAAATAACAGTACGTTTCAGAGGAAGAGAGTTAAATAACACAAAATTAGGAGAACAAGTTTTAAATCAATTTATAGAAAATCTAGAAGATATTTCTGTAGTAGAAAGAAAACCAAAATTAGAAGGAAAGAACATGTTCATTATACTAGCTAAAAAAGCCAACTAAAAGGCTTAAAATATATTAACAAACAATTGAAAGGAGCGAAAACGCTATGCCAAAATTAAAAACAAACAAAGCTGCAAAGAAAAGATATTCTTTAACAGCAACAGGAAAAGTAAAAAGAACAACAGCTAATAGAAGACATTTATTAGCAAATAAAACAAAAAGACAAAAATTATCAAGCAGACGCCCAGGAGCATATGCAGATAAAACATGCGAAAATACAATTAAAAAATTATTACCATATGGTAACTAGAAAGTAATTTGAGGAGGGAAAATAAATGGCAAGAGTAAAATCAGCAAGAACAACAAGAGCAAGACATAAAAAAGTATTAAAACAAGCAAAAGGATATTATGGTGCAAAACACTATAGATTTAGAAATGCTAATCAAGCAGTATTAAAATCATTAGCATATGCTTATGTTGGAAGAAAAGATAAAAAGAGTAATTTCAGAAAATTGTGGATAGCAAGAATAAATGCTGCTGCAAGAATGAATGGAACAACATATAGTAAATTAATCGCAGGATTAAAGAAAGCTAATGTTACAATAAACAGAAAAATGTTAGCAGAAGTTGCTGTAAATGATCCAAAAGCATTTACAGAAATCGCTGAAATTGCAAAAAATGCATAAATATATTAGGAGGTCTTACTTTAAAATTTAATATTTTAAAGTGAGGTCTCCTTGTGCGTTTTAAAATACAATAGGAGGAAGAAAAATTGAACATAGGAATAGACATAGATGGAGTATTAACAGATATGGAAAGAGAAGTTACAGACTATGCAACTAAAATGTGTGTAGAAGAAGGATTGCCAATAGAAGTAGATGTTAGTAAGTATTATGAAACAGATTCTTTTAATTGGACACAAGAACAATCAGATAGATTTTGGAATAAATATTTAGTTCCATATGTGGTAAAAAGTAATGCAAGAAAATACTCTAAAGAAATAATAGAAAAATTAAGACAAGAAGGAAACAAAATATATATAATAACGGCAAGAGATGAAAGTGGAATGCCAGAAGAATATTATGGAAAGATGCAACAATTAACTAAAAGATGGTTAGACAAAAATGAAATTAAGTATGATAGATTAATATTTTCAACAGATAAAGAAAAATTGCAAAAATGCATAGAAAATAATGTAGATATAATGATAGAAGATAGTCCAAGTAATATACAAAATATTTCTACTAAGATTAAAGTTATAAAATTTGATTGTCAATATAATAAGCAAATATTAGGAGCAAATGTTGTTACAGCTTATAGTTGGTATCATATATATGATATAATAGAAAAAGTAAATAAAGAAAAAGGAGAATAAAAAATGGCTAAAATATTTGAAGATGTTTCAAGAACATTTAATGAATTTTTATTAATACCAAATTTAACAGATGAAAGATGTATACCATCAAATGTATCATTAAAAACACCAATAGTAAAATATAGAAAAGGAGAAGAACCTAAATATTATGCAAATATTCCAATGGTATCTGCAATAATGCAATCAGTATCAGGAGAAGAAATGGGAATTGCATTAGCACGTGAAGGTGGAATTGCATTTATATTTGGTGCTCAATCAATAGAATCACAAGCAGAAATGGTACGTCATGTAAAAAAACATAAAGCAGGATTTGTAGTAAGTGATTCAAATGTAAAAAGTGGGACAACATTAAGAGAAGTGATAGAACTAGTTGAAAAAACAGGTCATTCAACTGTAATGATTACAGAAGATGGAACTTCAAATGGTAAATTTTTAGGATTAGTAACAGATAAAGATTACAGAGTTTCTAGAGACAATTTAGATGCTCCAATAGATAATTTTATGACACCAAAAGACAGAGTTGTTTGGGCTGAAGAAGGCTTAAGCTTAACAGAAGCAAATGATATTATTTGGGAAAAGAAAAAAGAATGTCTTCCGATTTTATCAAAAGAAGGAAATTTAAAATTCTTAGTATTTAGAAAAGATTATGAAGAAAGAAAACATAATCCAAACTCATTATTAGACGAAAATAAAAGATATATAGTAGGAGCAGGAATAAATACTAGAGATTATGAAGAAAGAATACCTGCATTAGTTGATGCTGGAGTAGATTTACTTTGTATGGATTCATCAGATGGGTACTCTATATGGCAAAAAAATACTATTCAATATGTTAGAGAAAAATATGGAGATAGTGTAAAAATAGGTGCTGGTAATGTAGTTGACAAAGAAGGATTTAGATATTTAGCAGAAGCTGGAGCTGACTTTATAAAAGTTGGTGTAGGTGGAGGATCAATCTGCATCACAAGAGAAACAAAAGGAATTGGTAGAGGACAAGCAAGTGCCTTAATAGATGTAGTAGAAGCACGTGATGAATATTTCGAAGAAACAGGAGTATATATTCCAATATGTTCAGATGGTGGAATAGTACATGATCATCATATAACAATTGCATTAGCATTAGGAGCAGATTTTGTAATGATGGGACGTTACTTTGCACGTTTTGATGAAAGTCCAACAAGAGTTGTAAAAATAAATAATAACTATGTAAAAGAGTATTGGGGAGAAGGCTCAAATAGAGCTAGAAACTGGCAAAGATATGATATGGGAGGAGCTAAAAAACTTTCTTTTGAAGAAGGAGTTGATTCTTACATTCCATATGCAGGACCATTAAAAGATAATTTAGATATTACAGTTGCAAAAATAAAATCAACAATGTGTAACTGTGGTGCAATTACAATTCCAGAATTACATGAAAAAGCAAGATTAACATTAGTATCTAATGTTAGTATCCAAGAAGGTAGTGCACATGATGTAATTTTAAAAGAAATTGATAAACAATATAAATAATTTTTAAAGGTAAGCTAAAATAAGGAGCTTGCCTTTTATTTTGTATAATTTTCTTTATTTTGGAAATACTGAGAACAGTAAATAAAGGAGGTCATTATGAAACCATTAGATTCAAAAAAAGATTATCAAGACTATGTAAATAAAAAATCGCCTAATTCGCCAATATGGAAAAATTGTTTTAATGCTTTTTGGGTAGGTGGATTAATTTGTTCAATAGGTCAAATAATTATGGATATATGTAAATATAGAGGACTTTCTCAAGAAACATCAGGAACTATAGTTTCTATTTTATTAATCGCAATTAGTGCATTTTTAACAGGTCTTAATATATTTAATAAAATTGGAAAATTTGCAGGAGCAGGTTCATTGGTGCCAATTACAGGATTTGCAAACTCTATTGTTTCACCAGCTATGGAATATAAATCTGAAGGATATGTAATGGGTGTTGGAGGAAAGATGTTTACTGTAGCAGGTCCTGTGCTTGTTTTTGGAATATCAGCATCTATTATTGTAGGATTAATTTATTTAATTTTTAACACACAATCAATTACATTAGTTTAATTTAGAAAGGAAGAAAATTATGCAAAAATTAGGAAAACAAACAATAAAATTTGATACTCCACCAGTTATAACAGAAGTAGCTTCAATAGTTGGTCCTAAAGAAGCAAATGGACCATTAGCTAAATATTTTGACCAATGTTTAGAAGATGAGTTTTGGGGAGAAAAAACTTGGGAAAAGTCTGAGAGTAAGATAATTAAAGAGACTGTAAATGCAGTAATTGCAAAATCAGGAATAGCAGTAACTGAATTAGAATATTGCTTTGCAGGTGATTTATTAAATCAATGTATTTCATCGAGCTTTGGATTAAGGGAATTAAACATACCATTTTTAGGAATATTTGGAGCATGTTCAACATTTGTGGAAGGTCTTAGTTTAGGAGCAATTGTTACAGAAGCATGTGCACAACATGTTATATGTGCTGCATCAAGCCATTTTTGTAGTGCAGAAAAACAATTTAGATTTCCGCTGGAATTGGGAAATCAAAGACCACAGACATCTCAATGGACTGTTACAGGTGCAGGTTCAGCAATATTGTCTAAAACAGGAGATGGACCATTTATTACACATATAACATCAGGAAAAATTGTAGATATGGGGATAAAAGATGCTAATAATATGGGAGCTGCAATGGCACCTGCTGCACTTGATACATTAATCTGTCATTTTAAAGATACAGGTCGAGCTCCATCATATTATGATGCAATTATTACTGGTGATTTAGGACATGTAGGAAAAGAAATTTTGACAGAATTAGCTTTAAATAAAGGTTATAATATAAAGTCAAATTATAATGACTGTGGTGTTATGATTTTTGATAAAGAAAAACAAGATACACATTCAGGTGGTAGTGGTTGTGGATGTTGTGCTTCTGTATTTTCAGGTTATTTTTTCAAACAGTTAAAAGATAAAAAAATTAAAAGATTATTATTAATCGCAACTGGTGCATTAACTAATTCAACTTCTTCTCAGCAAGGAGAAAGTATTCCTGGTATTGCACATGCAGTTAGTATTGAAATGTAGGAGGTGGAATTAATGGATTGGGTACAAAGTATTTCTTGGATTGGCTTATTAAAGTGTTTTGTTGTTGGTGGACTTATTTGTGTTGTAGGTCAGATATTAATAGACAAAACTAAATTGACACCTGCTAGAATTTTAGTTGCTTTTGTTACTACTGGTACTATTTTAGGAGGACTAGGAATTTATCAATATCTTGTTGATTTTGCTGGTGCTGGTGCAACTGTGCCATTAACTGGTTTTGGATATAATCTTGCAAAAGGTGCAATAAAAGGAGTTAAAGAATCTGGAATTATTGGAGCTTTTACTGGTGGTGTTGCTGCTTCTGCTGGTGGTATTTCTGCTGCTGTATTTTTCGGATATATTGCTTCTTTAATTTCTAAACCTAAAATGAAAAAAGAATAAATTTTATATAATTAATAAGAAAGACCCCCTTCGAATAATTCGGAGGGGGTTTGAAAATCCATGAGTTTGCTTAGAGAAGTGTTTCGTTGATCACAGGCATTGCATCCATGATTTGCAAGTAAACACTTTTGACGACATCATAAGCAACAAAAACTTCAAGTTCACCAGAGCAAACTTTTCTCAAGTTTCCTTTGAGAAAATTTGCTTGATGTTTTAAAAAAGTGAATTCAGGCATTTCTTGAAGTAAAATGCCTATTTCAGCTTTTACCAAGCAGTTGTCCTCTTCAAGAACTGTCATTACATTCTGGCAATATCTCCGAGCAGACTTAAGCTCCTCGAAGTGTTTTTTGAGTTGTTCTTTGACTGGATTTTTAGTACTCATTTGAATACCTCTCTTTCTGGGCTTTGCCCGTATAATGCTATGACTTTGTCATGCACTTTAATTATAACATTATTTCACATTTATGTCAATTTATGCTAAGATTACAAATGTATTACAAAAAATACAATTATATGACAAATTATCGAAAAATATTGACATTTTTGTTAAAATATATAAAATATAATTAGTATAGTAGATTTTTGCGAAAGGAAGAGAAAAAATGAAAAAAGAAGATGGAATGACACCACTTACAATATTAGTAACACTAGCAATATTGATAATAATAGGTGGAGTAATAATAGCAATGGTATATGAAAAGCCTAGTAAAGTAGAAGAAAATACTGTAAATACTACAAACACACAAACAACAGATGTACAAGAAAATAATGAACAAACAAACGAAACTAACGAGAGTAATAATATAAACTAAAGAAGGTAGAAAGATGAATATATTTTTATATACAATGTTATTTTTAATTGGTGCCTTGGTAGGAAACTTTTGGAAAATGGCAATATATAGAATACCAAGAAATATAAAATTAAATAAAAAAGGAGTATCATATATAGAGCCAAATAGTAAATCAAATAGAGGTTCACAACTATTTTATTTGATTTTAGGAGGAGCTATATTTGTAATATTTGGTAAAGCCTTAGAAATAGATATTAATAATATACAACTATTGCAAATAATAACATATATATTTACGATTTTATATGTATCAGTATTAATGATCATAGCTGGAATAGATCAAAAACTTTTGAAAATAGAGAAATCAGTTATTACAGCAGGAATAATTTTATCAATTTTATATATGATATATATGTATGTAATAGAAACAATAAGTTTAAATACAAGTATAATATATCTTGGAATATATATTATACTAATAGCTATAGATACATTTATAATAAAAAGATATGCAAAAAACAGTTATACAACAGGGATTTTAATGCTATTTAATATAATGCTTATTTTTACAGGAATAGAAGTATTTACATATACAATTGTTTTAACCGCATTAGAGATATTAGTAGGTTTAATAATATCAAAAATAAAGCAAAAAAAGAATGGAAATAAAAAAATAAAATTAAGTAATGTTCCAGTAGGATATTTTTTATGTGTTAGTAATTTATTAGCAATAGTTGCTATATCAGTAATGATAGCATACATAAGATAAATGAAAGGATGATACTGATATGAAAATAGGAATAGATATTGGTGGAAGCCATATAGGTATTGGGTTAGTTGAAAACAATGGAAATATTGTTTTTGAAAAAGAAACATTTATTAAAGATAAAACAGATATAGAAAATAAAATAGAGAAATATATAACAGAAAATGTAATAGGAATATTACAAGCATATGGTGTTAATCAAATAGGCATTGCAGTGCCAGGAACTGTAACAGATAAAAAGATTATAAAAGCTGTAAATTTAGGAATAGAGAACTATGACTTAGGAACAATTATACAAGAAAAATTGTTAAAACTTGGTTATACAGTAGATGTAAAACTAAAAAATGATGGAAAATGTGCAGCACTTGCAGAACAAAAATACGGAGCATTACAAGGATATGATAATAGTATATTTTTGTGTATAGGTACAGGTGTAGGAAGTGCAGTGATTTTTGATGGGAAATTATTAGAACCTAAAAATGTACCAGGGTTTGAATTTAGCCATACAATAATTCATAAAAATGGAGCATTATGTAATTGTGGAAAAAGAGGATGTTTTGAAGTATATGCCAGTTTAAAAAGATTTAAAGAAAAATTAGTAAAAGAATTCAATTTAAATTCATTAGATGGAGAATGCATAAGAGAGTTTATACGTCAAAATCCAGATAACTCAACATTAAAATATATGATAAATAATTATGTAGAAGATTTAAGTATAGGAATTTCGAATATAATAAACATATTTGAGCCAGAGGCAATATGTTTAGGAGGAAGTTTTGCTGAATATGAAGATATTTTATATCAACCTTTAAAAAAGGCTTTGTTAAGTGGAAATTTGCTATTTAACAAAAGATGTGATATAATAATAAAACTTGCAGAATTAAAAAATGATGCGGGAATTATTGGAGCAACACTTATATAAAAATATAATAAAGCAGGTTGGAAAAATAATTCTTTTCCAATCTATTTTTTTGAAGAGATTAAGAAAGGGATATAGTAAAAAATGAAAAAAGTAAGTTTTTATACACTTGGGTGCAAAGTAAATCAATATGAAACAAATGCAATGGCACAAAAATTCAAAGAAGCGGGATATGAAATAGTAGACATGAATGATGATATATCAGATATCTGTATAGTAAATACTTGTACAGTTACAAACATGTCAGATAGAAAATCAAGACATTCATTAAGAAGAGTAAAAGAAAAAAATCCATCTGCAATAATTGCAGCTGTTGGATGTTATGCACAAGTAGCTAAAAATGACTTAGAAAAAATGTCAGAAATAGATATAGTCCTTGGAAATGAAGAAAAAGCCAATATAGTACAATATGTAGAAGAATTTATGGAAAATCAAAATGAAAATAAATTAATAGAAATAGAAGATATAGCAAACAAAAAAGAATTTGAAGATATGGGACAAATTACATATACAGAAAAAACAAGAGCATTTATAAAAGTCCAAGATGGATGTAATCAATTTTGTTCATATTGTATCATTCCATATGCAAGAGGAAGAGTTAGAAGTAGAAATGCAGAAAGTATAATAAAAGAAATTACACAAATTGCACAAAATGGAATAAAAGAAGTTGTAATAACAGGAATTCATGTTGCATCATATGGAAGAGACTTTGGAAATGAAAATGGACTAATAGAATTATTAGAAAAAATAAATGAAATAGAAGGAATAAAAAGAATTAGATTAGGTTCATTAGAACCTAAAATTATAACAGAAGAATTTATGCAAAGACTATCAAAATTAGAAAAAATGTGTCATCATTTTCATTTATCATTACAAAGTGGATGTGATGAAACATTAAAAAGAATGAACAGAAAATACACAACAGTTGAAGTTAAGGAAATAATAGAAAGATTAAGAAGATATTATGATGATGTAATGTTAACAACAGACATAATAGTTGGATTTCCAGGAGAAACAGAAGAAGAATTTGAAGCTACATATCAATTTTTAAAAGAAGTGAAATTATATAAAATGCATGTATTTCAATATTCGCCAAGAAAAGGAACAAGAGCAGCTGTTATGCCAAACCAAATAGACGGAAATATAAAAGAAGCAAGAAGTAAGAAATTGATAGAATTGTCAAATGAAAATCAAAAAATGTATAATCAACAACTTGTTGGAAAAGAGGTAGAAGTACTATTTGAAGATAGAGAAGAAGGGGATGGAATAACATATTTTAGAGGACATACTCAAAATTATATATTAGTAAAATATAAAACTGATGAAAATTTAGAAAATACATTAAAAAACGTCAAAATACTAGAGTTATCTGAGTTACCAGTGTAAATGAGCATTTGGGACCGGTTCTGTTTTGCGCATAAAAAATCCCCCCACGGAAAATGTTTCTGTGGGGGTGAAAGGTTTTTAGATTATTCGTTTTTAGGAACTAGCGTTGTAGAAATTCTTCTATCTAAGAATTCTTTTGCAAAGTGTATGCCATCTCGGTCATCCTCTTTGCTGTTATAGCTAGTAAAACCAACTATCTTTATTTTTGAGAAGTCATCTACAACAAAGACTTTGTTGATAGGATCTTCTTTATTTTCTTTTTGTAGATTTTCTGCATCTTCTACATTTTCAGGTTCCTGAAGATATTTTTTGTATTTCCAGTGAGCTGCATCTCCGTGCTCAGCTTCTTCGTGCATTTTAAGACTCCGCAGTTGTATTTCTAACTGACAACCTGGTAATATTTTTGAATACATTTGGATTGTAAGTGTAAACTGCAAAGACTGATAACTTCCTTTTGGAGACCTAATATAGTCTTTAATAAACTCTATGCGGAATGGGATGTTTAAAACATAATTAATTATATATTTATCAATTTCGATAATTCCATTGCTTGAGTTAACCCAATTGAGAAAGTCTTTACGCATCTTTCTATTTTTAGAAGCGAGTATGCCTGAAATTGCATCAAATATAATATGAATATATTTATCTGCATCTGCTTCAGAGCAATCATTTTGTAAAACACCTCTAATACCAAATCTATCTCTAATATTGACAGAAGCATTTTCAGAAGATTTTCTAAGAATTTTTGCAAGCTCACTTTCAAGTGACTTTCTTCTAGAATACCAATTAATATCCAAGTGAATATCATTGGTTTCGTTTAACCAAAGTATTATATACATAATTGTAATTGTTATATATGTCATTACATTGGTTATTACAAAAGTTTGCTCTCGAAAGCGGTAGCAACCCCGTAATCCATCAATAAATGAGTCAAATGTTTCAGAATCTTCGTCTGCAACTTCTTCATCTTTTAAGATAGAAAACAAGTTTTTTACTATCCCTAAGACGTTAGATGATTGTTGGAGAGCGAGTTGGTATTCGTTGTGAAGAAAACTTAGTGTTTCTGGTAACATGTTGATGTCCTCCGCTAAATGCAATAATGCGATTTTAAATCATTAATAAATAATTCAAAAGTTTCCGCATCTTCATTGTTTACAGTTTTGTCTTTTAAAATATTATACAAATTTTGCATAACATCCAGTATAGTGTCGGATTTTTCTATTGCCTCCTCATAGCTCCGTTTAATAAGTTTTTGTGTTTCTTTCGTCATATGTATCATCCTTTCTAAAAAAAATTATATGAATATTATACCACAAATTTCCAGAAAAGTACAGTAATCTAGAAAAAAGATTGACATAACTGCTGAAAAAATATATAATATATTGGATAAAAAGCACGGAAGGAAGATAGAAAATGAAAGAAGTAGAATTATTAGCACCAGCAGGTTCATATGAAAAAGCAAAAATAGCATTTTTATATGGGGCAGACGCAGTATATTGTGGTACATCATCACTATCATTAAGAACAAGAGCAGACATGCAAGATGATGACTTAGAAAAAACAGTAAAATACGCACATAGTATAGGAAAAAAAGTATATGTAACATTAAATATTTTTGCATGGGATGAAAAATATGATGAAATTATAGAAATGGCAAAAAAACTTGAAGAGTTAAAGCCAGATGGAATTATAGCAGCAGATGGTGGAGTAATAGAAGTATTAAAACAATATGCTCCAAGTGTTGCAATAAATGTAAGTACACAAGCCAATATAGTAAGTTTACATGATTGTAATTTCTGGCGTAAAAATGGTGCCAAGAGAATGATAATGGCAAGAGAGATGAACAAAGAACAATTAAAATATATCATGGAAAATAAGCCAGAAGACATGGAAATAGAAATATTCGTACATGGTGCAATTTGTTTTGCATATTCTGGAAGATGTTTCTTAAGCGATTTTTTAACATGTAGAAGTGCAAATTTAGGAGATTGTGCACAAAGTTGCAGATGGTCATATAAATTGTATGCAGAAGAAAGAAACAATCCAGGTGAATTTATGCCGATCGAAACAAATGAATATGGTACAAGCATATTTTCATCAAAAGATTTATGTTTAATAAAAGAACTTCCAGAAATAATAGATATGGGAGTTGATAGTTTAAAAATCGAAGGACGTCTAAAAACAGAATATTATGTAGCAAGTATTGTAAATGTTTACAGAAATGCAATTGATGATTATAAAAAAGATCCAGAACATTATGATTCAGAAAAATACATGAAAGAAATTGAAAAAATAAAAACAAGAGAATTAACAACATTCTACTTTAATGATAGAAAAAATAAAGACATTCAAGAATATGATGGACATCAATATAATGAAAAATATCAATTTGGTGGAAAAGTTGTTGGATATGATGGAGAAAAAGCAATTATAGATATTCGTAACAGATTACAAGTAGGAGATACTTTAGAAATCTTAGTTCCAAATCAACTTGAAGCTGTTCAATTTAAAATTGATAAATTATGGGATTTTGAAACTGATGATGAAATGGATGTGGTTAATCCAGGAGTTAAAGATCAAAAAGTAAAAATGATGTTACCAATTAAATGTGAAGAAAATTGGATAATTAGGAGAAAGAAATAATGAAAAATATAAAAGACTATGATTTGCCAGCACTAAAAGAAGAATTTGTACAAATGGGAGAAAAGCCATTTAGAGCAGAGCAAGTATTTAAATGGCTATATGAAGCCAAAGTTACAAGTTTTGATGAAATGACAAATCTATCATTAGAATTAAGAGAAAAATTAAAACAAAATTATGAAATGCATAATTTCAAAATATTAAAAAAACAAGAATCATCAGACGGAACTAAAAAGTATTTATTTGATGTATTAGATGGAAATGCAATAGAAACAGTATTAATGAGTTATCATCATGGATATAGTATATGTGTATCATCACAAATAGGATGTAAAATGGGATGCAAGTTCTGTGCATCAACAGGAATTAATTTTATAAGAAATTTAACATCAGGAGAAATCGTTGAACAGATTCTTGCAGTAGAAAGAGATAATGATATAAGAATCTCTAATGTAGTATTTATGGGGATTGGAGAACCATTAAATAACTATAGTAATGTAGTAAATGCAATAAGAATAATAAATAATCAAAAGGGAATAAATATAGGAGCTAGACACATAAGTGTTTCTACAAGTGGTTTAGTGCCAGGAATATATAGACTTGCAGATGAAAACATTCAATGTACATTATCAATTTCATTACATGCTACAAATAATGAGAAAAGAAGTAGTATGATGCCGGTAAATAATGCATTCCCAATAGAAGAATTAATACAAGCATGTAAAGATTATATAGCAAAAACAAATAGAAGAATATCATTTGAATATGCATTAGCAAAAGATAATAATGATAATTTAGAAGATGCAAAAGAATTAGTACATCTTTTAAAAGGAATGTTATGTCATGTGAATTTAATACCAATTAATAAAATTGAAAATGGGGCATACTCTAAGAGCTCAAATGAAAATATAATGAAGTTTAGAGATTACCTAAATGATCACGGAATAGTTGCTACAATTAGGCGTGAATTAGGTTCAGATATTGATGCTGCCTGTGGACAATTAAGGAGAAAAAATTTAACCAAAACCATTAACTAGTAACATAAAAGTTAGCAAAAAGGAACATCACTATTGACAGAAAAAAACGAAATGTGATATAACTAACACAAAGAAAGATACGAGGTGAAACGATGATAATAGCTTATGCAAAGTCAGATATAGGAAAAGCTAGAGAAATGAATCAAGATGCATATTATATATCAGATTCGTCGAGTGAAATCAAACTATATTTATTAGCAGACGGCATGGGGGGATACAAAGGTGGAGAAATTGCAAGTAAATTGGCAATTAATTGTGCAAAAAGCTATATAGAAAGCAATTTTAAAGAAACTGCGAAAGATAAACAAAGTTTAATACAACTAGTAGCTAGTAGTATGGAATATGCAAATATGGTAGTATACGAAAAGGCAAAAGAAGACAAAGAACTTGAAGGAATGGGTACTACTTTAGAGGTTTGTTTAATATATAATAATAAGGCATATATTGGTCATATTGGTGATAGCAGAATATATAGAATTAGAAAAGACTTTATAAGAAAGTTAACACAAGACCATAGTTATGTTCAAAAACTAGTAAAAGACGGAACTATTACAAAAGAAGAAGCGGAAAAACATCCAAAGAAAAATATGTTAATGAAAGCACTTGGATGTAATGCATTTGTTGAGCCTGATGTATCAGTAAAAGGATTTCTTAGAGATGACATTTTACTTATATCATCAGATGGATTGACTAATATGGTAAAACAAGAAGATATTTTCAAAATAGCAAAAGGAAATATAGAAAAAGCACCTATCAGGCTTGTAGACTTAGCAAATGAAAATGGTGGGTTAGATAATATAACAGTTGTAGTAATAAAAAACATATAACCTATAAGGAGAGATATTAAAATGGATTTAAAAGGTAGATTGTTAGGAAATAGATATGAAATTATCGAGAAAATTGGCAGTGGGGGAATGGCAACAGTATATAAAGCTAAATGCCATGTTTTAAACAGATATGTAGCAATCAAAATCTTAAGAGATGAATTTACAACAGATGAAGAATTTATAAAAAGATTTGAAGTAGAAGCACAATCAGCAGCAAGTATAACACATCCTAATATAGTTTCTGTATATGATGTAGGAGCTGATGGGAATTTATATTATATAGTAATGGAATTAATAAAAGGTAAAACTTTAAAAGAAATAATTGTAGAAGAAAAAGGACCACTTCCATGGAAATGGTCAGTAAATATAGCAGGTCAAATAGCATCAGCATTAGAGACAGCACATAAAAATCACATTATACATAGAGATATAAAACCACACAATATTATTATTACAGAAGATGGTGTTGCAAAAGTAACAGACTTTGGAATAGCAAAAGCAGTTTCAAATTCGACTATTACAGCATTTGGAACAACTATTGGATCAGTGCATTATTTTTCACCTGAACATGCAAGAGGTGGATATACAGATGAAAAATCTGATTTGTATTCTTTAGGGGTTGTAATGTATGAAATGTTGACAGGAAAAGTGCCATTTGATGCAGATACACCTGTATCAGTAGCTTTAAAACATATGCAAGAAGAAGCAGTTCCACCAATAGAAGTAAATCCTAATGTACCGGTAGCTGTTAATGATATAATAATGAAGGCTTTAAGAAAAGATACTAATTTACGTTATCAAAATGCAACTGCTATGCTAATGGATTTAAGGAGAGCACTAAAAGAACCTAATGGTGATTTTGTAGATAATAATGATTATCAAAATGATTTTCCAACACAAAGAATTTCTACAATTGGTCTAGAAGAAGAAAGCAGAAATCAAAAAAATGAAAATGCTAAAAATAAAAAGAAACCAAATAAATTTGTAGAATTTATAAAAAAACATAAGGTATTATCATCAATAATAGGTTTAATATTATTATTTGTTATTACAATAGGTTTAACAATAGGAATTTCAAATGCTACAAGACCTAAAGATGTTGAAATTCCAAACTTGGTTGGAAAAACTGTAGATGAGGCTAAAGATATATTAAAACAAAACAAATTGAATTATGTGGAAGAAAGCCAAGAATACAATGCAGATGTTCCAGAAGGACAGATAATATCACAAAATCCACCTTATGTTCAAGGTAGAAGAATAAAAGAAAATACTGATGTTAAAGTTGTTATAAGTAAAGGAACAGAAACAACTACAGTACCTAAATTAAAAGGTTTAACTAAAGAAGAGGCTCAAGATGCAGCTGATGAAGCTAAAATAAAATTAGATTTCCAGGAAGAAACAAGTAAAACAGTTGAAGCTGGAGTAATTATTAAACAAGAAAAATCAGAAGGAGAAACTGTAAATGCAGGAGATACTATTAAAGTTTATATTAGTATTGGTACTGGTATAAAACAAGTGAAAGTAGTTTCTGTAGTTGGGCAAGATGAAGAAACTGCAAAACAAACTTTACAAGATTTAGGATTAGTTATAGAAAAAGTAAATTATAGTAAAGATAAAACTCAAAGTAATGGAGTTGTCTTAGAACAAAGTGTAAGTGCAGGAACAACAGTTGATGAAGGTAGCAAAATAACTCTAACAGTTAATAAATATGATGAAGATAAAGATTGTAAAGTAAATGTTAATGTTGCTTCAATAACAGGATATACTAAAAAAACTGATGAAGATGGAAAAGAAATAGAACCAGAGCAAGTTACAGTTTCTGTGTATATAGATGATAAAGAATATAATGCAAAACCTACTAAAATGGATAATAAAGAATATTCAGCAACTATAAAAGCAGCTGGAACTGTGAATATTAAAGTTGTTGTAAAAGATTCTACAGGCAAGACATTAGCTTCTGATACAAAATCAGTTAATTTAAATAATTCAACTTCAGTGGATTTTAAATAAAATGGAGCCCTATACGGAGGTCGAGAACCAATGTATAGGGTATTTTTTGATATATTTGAGAAATAATTTTATGAAAATACTACGTTAACATTCATACTGTCAAATCTTTCGTCTATTTCATCAAATCTATCATCGATTTCGCCAAATTTTTTTTCAATTTTATTAAAATCATTTTTTAATTCTTTTAGAAGCATATCAAATCTATAATTAATAGATTTAAATTGTACATCAATTTCAGCGAATTTTTTGTCAATTTCCACAAATTTTTTGTCGATAACATCAAACCTTTTGTCAATTTCGGCAAATTTTTGATCGATAACATCAAATCTTTTGTCATATTCATCAAATTTGGCAAAAATAATGTCGAATTTCTTATCGTATTCATCAAGTTTTGCAAAAATAGTGTCAAATTTTTTATCGTGTTCTTCAAGTTTTGCTTCAACTCTTTGAAGTCTTTCGTCAATTGTATCAATTTTTGAAAGTTTTTCTAAAATTAAATCAAACTTTCCATTAATATCCATATTATCACCTCCTGTTCATTGGAAAATTAGTGCAAACGCACTACATAAGATATAAATAAAATTGATTAAAATAATTTGAAAAAATACAATATAAGTATACAGCTAAATAGAGTAAAAAGTCAAGAGAAAATATTGTTTTTTAGTAAAAAGTGTGCTATATTTAGTTATAATTTATAATTATATTAAATGGACTTTTATAAATTAATAATATATTGTTTTTTTTACACCTTGCTGTCGCAATCTTCATATTAAAAATACCAGTATGTAGATTGCTCCATATCGCATTCGCTACGCTCATTTGGTCGCTTACGCGGTATTGCAAAACAATATATTATTAATTTTCTAAAATACAGTTAATTATATTAAAAAAGCAAAAATAAGAAAGGAAAACTATGCAGGGAATTATAATAGGAAATGTATCAAATACATATAAAATTGAGACAACAGAAAAAATATATGTGGCTTATGCAAGAGGAAAATTTAAAAATCGAGATATAAAACCTCTTGTGGGTGATAGAGTAGAAATAGAAGTGACTGATGAAGAAAAAAATGAGGCAATAATAGAAGAAATATTGCCAAGAAATAATGAGATAAAAAGACCTAAAATAGCGAATATAGATCAAATAGTATTTATAATATCTACTAAGAATCCAAAACCAGATTTGTTGATGTTGGACAAACAATTGGCATATGCAGAAAAAATACATGTTGAACCAGTAATAGTAGTAAATAAGTGTGATCTAAAAGAAATATATAAATCTATAAAAGAATTATATTCAAAAGTTGGCTATAAAGTAATAGTAACAAGTGCGAAACAGAATATTGGAATAGATGAATTAAAGCAAGTCCTTCAAAATAAAATAAGTGTATTTTCTGGAAATTCAGGAGTAGGGAAATCAAGCATAATAAATGCATTATTTGATAAAGAAAAAACTCAAGAAGGTGAGATAAGCAAAAAAAATAAAAAAGGTAAAAATACTACAACAGATACAAAATTATATAAATTGGAGAAAGATACATATATTGCAGATACTCCAGGATTTTCAAGTTTTGAAATAAGCGAAATCGAAAGCACAGAATTAGATAAGTGTTTTAGAGAATTTGTGCCAGAAATAGAAAAATGTGAATTTGTAGGATGTACTCATATAAAAGAGGAAAATTGTGGAGTGAAAAAGGCAATGCAAGAGGGTAGAGTTTCAACAGAAAGATATGAAAGATATTGTAATATGTATGATGAGCTAAAAGAAAAAGAAAAATATAAGTGGTAGAAGAATGTAAGCAAAATGAGTAATCAAAAACTCTTTAAATTGTATATGGAAAATATTTGCATTTATTGATATTCTTAACAAGAAAAATGTAGAAATTTGTTGAAAAGTATATACAAATAAAATGCAATATGATATCATATCGTTAACAAGATAATATATGCAAATAGAGTAAGTATACAAAGGAGTATTTTAAATATGCAAAAGCTTGAAAGCCTTGAGGCTGTACACACACACACACACACACACACACACACACACAGGTGATTTAAAAAATAAAAAAATAAAATATAACCAAGGGAAGATTGTGTCCATTTTTAAAAACTAAAAATGGATACAGTCTTTTTGTGCGTTATAAAAAGATAAAGGGGAATAATAAAATGAAAAAAGTTAAGACGATAATTGTAATTATTTTATTAATATTGTTATTACCAATTATTATTGTAAATAGTGTAATAATAGTAAATTCATATATGAATCCAGACAAAATACCATCATTTTGTGGATGGAAACCATTTATAGTATTGTCAGGTTCAATGGAAACACAGATAAAAACAGGAGACTTAGTAATAGTAAAAGAAATTGATAATGAAAAACTAAAAGAAGGTGACATTATAGCATTCAGAAATAATGATGTTGTAGTCACACATAGAATAGTCGAAAAGATAGAAGATGAAGGAAAAATACAATATAAAACAAAAGGCGACAATAATAATGTGACAGATAATTGGTATGTATTACCAGAGCAAATTGAAGGATTATACCAATTTAAAATAAGCAAACTTGGAAATGTAGCAATGTTTATGCAAACACCAATTGGAATGATAACAAGTTTAGGAATACCACTTATATTAATTATATTGGTACAGATGTCTGAAAACAAAGAAAAGCAAAAAAGAATGGAACAAGAAATAGAAAAATTAAAAAATAAAAATTAATAAGTGATTAAAGGCTACGGCCATTAATATAAAATTATAGGTTAAAAAACCTATATATTATTAGATACATAAGAAAGGGGGGAAAGATATGAAGGATAACAAATTAGTAAAAGTATTCCTTATAGCATTATTAATAGTAATGGTAGGATTAATTTTAGTTTCAGGAACATATGCAAAATATACAACTACATTTACAGGAAGCGACACAGCAACTGTAGCTAAATTTAAAGTTAGTTCAAATACAACAGCTGAAACATTTGATTTATTTAAAACTGCAAAAGAGGTGGATGGAACAACTGCTGATGCAGAGGTTGTAAATGGAAGGGTTGCTCCAGGAACAGGAGGAAAATTTGATATACAATTAACAAATGATTCAGAAGTAAAAGTACATTATGCAATATCTTTAAAAGAAACAAATGAATCAAATATTCCAATAGAATATAGTTTAGATGGAACAACATATGTAACAGCAGCTAATTTTGCATCAGTATCAGCTGCGGATTTAGCAATTGGATCACCAACACAAACAGTATCAGTTTATTGGAGATGGGCTTTTGAAGGAAAAGATAGTACAAATTATAAAACAACACAAACAGATACAACAGATTATACTTTAGGAACAGCATCAACTGCTCCAACAGTTAAAGTAGAAGTATCAACTGTATTTACACAAGTTGATTAATTTATATACAATAGGTGAATTTTATATTCGCCTATTGTTGTAATTAATATATTGATTAAAGTACGTTAAAAACATATTTTAATGAGTATATTAAAAGGAGAAAAAACTATGGAAAATAATGTAGATGAGTTAAAAAAACAAAGAGATAGATCTAGAATTTTAAATATTATATTAATAATAATCATTATTATATTATTACTTTTGGGGTATATAATTGGCAGTAGAATTGGAAAAATTGGCTTGAAGTCTAAAGAAACTACTACACAGCCAGAAGAAATTACACAAGAAGAAAAATTAATACCAGAAATTGAAATTACACAAGATGATATCGATGTTACCAAAGACACGCAATTAAATATATTTAATAATGAGAAATTTAATGGAGAAAAAATAATAGACCCAGGTTCAAAAGGAGAAGTTCAAATTTGCATTAGAAATAAGTCAAATTATGATGTGAGCTATGATTTTAATTTTACTGATGAAATGCAATATCATGTAAATATTAAATATAAATTAAAACTTGATAATGTTTATATAAAAGGAAATAAAGATGAATATAAAAAATTGGAAGATATTAAACTTAAAGAAGTGATTGTACCTAAAGATTCTGCCAATATATACACTTTAGAATGGTACTGGGAAGATGATGATAAAAATGACACAATAATAGGAAGTCAACAGGACAAGCAATATTATAAATTGAATTTAGAAATAAATGCTAGACAGTATGCAAAATAAATTAATAAAAGGAAGTGAAAAAGATGATATATACAATTGAAGAGATTGAAGAAAATCAGAGGAAACAGAAAAAAAGAAGTAAAAAGATTAGAATAATAGTATATATTATCTTAATTCCAATATTAATTTGTAACATTATATTAATAATACAATCTGCTATACAGCCTAAAGAGACACCTGGATTAGTAGGAATAAAATCTTATGTTATTATTTCGGGAAGCATGCAACCTGAATTGAATATAGGAGACATTGTTATAGTAAAAAAAGTGGAAGATTTACAAGAAGGAGATATTATTTCATTTAGACAAGGTCAAAGTGTAATAACACATAGAATTAACAAAATAATGGATGAAAATGGAGAGATTGTATATCAAACAAAAGGTGATAACAATAATATAGAAGATAGTGGTACAATAACAGATTCAGTAATAGAAGGAAAGGTAATATACAAAATTCCTAAATTAGGAAAGATATCACTTTTTTTACAAAATAAAATGATACTTATAATAATTGTATTATTACTATATGTATATATTTCTTATAGTGGAGTAAAAGAAAAGAGAAAAAAGAAAAGAAAAATGGTAAGAGAAAAATATGAAAAAATGGAGGAAAACAAATGCAAAAAATCAAACCAATAAATATTTTGGTTTTATTATGTATTATTACTGCAATTATATTGATATCTGTATCTATATCTAAATATACAAATGTTATATCAGGAGGAGATTCGGCACAAGTTGCTGTACCAATTATTAATTTAGAAGAAAATACATTAGATATAAATATAAATCCAAATGATCTAGAAAAAGAATATGTATTTAAAGTTAGTAATAAAGAAGAAAACAAAACTTCAGAAGTTGCAATGGAATACACATTAGAAATAAATAATG
Source organism: uncultured Clostridia bacterium (assembly GCA_934130975.1). GTDB lineage: Bacteria > Bacillota > Clostridia > TANB77 > CAG-508 > CAG-269. Next base: position 22,715 of record CAKOYU010000004.1, on the reverse strand, counting down.
CTAATAATTTGCCTGTAGAGTTCGAATTATATAGTTGTAAAAGCGGAGTAACAGACCATACAAATTTATTAGATAATAATAAAACATCTAAAATTAAATTAGGATTAAATGACGAAGAACAAGAGTATCAATTAAAAATTAAATGGAATCAGGAAAATAAAAATTATCAATATGCTAAAGTTATCGATTATGTGCAAATTGTGTTAAACAGCTCACAAATTGATTAAAAGGTGCAAGAAAGGAAGAAAAAATGAAGAAAAGTAAAGTATTAATAATAGTTTTTTTGCTATCAATCATCATATTAACAACAATTATTTCAGTTACATTTTCAAAATATGCAATAGAACGAAAAGATACACATATTTTAGAATCTGATGCCTTTTATTTTAATAGTAGTTTAACACAACAAGAATATCAATTAAATGAATGGAATGGAAAAGATGTACAAAATATAGAATTTAATGTGAAAAATTATTTAGACAACATGCAGATTACAGAACAAGACATTAAATATGATATAAAAGCACAAATAACAAATGAAGATGCACAATTAATAAATTTAAAATTGAAAGATGAAAATGGTTCTATTGTTACAACTAAAGAAGAATCTGACACTGAAAACACAACTTTTACAGTATCAGGATTAACATTAAAAGCAGATACAACAGCAGAGCAAATATTAACAACTAATAATTATAGTATAAGTATTTTGCCTAAAAATAGTGAATTAGAAGAAGGCAAAATAATAAATGTAAAATTACAAATATGTTCAACAGAACCATATACAAAAGAAATAACAAGCAATATAAAATTAACAGTACATACAGTATCAAACTATGTAGGAAATATAATTGAATCAGATAATGGAGAATATATAAAATTAAATATAAAAGTTAATAATCCAGAAAAAGATTTAAATATAAAATACGATAATACAAAATTAGAATTAGATAAATCAAATTATTTATTAGATGATGTATATCCAGTATCACAAACAACAATGAATTCATTTACAATACCAAAAGCAAAACTTGAAAAAGGGAATACATATGAAATAACATTTATTAAAAAAGTTCAAGATAAAATAAAATATGGAACAGATGTAATTATAGATGAAGACACAATGGAATATACTAAAGGAATAATAACATTTACTAGCCCTATATGGAAATCAAATAAAGCAAGTGTAACTATTACAAATGGATCAACATATAGTATGCAATATAAAATAGTAGATGTAAATGATGACATAGATGAAACAGACCCTACAGGTTGGGTAACTGTAAATCCAAAAAACATAACATTAAATAATTTGAAATTTGCTAATAAAATAATAGCAAGATTATATGATGGAACAAATTATACACAATATGCAAGTTGTATTATATCAGATGGAATAACTCCAACAATTACAGCAAATGCTACAAATACTACAACAAGAGAAATATCAATACAGGCAAATTCAATGGATGATGAAAGTGGTCTAACAACAGACAAGCCTTATAAATATTATATAGCACAATCATTAGATGCAATAGCAAATGCAACTGTAAACGGCTCAAATACAACAGGAACATATACATTCGAAAATTTAGATGCAAACACAACTTACTACATAAAAGTTGAAAGAGAAGATGTTGCAGGAAATAAAGGAAGTACAATAATAGTAGTAAAAACTTTAATGGTGCCATCAGCAAAAGAAAATATAGCAAGAGTAATAACTTGGAATGCTACAACTACACCAGACACAGCACAAGCCCAAATAGGATTGTCAACAGAAACAGGATTTATTATAAAATATGGAACAAATAAAGATGATAGAACAAACTGGAAAGAATATAATGGAGAAATAACAGTAACTAATGGAGATACAATTTATATAGCATTAACAGATGGTAGAAATTATGGATTAGAAGACACACTAAAAATTGAAGACAAAACAGGACCAGATATTACAATTACAAAAACAGAAACAAAAACTAATTCAATTTCTATAAAAGTAGAAGCTTCAGATTCAGGAGCTGGAATGCCAGAAAATGTACAATATGATTATTATATAAAAGAAGAAGGAGCATCAACATATAAAGAGAAGGCAGAAAATCAAACTTCAAATATATATAAATTTACAAATTTAATTGCAAACCAAAATTATGAGATTATTGTAAAAACAAAAGACTTAATAGGAAGTCAAGGAGAAGGAAGCCTTGTTGCAACAACAAGCAAATTTGATTTAATTACAGGAGATATTACATTTTCTAAAGCAAGTTGGGCAGACAAAACAGCAAGTGTAGAAGTGAAAAATAATACAGAAAATCAAATGCAATATCAGATAATTCAAGATGGACAAGATATAAAAGATGATGCTTGGATAACAACTGCAGAAGAAACAATAACAGTAAATAATTTGAAAAATAATTACACAATTATTGCTAGATTATATGATGGAACAAACTATACAAAATATGCAAGTATTCAAATTCAAGATACAACAGCTCCAACAATCAGTGTAGCACAAGAGCCATCTGATTGGACAAAAGGAGCAGTAAAATTAACAATAACTGCAACAGATACAGAAAGTGGATTGCAAGCAGATGCATATAGTTTTGATGGAGGAGCAACTTGGCAAGCAGAAACAAATAAAACATACACAGAAAATACATCTGGAATTGTTATAAAAGTAAAAGATATAGCAGGAAATATAGCAACATATGACACAATAAATATTACTAATATAGATAAAATTGGGCCAGAATTTGAAATTAATACAAAATCAACATCTAGTACAATAACAGTAAATGTAAATAATACAACAGACTCTGGTGTTGGATTAGAAGACTTGATAACATACCATTATTATATAGCAACAAGTGAAGCTGGACTTTTATCTGCAGAAGAAGCAACAGATACAACAGCAAATAAAACATCAAGCAAAGTATATACAGGTCTAACACAAGGAATTACATATTATATAAAAGTAGAAGTTGCAGATAAATTAGGAAATATAACAAGTAAAATTGTAACAGTAGAAACAGGAAGTATTGCAACAGATTTTACAATATCAGATTCAACATGGTTAGATAAAAAAGCAAGTTTAAAAATCACTAACAATTCTGAATATAAATTACAATATCAAATTGTAACAAACCTAACAGATTCTCCAAAAGCTGATGGATGGACAACAGTAGACTCATCAGACAGCAAAGAGGTAACATGTTCAGACTTATTAAATAATTATGTAGTTTATGCAAGATTAACAGATGGAACAAATAATAGTGCAACATTACAAAAACAAATAAAAGATGTAACAGCACCAACATTAGAGGTATCAGGTAATCCGACAGAATGGACAAAAGAAGATGTAATAATATCAATAACTGCAACAGATACAGAAAGTGGATTACCAGAAGAAGCATATAGTTTTGATGGTGGAACAACATGGCAAACAGAGCCAACCAAAACATATACTCAAAATACAACAGGAATAATAATAAAAGTAAGAGATATAGCAGGAAACATAGAAACAAAAACAATAGATATTACAAAAATAGATAAAAATGGACCACAAGTAGAAATACAAGAACAAGCTAAAGACATAAATTCTGTAACAGTAAGTGTAACTGCAACAGATGATGGAATAGGAATGCCAGATGAAATAAAATATAAATATAGTTATAGAAAAGAAGGAGATAGTAACTATACTATTTATAAAGAAACAACAGAAAATACTTGTAAATTTGAAAAATTACTTTCAAATAAAAAATATTATTTAAAAGTAGAAACACAAGATAAATTAGGAAACAGCACAGAAAAAGAGATAGAAGTTACAACAAGTGAATTTTTATATACTACAGGTCAAATAGAGTTTAATAATATTATTTGGAGAAGTTCTATTGCAAGAATAACAGCAAATAATAAAAGTACAGATTATGATATAGAATATCAAATAAAAACAGATAGCACTCAAAATCCAGATACGTCAGATAGCAGTAAATGGACAAAAACAACAGAAAAAGCAATTAATATCGGAAATCTAGAAGATGGAAATGTGGTTTATGCAAGACTAACAGATGGAATAAACTCAACAACAGGTTATGCATCAATAACAATAAATAATTCAGCAGTAAAAGAATATTCAGAAGCAGAATTTGCAAAGATTACAAGATCAAATTATGAGGTTTTGGGTGTATCTGCAACAAGTAACAAAATTGAAGTACAAATAAATAAAAATGCTGAAGGAGCTTTATATAATTATTATTATAAAACAATAAATGATACAAGCTATAAACTAATTACAACAAATACATATTATGATGATAAAGCAACTATAATGGGATTAACTTCAAATCAAGTATATAAAATTAAAGTATTAGTAACTGATGATAAAGGAAATGTAACTAGATGCCAAAATACAGCAACAATTATAACATCTGAACTAGCAAATGTAGATACAACATATACAGAAAATAGGACATATATTGACAATAGTAGTACATTACAAGCCAGAGTTCAGGGAGAAAATGGATATGGAGATACAGCACAAAAAGAAAGTATAAATGCTGGTTATACAATAAGTTTACCACAAGGATTTAAAGTTTCTGAAACAACAGGAGAAAATTTACAAAGTCAAGGAACTGTATTAAAAGATGGAGACAATAATGAATATGTATGGATTCCAGTAAATGATGCAATACATGATGGAAATACTTCAATTCCAACAAACACAACAACTGCACAAAATAATAATTATAAACCAATGGCAATTGCTCAAAGTTCAAACAAAGGATATTATGAAGGTCTTGTATATGATTTTAATGGAACATTATCATTTAGAAGAACAAGTAATACTGGTGTAGGAAATTCATCATATCGTGAACCAAGTTTAGTAACAGGAAATTCTGGAGAATATACTTGGAATATAGATAATGTTGCAGGAATTGTAAATGATGCAGATAGTAAATATTATAAGACAATTTTAGGATTTGGTTCTGCATCAGAATTTGGAGAATATATTGCAAACAATTACAATAATATGATACTTTCAGTAGATTCTTTTGGTGGATTTTATGTAAGTAGATATGAAACTACACAAACAAAAGATTCAAGTGAAAATGTAATTATTGGTTCTAAGAAAAATGGAAAAGTATTTTCAGGATACAATTGGTACAATATGTATTTGTATCAAGATAGTAGAAAATATGCAAGTAATCCATATTCATCAAGTAAGAGTGTAGTTTCAAGTATGATATGGGGAAGTCAATATGATGCTGTTCTAAATTATCTATTAACAGGTTCAGATGCAAAAAAAGTTACAACGCAAGTAGGTTCACAGAAAAATGTATTAAGTAATACTGCACAAGATTCAGCAGATATTATAAACAATATATATGATTTAGGATCAAATGCAAATGAATGGACACAAGAAGCGGAAGGAACAAGAGCTAGAGTATATCGTGGTGGAGGATATGATAAAACTAAAACAGGAACTCCAGCAACAAGAACAACTGTAACAGCAACAGATTCAGGACCGATATTTGGCTCAAGATTACAATTATATATAAGAAGTACAAGTGATACAACAGGACCAATTGCATCAATTATAAGTACAAGTTCTACAACAAATACAATTACTGTAAAAGCAACTGCACAAGACAAAGAGACTGGTGTAAGTAAATATACATATTATATAAAAGAAAGTTCAGATCCTTCTGATTCAACTACATGGACAAAAATGTCAGAAAGTTCAGCAGGAAATTATACATATACTAAATTAAAACAAAATACAACATATAGTATAAAAGTAACTGCAACAGATGGTGCAGGAAATGAAGGAGATGGAGCGGTTACAATAGTATTAACTAAAGAATTGGGAAATGTTGCAAAAGATAATATATCTTTGAAAAATAAATATGGTCAAAGTGGAGAAGGTACTGTTTTATTAGAACAAAAAGATAGTAGATATTCAAACCAAGGATATTATATACAATATCAAGTAGCTTCAAGTGATTCTGCAATAACAGAAAATTGGACAACAGGTGAAACGATAAAAGGATTATCAAATGGTCAGATAATTTATGCATGTTTGTTTGATGGTATAAATAGATCTACAGATTATTTTGAGTTTAAAGTTACAGGGTTAGAAGGATTTGAATATTATACAGATAGTAATGGGAATTCTTCAAAAGATAAAACAGTGACTTATACAGATAGTGAAGGGAATACAGCGATAATACCAGATGGCTTTAAAGTTGGAACAGGTGATTCAACTAGTAAAGTAAATGAAGGACTTGTTGTTCAAGACGAAAATGGAAATGAATTTGTTTGGGTTCCTGTGCCAGTAGCGGTAGAAACAACAACTAGTACAACATCATCAGAAAAAGCTATGGCAAGAAAACAATCTTCAAACACAAAATATTATGAAGGTGTTTTATATAATTTTAGCGGAATAACATCAACTAAACAAAGAAATTCGACTGCTCTAAATGATGGTTCAATGAGAGAGCCTAGTTTAGTAACAGGAAGTAGTGATTATACGTGGAATGTTGATATAGGAAAAGCTAGGGGAGTAACATATGATGCTGTATTTTATACCAATTTTCAAATAGGAAGTGCAACTGGATTTGGTTCATATACAGAATTTGGACAATATATGAATGAACAATATACTAATATGGTAAAAAGCGTAGATAAATTTAAAGGTTTTTATATAGGAAGATATGAAACTAGTACAGCCAATGATAATTTGGCAAATACAGCAGTGGTTCAGTCACAAAAAAATAAAGCTGTACTATATAATAGAACTTGGTATCAAAGTTATTATTATCAAGATAGTAATATAAATTCATACAATCCTTATCATAATAGTAAAAGTGTAGTAAGTAGTATGATATGGGGAAGTCAATGGGATGCAACGCTAAATTGGATGCTAAAAGATAACAATACTAAGAACTTTGTTACAAGCATTGTAGGAAATAGAACAGGTACAAGAGCAAATTCTGGTCAATATTCAGATGATTTAGCTAAAAATATATTTGATTTATCTGCAAATGTTGTAGAATGGGCGCAAGAAGCTCATGGTACAACTTATAGAACTTATAGAGGTGGTTCATTCTTAAAAACTACAGATAAATATGGTATTTATGGTGCAAATGCTAGAATAAATTCATGGAGACCACCAACTGCAAATTATATTTATATGAATCCAACAAACACAGGTGGAGATGGTTCTACAAATGGAGATGGAAGTAGATTAGCATTATATATTAATAACACAGAAGATAGTACTGCACCAATAATAGATGCTACAGCAACAAATAATACATTAATAGCAGAAACAAATAATATAACAATAAAGACACAAGTGACAGATGCAGAATCTGGAATAAAAAAATACAAATATACAATAAGTTATAAAGATTTTTCTGCTTCAGATTTTTCAGATAAATATATTGTAAAATCAGTAGAAAATTATGGTTGGACATATCAATTTACAGGATTAAATCAAAATACTCCATATTACATAAAAGTAGAAGTTACAAATAATGCAGGATTAACAAGTACATATTATTCAAATGTTATTCAAACTAAAGTGTTAAATGTAACAGAAGATCCATCAACATTAAAGAAGACATATGGAAAAACGGGAAATGGAGCAGTTTATTTAACATTGGCAAATACATATAAAGCAAATAATTATCGTATACAATATCAAATTGTAAAATCGGGAAGTACACCAACAGAAAATGGATGGAAAGAAGGTGCAAAGGTAAATAATAATGCACAAACATTTACAGATGGTTGTATAGTAAAGGGATTATCAGTTGGAGATATAGTTTATACAAGAATAACAGATGGAAAGAATAATTCTTCAAACTTTAAAACAACAGAGATTTCTGAACTTGAAACTTATTCTGAAATTCAAACTGAAAATCGTTACTATCCAAGTAAAGAAAATCCACAAGCTGTAATACCAGCAGGATTTAGATATGGTACATCTTCATTAAATAGTACAGTAGAAAACGGATTAGTTATAGAAGATGAGGCAGGAAATCAATATGTTTGGGTACCTGTAAAAAATGCGCTTTATGATGGCGTAACTACAGTTGCATTATCTAATAATAGTTCAAAATATAAACCAATGGCTAGAATGCAATCTGGATATACAAAAGAAAGTTCTTCAAAATATTATGAAGGAATATTTTATAGCTATAGTGGCACTAAATCATATGTTATGAGTGATAGTTTGGCATATAGAGTAGGAACTAATGGTTATAGAGAACCAAGCTTAGTAACAGGAAGTGATAAAAACTTATCTTGGCAATATTCATCTGGAACACAATATGATGCTGCAAATTATAGCAAATTGAGTTCAATAGAAGATGATACAATTACAATAAATTCACCTGCTACTTTAGGACAATACATAAATAAAAAATTCACAGAAATGGTCGAAAGTGTAGATAAATATGGTGGATTTTATGTGGGAAGATATGAAACAAGTAGATGGAATTCTGGATCAACAACAAATAAAGAAAATTCGGGAGATATAATAAAATCGGTTGCAGGAGCAATAACTATGGCGAGTACAAACTGGTATGACATGTATTTAAGGTCAAGCAGTGGATATTCAAATAATCCATATTATAATAGTACAAGTGTAAATTGTGCGATGATATGGGGAAGTCAATATGATGCAACATTAAATTACATATTAGAAGGTTCAGATAATACTAAAGTTACACAAAGAACAGGAAATCATTCAGGTACAAGGTCTATTACAGGAGAATATCCAAATGACATCATGAATAACATATTCGACCTAAGCTCGAATGTTAGAGAGTGGACACAGGAGGCGTACTCTTCTGGGTGCCGTACTATTCGTGGTGGCTTTTACGGTACTGGTGATACTAATACCGCCGTCGATCGCAACTACTACTACTACCCTACTAGCGCCAACAACAATGTAGGTTCGCGTCTCACACTTTATTTGAAGTAGCTCTGGCCACTAATTGCGATACAAGTGAACGATGCTAGCAAAAGGGTTAAGGCGAAAACTAGAACAAAATTGTACAGGGGGCGTAAGCCCCTGAAGATAAAATTTTGAAAGGAACAAAAGAAAAAAATGAGTAAATTACAAAAATCATATATCAACTTAAAATCTAAAGATGCAGAGAAAATTTATCTATTTAAAAGTGGTATGTTTTATCTTGCATTAGCAGATGATTGTGAAAAATTATCATCTGTATTTGGTTTTAAAAAAACAAAACTAAATGAAGAAATAGAAAAGTGTGGTTTTCCAATTTCAAGATTGGAATTTTATATAGGACAACTTGAAAAAAGGAAAATTCCATTTCAAATAATTGATGATGATTATTCAAAAATAGAAAATTATTCTGATTATATGAATAATTCGAAACTAAAGAAAATTATAAGTGAAATAAAAGACATAGATTTAGATAATATCACATTTAAACAAGCATATGAATTTTTAGAAAATGCGAAAATGGAGATTGGAAAAATCTATGAGTAGTGATAATGAATTAAAATTAATTCCAATATATGAAAATTATATGGAATATATGATCCAAACTTTAATTAAACTTCCAAGAACAGAAAAATTTAGCATAGGAACAGATTTTAAACAAATAATGTATTCAACTTTAGAGGATATAATGTATATTTCTAAATTACCTAAATTTCAAAGGTTAGGATATTTAAACAAAATAGATGCTAAATTAAATACACAGAGAATTCTATTAAGAATAATGAAAAAATTTGCTTGGATAGATATCAAAAAATTTAATACAGCAATGGGACATATTTATGAAATTGGTAAAATATTAGGAGGGCTAATTAAATATTATGCCAAAAACAATACGTAATCAATTTGATAAATATTTAACTTATGAAAAACTTCTAGAAGCACATAAAAAAGCAAGAAGAGGTAAAAATCGAAAGCCAGAATTAATCAAATTTAATTTGAAGCAAGAAGAATATATAATGTGGTTATATATGCAATTAAAAAATGGAACATATAAACATGGAGGCTATATAGAGTTTTATGTAACAGAGCCCAAATTAAGAAAAATTGAAAAATCACGTTATATTGATAGAATTGTACATACCTGGTTAGCTGAGAATTTCTTATTAAAATATTTTGTAACACAGTTTATTCCAACATCATTTGCATGTATTAAAGGAAAAGGAATGCACAGATCTGCATTTTGTGTTCAAAAATATATGAAAAAAGCAAAACAAAGATGGGAAAATTATTATATTATAAAAACAGATGTAGCAAAATATTTTAATAGTATAGACAAAAAGATTTTACTAGAAATTTTAGAAAGAAAAATAAAAGATCCAAAACTAATTTGGCTAATAAAAGAAATCTTGTATGCCCAAAAAAGAGAAAAAGGTATAGAAATAGGAAATTATACAAGTCAAATATTTGCTAATATATATTTGAACGAAGTTGATCAATATGTAAAACATGAATTGAAAGTAAAATATTATGTGCGTTATTTAGATGATAGTATTTTAATAGTACAAACTAAAGAAGAAGCCAAAAAAGTGTTACAGCTTGTTCGTAAGTTTTTAAAAGAAAAATTAGATTTAGAATTAAATGATAAGACTCAAATTTTTAAAGGTAAACAAGGAGTAAATTTTTGCGGATATAAAATAAATGAATATAGATTAAAGTTAAGGGATAGAGGAAAAAGAAAATTAAAATTAAGAATAAAGAAATTAAAACAAAAAGTAAAGACTGGAGAAATTACTAGTCATGAGGCCAAAAGATATTTGGCTGGACATATAGGATATATAAAATGGGCAGATATCTATAATTTGTCAAATAAATTATTCTATATTGAAGATGCTTTTAACGTTAAAAATATAGATTAGGGATAAATCGAAAGAGGCGAACTCTTCTAGGTACCGTACTAATCGTGGTGGCAATTACAATACTGATGATACTAATACCGCAGTCAATCGCAACAACAACAACCCTACTAACACCAACAACAATATAGGTTCGCGTCTCACACTCTAATACTATTTCAGATTATGTATTTTACGGAATGCATACAGCAAAGTATTAGTAATAAAGAGATTTATTCCTTCCTTTTCTAAAAAGGTAAAAATGAAACAGTATAATATATGTTAGTAATTTTGATGAATATATATGTTATACAAAAAGGATAATTATGAATGAATGTTTTTTATTAGGAACTATAATTAATAAGGTTAATTTTCGTTTTGCAATTGGAGGTAAACATGATTCGATTATAGAATTTAAATTGCAATTAGAAAATGGTGATATAATTGTAGCTAAAGCTTATGATAAGATAGCAGATTACTGTTATCAGAATATAACTAAAAACAAATTAGTTATGATTAGAGGAAAATTAGAAAGTGATTTTAAAATAGATATATCAGAAATTTATTTTTTTAAAACTAAAGGAGTGAAATAACTTGGCAAATAAACATGCAAAAAGAAGGAAAGAATTAAAAGTTATTGTGGCATTTACAGTAGTTTTTATAATAGTTTTAATAGCAATTATAATAAATGTTAATAAAAAAGATGCACAACCAACTTCAACAGAAGATGAATCATATGTTCAAGAAATGAATGATGGAATAAGTATAAATAAAAGTACTAAATTGAATGAGGCAAAACTCGTAAATGGATTGCTAATTTCTAATATTCAGCTTACAGAAAAAGATGGAATGACAACACTTTTAGCTGATGTTACAAATAAAACAGATCAGAATACTGAATTAAAAAAATTAAAAATAGTTTTGCTTGATGAAAGTGGTAATGAAATTGCTACCATGATGGCTTTTGTGAATGCAATTAATGCTGGAGAGACTGCACAGTTGAATGCTTCAACGACTTCTAATTATATTAGGGCTTATGATTTTAAGGTTGTAGAAGAGTAGATTAAAAAATAATTACAATTTTGGTCTGCATCAAATTTCATTTAAAACGCGGTTACATCTTTTTTAGAAAGGAATGAAATCAAAAATGTTAAAAAAACAAAGATTTAAATTTTTAATTATATTATTTGTTATTACATTAGTAATTGTGGCAATAAAAGGATTAGTACCAAAATCAAAAGCTGAAGAAACTACTGAAATACAAGTGACTTATAATTCAGGAAAAGGGACTGGCAAAAGTGTTGTAACTACTAAAAAAATTGCCAATAATACAAATAGAAAAATTGTATTAAGTAAAAATGAAATGGATTTTGATGGTGGAACAACAGAAATAGATGGACATTCATATAAAATGGTATTAACTGGCTGGCAAATAACAGAATTGACGCAAAACGGAAAAAAAGTAACAGAAAATCTTAATACAATATATGCACAAAATGGTTTGTATAATGTTCCTAAAGGTGTAACTGCAATAGAGGTAACAGCAATTTATGGGAAAGCAATTTATGTAAGAAGTCCATATGATAAAATGTATTATGATGAGTATCATATTTTTAATAATGGAGAGAATGCAAGTGCAGAAAATGGACAAGTAGAGCAAAGCTTAGATGAAAATTATGGTACGAGCATCGAAGATGCTGTTGCAACATTAAAAAGAGCATATGAATTAATAGAAGAAAATGCTAATAATACAGTTTATGATAGCGTATTTGTATTATGTGGAGATTTATATGAAATAAATTATAATGCAGAAGGGGCAGAATTTGCAGTAGATAATGAAGGTACATATAAAAACTATTCTTCTGATTATTTGGGGTATCAAACAGGAAGTAATAAACCAGTAACAATAACTAGTAGTGATGATAAAAAATATACTTTATATTTAGGTGCCAAAGACGAAGAAATTGAAATATATTCTTCATTAAGATTTGATAACATAAATATAAAATATTTGCCAGAAGATAATATTACTGATATTCACGGAACTGATGTTACAACGAAAACATATTTAAATTTAGCAGATTTAAGTTTTTTCTCTACAGGTTCTTTTGAAGCTACAGAGAATGTTGGAACAGATGAAGAAATGAATGTATTATATGGAAACTTATCTAGTATAATATTAAACTCTGGAACTTGGAATCCACTAGTTGCAAAAGATTCTACAATTATATCAGAACTAGCAAAAAATAATTATTTACAAATAGGCGGAAATGCTACTATTTCTAAATTGCAAATAGGTTTTAAAAATCCTTCTGATACAGATACAATTGTAAATCCTCCAATTGTAAAAATAAATGGAGGTAATATTAAAGAATTGATAGGAACAGAAGATGCAAATTTGATGTTTATCAATTTTGAAGATGCAAATGAAGAAGTCTGCTATAAAACAGCAGGCAAAATTCAAAATTGGAAAAATGTGTTTTTAGAAAACAGTTATGTGATTATAGATAATGGACTTAAAGATGTTGAGAATATGTCAGTTCCAGAAGAAAGCGGTTTAAAACTTTCTAATAATGAAGAAATTACAGGAAATTTCAATGGTGGTGGAGAATTATATTTAGATAGTAATATTTGTTTTACAATTGGTGGTGATATTACAGGAACTACTAAATTGCTTTTAACACCAAGTATTGTTAATGGCAAAAATGTTATAGTAGGAGGAATTAATCATCCATATATAAAGGTAAAAGGTGCTTCAACTGCTAGAACTCAAAGTCAATCAAGTGATGAAATTATTAGTGGTGAAAGCAAATATACAATATTATCACAAAAAGGAGATTATTCTTATTACTATATTGAACAGGATGTTGAGATTTCAAATTTTGTAGAAATCAAATCAACAAATATTAATGACAAAATATATACTGGTTCAATTGGAGATAATACTGGAAATTCAGCAGAAGATATTAGTATATTAGAAATAGGAAGCTATACTCAAGAAGTAGAATTAAATTATGAGTTTTATAAAAATTCAACTAATCCAAATAAATATGCTAATATAAGTAGGCAATTTGTATTAAAGACTGATAAACAAACAGCTACAACAATCCCAAGTGGAACAGAAATATTAATGATTTATAATGGTAAAAATTATAATTATGTTGTAAATACAGATACTGATAGTGTAAATTTATCTTTATTCAAAGATGAAGATGGAAATACATTTAAACAGATTTCGAATTTACAATCTGCAGATGGAGCAACAAAAGAAGTTAATGGTGTTACAGGTGATACATTATATAATTATAGTGAAAGCTTCAGATTTATTGTAAGTTTTGCAAATATTATAAATAATAATGCATTTATTAAGGCAGGAACTTATTATTCAATGATTAATATTTTAGATAATGAAAGTTGGATTGATTCTGAACAAATAGAAAATACTAACAAAATTAATATTTCACAAGTAGTGTTTAAACCTAGCAGTATAAATACTGAATTAGAAAAATATGAGCCAAATGGAGTTGTTACAATAAAATCAGCCGGAACTGTTCAAACATTTAATGGAGAGGGAAAACAATTATATGGAAATATAAAAATATATAATGCAGAAGGTAAGCAAGTGGATATTCCGATTGGTAGTGGAATTACTTTGAATGGTAGTACTTGTACAATTGTAAATGGAACAACACAATGCAAGTTTTTAGATAATTGCATGGACAGCGGTACAAGTTATAATTTTGATTTCCAAATGGATATGAAAAATGTTTTAGAACAAAATCAATTGTCAGCAGGAAAATATAAAATTAAATTTGCATATGCTTTTGCACAAAATGATTTATTAAATGGAAACATTGCAGGTTGGATAGATGTTCCATTAACTATTATTGATTATTCAGATAATTATGGCCTAGATGTTAGTATTGATAATAGCGAAAATTTAGCTGAAGATAAACTTCAATTAATTACAAAAGGTAAAGAGGAAGTTAGAATAATTAATACTAATTGCTCTGGACAACTAGAGGATCCTTTTATTAAAGTATCTGTTGTAGAAAAGACAAGTGATTTTGATTATTCTGCTACGGAAAATTCTAAAAAGATTACTGTAAATGATAACGGTGATGGCAGTTATAAAGTTGCTTTTTCTGATTCTCTTGATGTTGGTACTTATAGAGTCGTGTTTGAGCTTTTTGATAAGTATGGTAATAAGATGTCTGAGAATTTTGCTAATTTTATTGTGGTGGATAAACCTAATATATAAATTATACCCTATACAAGGTTGTGAACCAAAGTATAGGGTTTTTGCTGTGAATTGTAACTATTTAGTAACATAGAATTAAAAAAATAAAATATAAAGTCTTGATATTTCAAAGAACTAATAGTAAAATATAAATGGAAAAAGGAGGAAAAAAGATGGTAGAAGTATCAACATCAATCCTAACAGTAGAAAAAGGAAAAGAAGCCGAAACATTTTTAGCATTAGAAAAGTCAAAAACAGACTATTTCCATATAGATGTAATGGATGGAGAATTTGTAGAAAAAGACACATATCACAATATGTTAGAATACAGTACATATATAGAAAGAATATCAAATTTACCAATGGATATACATCTAATGGTAAAAGACGTAGAAACAGGAATAGAAGTATTTTCAGCAGTAGAGCCTAATATTATAACATTTCATTTAGAAGCTTGCAAAGATAAAGAAGATGTTATGAAAAATATTCAATTAATAAAAGAAAAAGGCTCAAGAGTAGGAATTGCGATAAAGCCAGAAACACCAATAGAAGAAGTATATGAATATTTGCCATATATTCATATGTGTTTAGTAATGACAGTAGAACCAGGAAAAGGAGGTCAAACACTAATAACAGATATGTTGGCAAAAATATCAGAATTAAAGTCATATATAGAGAGAAAAGGACTAGAAATAGATATTGAAGTTGATGGAGGAATCAACTTAAAAACAGCACCAAGAGTTAAAAATGCAGGTGCAAATATTTTAGTTGCAGGAACAGCAATACTTATGGCATCTGATTATAAAGTTATTATTGATGAACTAAAGGAGGAAAATTAGTATGTTAAATTTAAAACTAAATTTAAAAAACACAGGAATAGAACAAAAAGCAATTATGAAATACAAAGAAAAGGTGGAACAAATACATCAAGAGTTACACAAAAGAGCAAATGATGAAAAAGATTTTGTCGGATGGATAGATTTACCAACAAAATATGACAAAAAAGAATTCAAAAGAATAAAAGAAGCTGCAGCAAGAATTCAAGAAGATTCAGAAGTATTAGTAGTAATAGGAATTGGAGGATCATATTTAGGAGCAAGAGCAGTAATAGAAAGTTTAACAAACACATTTGACAATATGTTAACAGAAGAAAAAAGAAAGCATCCACAAATACTATATGTAGGAAACAATTTAAGTCCTAACTACATAAATGACTTAATAGAATTACTAGGAACAAAAGATTTCTCAGTAAATGTAATATCAAAATCAGGAACAACAACAGAGCCAGCAATTGCATTCAGAATATTCAGAGAAATGTTAGAAAACAGATATGGAATTGAAGAAGCAAGAAGTAGAATATATGTTACAACAGACAAAGAAAGAGGAGCATTAAAAACACTTGCAAATTCAGAAGGGTATGAAACATTTGTTATACCAGACAATGTTGGAGGAAGATATTCAGTATTAACACCAGTTGGACTATTACCAATAGCTGTTGCAGGAATAGACATAGACAGACTAATGGAAGGGGCAAGAACAGCACAAGAAAAATATGAAGACTCAAACTTAAAATACAATGCATGTTATCAATATGCAGTAGTTAGAAATATCTTATATAAATTATACAAAAATACAGAAATATTAGTAAACTATGAACCTAAAATGCATTACTTCACAGAATGGTGGAAACAATTATATGGAGAAAGTGAAGGAAAAGACCAATTAGGAATATTCCCTGCAGGAGTAGACTTTACAACAGATTTACATTCAATGGGACAATATATACAAGAAGGAAGAAGAAACTTATTTGAAACAGTAATAAGAATAGAAAAATCAGAATCAGATATAACAATCCAAGAAGAGGAAGATAATTTAGATGGTCTAAATTATCTAGCAGGAAAAGGTCTAGACTATGTAAATAAAAAAGCGATGGAAGGAACAATAGAAGCACATGTTTCTGGAGATGTACCTAATATAGTAATAGAATTACCAGCTTTAAAAGAAGAAACAATAGGACATTTAATATATTTCTTCGAAAAAGCATGTGCAATGTCAGGAATGATATTAGGAGTAAATCCATTTAATCAACCAGGTGTTGAAAAGTATAAAAAGAATATGTTTAGATTATTAGAGAAGCCAGGATATTAATATACACATTTGGCACATTTGGGACCGGTTCTGTTTTGCTCACTGCGCATTTGGGACCGGTTCTGTTTTGTCCCAAGAATGGTTCTTTTTTGCTCAAAAATTTATAAATTATAAGAAAGAAGTGACAATATAATGATAGTAGAAAATGAATATAGAATAAAATTATCAGATATAAATAGAGAAAATAAAGCTACTAATAAGGCGATATTAAGTTATTTAGAAGATGTAGGAGGAAAACATTCAGATTTGGCAGGATATGGAATTTTAGATATTCCACAAACACATTTAAGTTGGATAATAATTGAATGGAAATTGCGAGTTATAAGAAGACCTAATTATGGAGAAAAAATAAAAGCAACAACATGGTCAAAAAATGCTATTAGATGTTATGCATATCGTGATTTTAAAGTATATGATGAACAAGGAAATGTAATTATTTTAGCATCATCAAAATGGGTACTTGTAGATACAATAAAAGGAAAAATAGTTAGAATTGATGATGAATTGTTAAAAAAATATCAACCAGAATTAGATATGTTTGCATTTGATTCACAGAATGAGGATTTTCCTAAAATGCGTGAACCTGATAAATATCAATCAGAAGCGGAATATAAAGTAAGAAAAGCAGATATAGACGTAAATGATCATATGCATAATTTGAATTATGTTGATTTGGCAAATGAAGCATTGCCAGAAGAAGTATATAATAAAGGGAATCTAAATAACATTAGAATTACATATAAAAAAGAAATAAAACTTGGAGAAACAGTAAATTGCAAATACAGTTTTGAAAATGGAAAACATTTTGTAGTTGTAAAAAGTCAAGATGATAAATCAATTCACGCTTTAGTAGAATTATATAATTAAAAAAATGCGCATTTGGGACCGGTTCTGTTTTGCTCACTGAGCATTTGGGACCGGTTCTGTTTTGCTCTTTTTTAAATTAGGTTTTAAATCAAATTTTTTTAATATTCGTAGTAATTTATATCCGCTTAAACTAAAATTAATAATCTCACTAATAAAAATAGAAATTATGTATCCACTAAAACCAAGAATAGGAACTAGAAAATAAATAAAAGAAATGCTTACTAGGCAATCAAAGATATTGACTGCCATAACATCAACTTGTGCATCTAATCCTTTTAAAATGCTGTCTATTACAATATCTAGATACATTACAATGACTAAAGGTGAAAGAATTCTAAGATATTTTGCAATTTCTGATTTGTGATATATCCACATACTTAAATTATCAGCAAATATAAAAATTAAGATAGCTATGATTATTGCAAATATTAAGGTACAAGTTAAAATTATAACTGATATTAATTTTATTTTTGAATATTTTTCTTGGGTATAACATCTAGAAAATTCAGGTACAAGTAAGCTACTAAAACTTATAATTAAGCTAACAGGAAACATTATAATTGGCATAGCCATACCATTAACAATACCATAAGCAATTAGCGAATTTGAAGAATTCATGCCACTTTTTTGCAAACTAAATGGAATAATTAATTGCTTTGCGGTAGATAAGCCAGAACGCAAATAAGATGTTAATGCAACTGGAATGGTAATTCGCAAAATACGTTTATTATAACTATCAAGGTCTTTGTATCTTGATTCAATAAGGGAACTGTGTTTATCTCTTAAATATAAATAATACAGATGTAAAAAAGAGGTTACTTCTGATATTACATCTGCTAAAATTAGTGAATAACAAGCATAATCAATTCCATCAGGCATAAAAGATTTCAATAAAATCGCTGTGAAAAAAATTTTGACAAATTCTTCTCCAAATTTTGCAATTGCATTTTTATAAACACGTCTTACTGCGGTAAAATAGCCATTCATAGCAGAGGACATCGAAATAAAAGGAAGTGCAATACAAATTAGATAAATTACATTTTTGCTAATGCGACTATGTAAGCAATGAATAGTTATGAAATCAGCTAGAAAAAAGAAAATTAAACTAGCACAAATTCCAAAGATCAAACTAAAAAATAAACATCTTTTAGTTGCTTGTTTAGCACCAATTTCATTATTACAGGCAAGTTCTTCAGAAACCACTCTTGTAGCTGAAATATTTATACCGGCAGATGCAAGAGTTATTCCAAATGCATAAACAGACATTACCAGTGAAAAGACTCCAACAGCTTCTTCTCCAATTGTGTTTGAAATAAATATACTGAAAAACATATTTATGATTTGGAGAATTACTGAACTAAGTAATAAAATGATGGTGTTAAAAAATAGTATCTTTATAGTTCGCAAATTGCAACTTCCTTTCTTGAGCAATTGAACATTTGCGCATTTGGGACCGGTTCTGTTTTGCTCACAAGAATGGTACTTTTTTGCTCAAATGTTCATTATTAAATATATATAAATATTGAAAAAATAGAACTATTTTGATATAATTTTTAAAGAAAAATGAATATTAGAACAATATAGGAAAGGACAAAGGTAAAAATGGAAGAAAATGATAGCTTAATAAGGCCAGAGTTAGAAAATATGCAAGAAGAAAGGTTAGAAAAATCGTTAAGACCTCAATCTTTAGATGAATATATAGGACAAACTAAAGTTAAAGAAAATATGAGAATATATATAGAAGCTGCAAAGAAAAGAGATGAGGCATTAGATCATTGTTTGTTTTATGGACCTCCGGGACTTGGTAAAACTACAATTGCAAATATAATAGCAAATGAAATGCATTCGAATATCAAAGTGACTTCAGGTCCTGCTATTGAGAAACCAGGCGATTTAGCTGCAATTTTGACTACATTGTCAGAGTATGATGTGTTGTTTATTGATGAGATACATAGATTAAGTAAAAATGTAGAAGAGATTTTATATCCAGCGCTAGAAGATTATACATTAGATATTGTTATCGGTTCTGGAGCAAGTGCAAAATCAATTAGAATAGATTTGCCTAAATTTACTTTAATCGGAGCTACAACAAAAGCCGGTTCACTTACAACACCATTAAGAGATAGATTTGGAATTATTCATAAGTTGGAATTATATACACCAGAAGATTTGCAGATAATTGTTAAAAGATCTGCTAAAATTTTAGATGTTAAAATAGATGCTGAATCAGCTATGGAGATAGCAAGAAGGTCTAGAGGAACCCCAAGAATTGCAAATAGATTGTTAAAAAGAGTTAGAGATTATGCTGCAGTCTTAGGGGATGGAGATATTAATCTAAAGATAACAAAACATGCTTTGAATCAACTTGAAATAGATGAGCTTGGTTTAGATGATGTTGATAGAAGAATATTGGAAGTTATGATAACTCAATATCAAGGTAGACCTGTTGGAATCGAAACTATTGCAGTGTCTTTAGGTGAAGAAATAGATACAATCGAAGATGTGTATGAACCATATTTGATTCAAATAGGATTTATAGCAAGGACTCCTAGAGGAAGAATGGTTTTGCCACCGGCATATGATCATTTAGGATATGAGTATCAAACTAAATTTATTTAAAAGAACAAAAAAGTACCATTCTTGAGACAAAACAGAACCGGTCCCAAATGCGCAGTGAGCAAAACAGAACCGGTCCCAAATGTGCAAATTTTCAAAAATATAAGATAGGAGCAAAAAGAAAATGAGATTATTATTACATACTTGTTGTGCACCTTGTAGTGTATATTGCATAAAGAGTTTAAGAAGTGAAAACATAGAACCAACAGTATATTGGTACAATCCTAATATACATCCATATATTGAATATAAAACAAGAAGAGATACATTAAAAGAATATGCAAAATCTATTAGTATAAATGCTATTTTCGATGAAGATTATGGTTTAAGAGAATTTTGCAAAAATGTTATAGATGATTTGAATAATAGATGTGTAAAATATTGTTATAGAGTTAGACTTGAACAAACGGCAAAATATGCTAAAGAAAATGGTTATGATACATTTTCAACAACGTTATTAATTAGTCCATATCAAAATCATGAGGCTCTTAAACAAATTGGAGAGGAAATGGCCCAAAAGTATAACATTACATTTTTGTATAGAGATTTTAGAGTCGGGTTTAGGGATGGTCAGACTGAAGCAAAAGAGCTTGGATTATATATGCAAAAATATTGTGGTTGTGTATTTTCAGAGGAGATGAGATATAATAGCCACAATACTACAAAACCTAGTATTCCCAATGGTTACGAGATACCAAGAAAACCTAGAATGCAAGTGAAAAAAATAGAAAATAAAGAAGATTATATTGATTTATTTTTAGAGGCAGATCCTTCAAAAGATATGATACATAAGTATTTGAACGATTCTGATGTATATGCTTTAAAAAAGGAAGATGAGCTAATTTCTATTGCAGTTATTTTGCCTATTTCTAGAAAAACATTAGAATTAAAAAACATAGTTACAAAAGAAAATTACAGAAATAAAGGTTATGCAAAAACACTTTTAAAATCACTATGTGGTAATTATAAACAGAAATATGACAGAATGGTAGTAGGAACAACGGAGAATAACATTCCTTTCTATGTTAAGCAGGGGTTCGATAAATATGAGAAAACAATTAAAAATTTCTTTATAGATAATTACAATGAAGAAATTAAAGATGGAGATTTGATTTGTACTGATTTAATATATTATTCAAAAAATTTAAAGAAAAAGATAAATGGCGCAATAGAGTAGAAAGCAATTATTCAATCATTGGAGATATAATTTTCTTTGATTGGAAAGATGAAAACGGTAATCAAGATGGAACAAGTGATCGTTAAGGATTTAGTTATGAATAAAGAAGAAATAATAAAATATTGTTTAACATTAGAAAATACATATAAAGATTGCCATTTTCCAGATGATTTTGAATTTGTAACAATGAGACATTGGTAAAAGAATTAATAGAGTAAAGTTATGAATTAACAAGGTAAAGTTAAATACGAATAGTAATTTGTAGAGGAGAAAAAGATTATATGAAAAATAAAAAAGTAATAATTATAATAAGTATTGTTGTAATTGCAATTTTAATATGTCTGTTCGTATATTCAAATACTGGGTTAAAAGGTCTTGAAACACAAGTGGATAATATTATATTGCCTGAAAATGTTGATAAGATTGCATTAAAAAGTAAAATTGGAGATTCAGGAGGAAATGGAGATTATTTAACACGTCGTGTAGTTTTAGTAGTTAAAACAGAAAAATCATTAAGTGAACTAAAACAAGAATTTGAAAATATGAATCTGAAATTTCCAAATTATTTTAAAAACAATAATAACACACCTATTTTCTACATTACTAATTGTGAAAGTAATGTGTTTAAATCAAGTAGAGATTTTTCAATATATTTTGATGAATTGAAAAATATTAAAGATTATGATAATTATTTTTTTGTAGAGTTTGTTGAATAGACAAATTACATGTATACTTTTAGATGTAAATAAATGAATTTACATCTAATTTTTTTGGTTGTAAAATTATTTACGAAGA